>NZ_JABUYD010000005.1:0-231871 GCF_014897515.1 Brevibacterium sp. FME17
TGCGAAGGCGGACTTGCTATGAACCGGTGGACTCAACTCACCCTGACACGCAGGGTCTTGCAGTTCGTCCATACCCGGGACCTTACTACAGACGTTACGACTACTAACGGCCTGGGTCTTTCGGGTGGACGATACTTAGGTTCACCAGTTCCGGCCCAGCCTCCCAGATGACCTTCCACCCGTATTTGGGTCCTGCGTCGGGCCGCTGGTCTTGGGGACTGATGCAGGGTTTAGTGACGAAAGGTCGATCACCAATCACCTGAGTCCTGAAAGGCAGTCTCAGCTCTGACGGTCGAATATCGCCGCATATCGTTGCCACGAGACAAGTGTCATCACCATCGATGAAGCGATCGCGATCGCAGCGGGTACAGGACGGCGCTTCCACGCCGCGATCATCGCAGTCCCCAAAACGATCGTGCCCACGGCGTTGATACCGATGAGTGTGCGATCGCTGGCAGGCTCAGCTGACCATAGTTCCTCTCCAAGCATCGCTCGTGTTGCAAAGGCACGGTGATGTTTTGGCGCGGGAGTCATAACAGGGTTCACAGCGAACCACGCTGCCACCCCTGCGGTCTGCAAAGGGTCACGTTTCCACGCGGGCACTAGGAGCAATGGGGTCGTAATTAGCCGGCTCCAGGCACTGATCGGATGACAGTGTTTTGAGAAAATATATTGTCGTATATTCGCCAGACGCATACCCGAATTCTATCTCTCGCGGAGGACGATCGGGATGCTGTCGTCCTCCGCCGGGTTGCCAATGTGACCGCCATTGGCGTGCTTCTGCTTGAACAAGCGACGCAGTAGGCGTTTCATTCGCACCCGCGTCCTGGCCAGTGCTGGTCTCCCATGCCGATCGCGGAGCCACGATGGTGGGGTCGAAAGTTGACCAGTTCGGGGCCATGTTCACCGATCATCCTGAATCCTGCCGGCATCCCTGCTCGTGCGCTGCGTTGTTCCCCTGACCGCACGTATCGTCCACTGTTGAGCAGCCAGCGTCGGTGCGCGATGCCCCACCAGTGGCGGTTCGTGCCGGGCCCGTAGCGGCGGGTGTTGTAGTCGTTTATGGTCACCATTTCCCCTGGTTCAGTGCGGCAATTACTGCACGGGCGTCTTCTCGCCATAATTCCCGAATTTCTTCGAGCGTCGTTTCCCAGGTGACGGGCTTCTCTGCGGGCCCGTGGTTGCGTTCCCAGATCGCTTCAGCCGCTCTGTCTACTGATTCTGGCGTTTCCAGGGCGGATCGTTGCCATGCCGCCCCTTCCTCGAACCAACTTCCTTGCTCGTCGCTTACGGCGCGTTCGTAAGCTCTCGCTGCTGCCTTCTCGTCCCAGTTCATTGCTTCTGCTCCCGAGACTCTTCGGTTAAAGTTCTGGAAACGGTAGACACGGAGGTCTCCTCATGTGGGTAGTAGTCGGCATCCTTCTGGGCATTGCCCTCATATGCTGGTTGGCGGCGAAATTCCTCGCGCCATCGAGTCCTCAACAGCCCGTCGACACCGACACCGTTGCACCGGACATCTCCGATCAGACCAATAGCAGCACTTCGATCAGCGAAACGTGGCTCTCGAAAGAAGAAGCTGATTCCGAACTGGTTCGTGACCCCACTGGAACACTCGCCTTCCGAATTGAGCGCCGCGAGGGTGAGTTCCGATTCGTGAGTGAAGAGTCTGGTAAGCAGCCCTCCCCCGGCAACCTGGCGCTGGCAAGACTCGGAATCTTCTACCTGAACGTTCGAGGGTGGAAAAACTACCCCGCCGCACGGCTGAAAGTTGGCGATCATATTGACCTTCGCAGGGAGCCTAAGAACAAGTACGATCCCAACGCGATTGCTGTCGCCCGCCCCAGTTCGAAACACATCTACGGTTACGTCAACCGGGGGTTTGCTCGGCGTCTCGCGAAGCCCATCGACGCCGGCGAAAAGTTCGTCGGGGTCGTCATGGGCATAGCGGGCATTACGATCGTAGTCATGCCCGCCGAGGTCGCCGAGGAACTGAACCTCTAACGACTGTCGACGCCGCAGGGCCATCACGTCTTGGCTGCGGTCACATGTCTTTCTCATGGTCGTAGCTTGTCCTCACCTACGGGACTTTTCCCAGTCCTGACACGCGGTTGGTGAGGTTCGGTTTCGGCTCCAACGTTTGGTGAGGTTGCGTGAGGTTCGGGTTTGGGATTGTCGGTGTTTGAGGTTCCACCGGAGGCCCTGTGCGCCTCTTCCAGCCATCTTCGTGTCGCCCATGACTCCACGTGTGGTTCGAGGGCTACGGCGGCCCAGACGGCGGCGGGGATGATCGTGGCGGTGATGATGAGCGGGATCATGATTCGACCGCCAATGCTCGGGCAGCGTCCATGGCTTCGGGGAGGGTGCGGTGGAAGTCTCCGGCCCGGCAATATCCGTGGGGCGGGATCGCGAAGAACTCTACGCCGTCACCGAGTCCCCACCCTTCGTTGGCGAGGACACGTGGCACTGGATGGTCGGGGCAACTGACCATCCCCCGGCATTCGCCCCTGTGCATGTCGCGTTCGATCAACAGGCGCATCTCTGCATGATCGATGATTCGGTCATCCCCGCCTGGCAGGCCGGACACCCAATAGCGTGGTTCGCCGGGCGGCTTGTCCCACGGCGTCCACCATTCCCGTCCGCGCCTGCCCGTGTACCGACCCGATGCGAGAATCTCGTCGATGATGCTCATGCCGCGTTCCTCCTGCGTGCGTCGGCCTCTCGGGTTCGTCTGGCGTTCTCCTTGAGGATGTCTTCGTTCGTGGGGTCGATGCCCTGGGCGCGCAGGTCGTGGGCGATCTTCTCGAACGCTTTGACCATCTGGTCGTAGTTCGTGGGCTTCGGAACCTTGTCGTGCCAGTTCATGAGTGCACTCTGCTCGCGTCACAGTACACAGTTCGAACAAAAAAATACGGTCGGCTGGTACCTTGAGAGCTTTTGCGATCTTCCGCGCCGTCTTCGATGAGCACGTGGTGCGCTTCGTAGCCGGGTTGTCGGTCAGGGCACACGAACTGTGACGACCCAAAAGAAGAGGCCGCGGCACGCCGACTGACCGCCAGGAAACTCATCGACTGGGATGCTCTCGTCGACGTCTTCCGGTGGGCACACACAGCCCATGAAACTGCCGACGAGCTCAATGTCATACCCGAGGTGCTCGAAGACCGGCTGCGGTTCTTGCATCCTCACGAGAAGGTGCTGCTCCGACTGATCGGACAAGCGCGGAACGGATAGACCATGGCCAGTATTGAACACTACGAGACCAAAAAAGGTCGCAGGTACCGGGTCAGGTACGTCAAGCCAGACCGGAAGCACACGGACCGACGTGGATTCAAGACAAAGCGGGAGGCTCAGATCTTTCTCAACACGGTCGAGGTCTCCAAACTCGAAGGCACCTACATTGACCCGACCCAGGGGAAGGTAACAGTCGGCGAGCTTGCAGAACCATGGCGGGCACGACAGTCCCACCTCAAGATCACCACAAGCACCGGACTCGAGCAGGCGCTGCGGATTCACGTGCTTCCCGTGTGGCAGAACGTGCGAGTTGCAGATGTGAAACGCACCGCCGTCGCTGACTGGGTGGCAGCCATGTCGAAGACCCGCTCCCCGACAGTCGTGCTTCGTGCCCATGGTGCCCTGCTCGGGATCCTGGGTGACGCAATGCGCGACCGCCTCATACCTGTCAATCCTGCCGCTGACCTCGACAACCTCCCGAAGCGCCGGAGGACCGAGCATATCTATATGACGCATGAGCAGGTGGCGAAGTTCGCCGAGGGGTCGAACGGGCGCGACTGCCTGGTCTACACGGCCTGCTACACGGGCCTGCGCTGGGGCGAGATGGCCGGATCAACGATCGCCCGAACCGACACTGGACGCCGGCGCCTACGCATCGTCGAGAACGCCGTATACGTGAAGGGAAAGCACCACGTGCAAACCCCGAAGACGCACGAGTTGCGAGAGGTCGAATACCCGGCCTTCCTCGATGATCTCATGGCTGATCAGGTCGAGGGCAAGGGGCCGGATGACCTTCTGTTCCCGGCGCCACGGGGAGGGTTCCTGCGACACGCCCGATCGCGCGAACGGTGGTTCAAGCGAGGGAAAGAATCGGCCGGCGTGCCCGCCTCGATCACGCCTCACGACTTCCGGCACACGGCGGCATCCTTAGCCGTGCAGTCCGGGGCGAACGTGAAGGCGATCCAACGGATGCTGGGCCACGCCTCAGCCGCGATGACCTTGGACACGTATGCAGATTTGTGGGACGAGGATCTGACCGTCGTTGCCGAGGCGCTGAACCGTGCCCGCGAAATGAAACTTGGGCAGAAGCAATGTCGGGGAATAAGAAAAGCCCCGCGATCCGCTATTTCTAGAGGATCGCGGGGCAATTTCATCGGGGTGAGTAACGGGACTTGAACCCGCGACATCCGCGACCACAACGCGGCGCTCTACCAGCTGAGCTATACCCACCACATGCGCTGCACCGAGGCGCAGACAGCAAGATACATCCTAACCTCACTGAGGCACCCGGGCAAACTCACAGCGCATATGGTGCACAATGAGACACAGATCTCCTGACGTGCAACGATTCAGTAGCGATGTATAACGGTTTCGGAAAAACGGTAGGAGCACCCGTTCGGATTCATTAGTATTGTCACGGTCCCACCCTCAATATCGTTCAAGGAACCCTGTACATGGCTCGTGCGCTGATCTCCGTCTCTCAAGACGGGTTCACCTATCTCACCCTCAACGGGGCGACGAGTCGCTACTCTGACACAGGACAGGCCATGACCTACCTTGGCGACTACGCTAGGGAAACTGCGACCCAAGTGCCTGTGACCATCGACGATGGCAAGCAGGAAGTCGACGTCCTCTTAGACGAGACCGGCAAGATCGCCCCCGCTGCGTCCGCATCACCGACCTCGCCTCCCGAGTCCCCTCCGGAATCTTCTGCCTCCGCGGCACCTGCCGCGGCGAACGGGGACACATCAGCAGACGAGGCCACGACCACCTCGGCGATGGACACCACCTCTGCCGACTCGCAGACGTCACTTCAGAACCAGCCCGGTGCCGAGGCAGACGACGGGGATGACTATCCCCTGGGCACCCCCTTCTCCGGGCCGGCCGCTCCCAACGCTCCGACGGTCAAGCGCACACGGGTGCGTAAGCATGCCCCGCACCACAAGCGCTCTCAGCACAGTCGACCGCAGCGGCTGAAGAAGATCACCGTGCCCGGCCTCGTGCTCATCGGCATCGTGATCCTGATGATCGGGGCGTTCGTGATCCCGAACATCGTCCCCGCCGGCTCCCAGGATTCACCGCAGACGATCGAATCGGAAGAGCAGATCAACCCGGCCTCCGAACTCTCGGTCGACAAAACCGAAGACGTCGTCCCCGGCTTCGACAACTCCCCGAAGTGGGAAACGAAGATCCCCAAGGACGCCTCGGTGACCGCCTCCGATCGTGGTGTGCTCGTCGTCGACGGCGGCAAGCTCGAAGTACTCGACTCCGCGACGGGCAAGACCCGCTACTCGGGAAAGACCAGCCAAGCCCCGACCTTCGCCGTCGACACGACCATCGACGGCAAACCCGCACTGCTGTGGCAAGCCGGCAACACGGCTGAGGCACTCATCGACGGCGAGAAGAAGACCAAGACCTACCAGCTGCCGGAGAAAGCTCGAATCACATCGGCGGGCAAGAGTGTCCTCATCAAGTCGGGCAATCGCCTGTCCACGTTCGGCGTCGATGGACTCGTGAATGTTCCGACTCCCGAATCAGGATCAACGCCGATGGCGATCGAGAACGACGAGCTCATCAGTTCCGACTGGAACGGGCCGGTGAAGGCGAAGAACATCAAGTCCGGTGACGAACGGTCCGTCAAGCTCGAAACACCCTCTGATGAACTCCAAATCATCAAATGGGTCTCCGCCGGCCACGGCAAAGCGGTCACACTGTGGGGCGAGCAGGGAGCATCGACAAACTCCGGTCACCGCATTCAGCTCGTCGTCCATTCCCTGGAAGACGGTTCGATCCTGTCGACCGTGACCACGACGACCGACATCGTCGGCGAGATGTCATGGGTGCGCGGCCAGGGCGGGAAACGTGCCTACATCGGCCCGTACCTCTTCGACCTGGAAAGCGGACTGCTGCTCATGGACACCTCCAGCAAAGACATCCACCTGTCGGAACCGCGCGGCACAATCGTCCCCTGCACCGTCGACAACGACGACTCCTGCCTGCTGGCAGGCAAGCACGCCTATCGCACAGATACGAACCTGTTGGCGCTGACCGACAACGGCGGCACGGCCATCGTCGACGGGAAAGATTCGACGATTCGCGCTTATGAGAAGACGTCCGACACGAGCGAAAAATAGGCTATGACTTTCTCACCCTTGGCGTAGCCATTAGGATGGACAGCGACGTGCCTGTCTGCCATGTCCCCTTGTACGTTTGATGCCGGAGTCCCCACCGCGAAGGAACACAGTGCCAGCTACACACGAGTTCAGCCGCACAGCGGCCGCCCTCGGCACTGCGCTTGCCCTGATATTCCTCCCCTTCGCCGGCACAATTGCTCCTGCGCACGCGAGCCTCACGAATTCTGCCGAGGCGGAAACAAGTACTTCCACGCCTGGGAACGACGGCACGGAGGCTGGAGACTCAACCGGCGGTAAGAATGCTGAACCTGCAGCGGATGATGGCAACGTCAACGGCCCCAAGGAGTCCGACGAGCCCGACGACAACGACGACGAGGCCAAAGATGAGGCCTGCGACCCCCCAAAAGAATTCACCGACGGTGACCCTCCATGTAAGACTGCTGAGTCGTTGGTAGCGACCTGGGGTGACGGCAAGCAGGACCCCAAACAAGAAAAGAAGACTCTTAAGCTAAAGACGCCGGATAATAATTCCGGAAGCATGCCGAAGAGCTGGGTGGGCGCGGAATTCGATGGTCCTCCCAAGGATGAAAGCGCCATACGCTGGCCTACCCAAAACGGTAGTGGCTCGAACGGTTCTTCCGATTCGACGGCTACTGGCGCCGAGTCAAACGCCGGTACGGACGACAGCGGAAATCCTCTTCCGGATGCTACTGCCGCTGCCGCACCCGATAAGTACTCGTTTAACGATGAGGGATATGTAATAGACGCCGAGGATCCGAGCAAAGCGCCGATGAAGTTCGAGGAATTCGAAGACGCTCCCGAACCGGCGTGGACCTTCACTTCAGATGGAGAGGACATCACCGTAGAAGACGGCGAGACGTATCCTCCAGATCCCGATGATGATGCTGGAAGCAACGGAACCGATGACAACACTGGCGGCATGGCTAGTGACAATGCCGGGGCCTCTGAAGACACAGACAACACGGCCAGCTCCGATACCGGCGCTGACGGCGCGAACTCCGACGCAGACTCGAAGGACGCCACAGCCTCGAAGAATGGCAATAAGGCGAATTCGTCCAGCTCCGCAGACGGCAACACCCCATCTGACTCGGACAGCAATTCCTCGTCGAAGGCCTCCTCTGACTCCAAATCCTCGGACTCCGCGAAAGCTGATTCGAAAGACGCCGACGCTTCGTCATCGTCAGACGCTGACTCTTCCAAGAAGAACTCTGATTCGAACTCCTCGTCATCCTCGGACGGATCCGACTCCGACTCTGATTCCGGCAAGTCCGACAGCGTAGGAGATGCCGATAACGACGGCAGCTCGAACAAAGACGGCGGCAAGGACGACAAAGACTCAGCCGACAAGAACGGCTCCGGAACAACCTCGGGCGGCAGAGGACCAGACGGTAAGGACACCACCCCTGATCCTGAGACCGGCAACGGTTCCTCCGATACACGCGATGAGATCCCTGGAGACGTCGGCGACGATTGGATGCCAGGGAACGGCGAGTCCCCTCCTCCTGACTATTCGGATCCCGTCCCACAGAACCCCGATACACCGGCGCCCGATGATGACACTGACCTCATCACCGGAGGCGACACACCGGAGCCGCGCAGCGACAAACCGCCATCTACCTCCTTCGGTGAGTCGATTGTGTCAACGATCGCGAGCTCGTGGCCGGTCTTCATCCTGGCAGCCTCCGGCATGGCCGCAGTCGGCTTCATCATCTGGCTCGTCGGACGCCGCAACAAGCAGAACTGAGCCGTCTCAGACCCGAACCGTCTTCACCGAAGACCGGTTCTCAGGCCTGTTGCTGCCCTAAGATCGCAGCATGGACCTCTACGATTCTGAATTCCAGGTCGTCGCCGTCGCCGAATCTCTGGCAGCCAGGCTGGGCACCAATGAGAACCACACGGTGGCCGCGGCCGTCATGGACACCCACGGTCGCATCCATACCGGCGTCAACGTCCACCACTTCACCGGTGGTCCCTGCGCCGAGCTCGTCGCCATCGGCACTGCGGCAGCGGCCGAAGCAGGACCCCTCGTCACAATCGCGGCGGCCGGCGATGGCGGTCGGGGACTCCTGTCACCCTGTGGCCGGTGCCGTCAGGTCATTCTCGACCTGCACCCCGACGCCCTCGTCGCCATCCCCGGATCGGGCTCTACGGCGTCTGCCGATATCGCTCCGATCTCCGCGCTCCTCCCCCATTACTACCGTCAACCGGATTCGGCGCCCCAGCGCCTCCTGAGGTTTCATCCTCGGTATTACGAAGCGACCACCTCGGCGAAGAAGACCCTGACTGTGCGCTGGGGCGAATCCCACACAACAGGTCCCGCCCTGGCCTACTTCGAGCACACCGACCACGGCCCACTGCCCATCGACATCACCGCGGTGCACACTCATCGATTGAGCGAGCTGACACCACAGATCCTCCAGCTGAAGACCGGGTCGAGCGTCGCCGGCTATATCGCCAATCTGCGCGATCACTATCCGACCATGCCCGAGGACGCGAAGGTTGAAGTGGTGACTTTCAGGCTCTCCGCGGTCAATATCTGACACTGGGAGAATCAAGCGGTTAAGCTTGACACGAGGCACGCTGGCACCCCGTCACGTGCATGAATGTATTCTCGACCCGGAGGACCTGCCCCGATGACTGACAATGTCTACACCTCAGATGTGACCGTCGACTCAGCGTCACCCAGCCAGCTGGCGGAATCGATTCGCCTGCGCGAAGAGCGCATCGCGGACAACATCGATGAACTTGTGGGCCGTGTCCACCCGAAGGTGCTGGCCACTCGCGCCACGAACAAGGCAAAGTACACCGTCGTCGACGAGGACTCAGGCTCGGTCAAGCCCGAAGCAGTTGCACTCGGCGTCGGCGTCGTCCTCGGCGTGGCCGCACTGATCGTGGGCGTCTCCGGCCGCAGCAAGCGTGGCTGAAGCCAGCCTGCCCATCCGCATGCTGCACGACCGGCTCCTTCTGGATCCGGGCGAAGAGGCCGGGGAGCGCAAATCCTCGGCCGGGATCGTCATCCCAGCAACCGCCAGCATGGGGAAGCGTCTCGTGTGGGGCAAGGTCGTCGCGGCCGGCCCACACGTTCGGCAGGCCAACCTCGGCGATACCGTCCTCTACGATCCTGAGGAGCTCGCCGAGGTGGAGCTCGAGGGGAACGCGTACGTGCTCCTGCGTGAGCGCGACATTCACGCGATCTCGGAGCCACCGGAACAATCGAGATCCGGGATGTACCTCTGACCTGCAGGTATGCGAGCTACCTCACAAAACCTCAAATGAGTGGTTCTCAGTTTGCAAGAACCCTGGCAACCTGAGTAATATTAATTCTCGTTGCGCGACAAGCGCAGCTCGCACCTCTAGCTCAATTGGTAGAGCAACTGACTCTTAATCAGTGGGTTCCGGGTTCAAGTCCCGGGGGGTGCACCACAGCCAAGAAGCCGCCGTTCGGAACATCCGAACGGCGGTTTCTTGTTTGTCTCCTGTGGCACGCAGCCGCTCGAGTGTAGCCGCTAGCGCTGGCGCCGAGCCGGTATCTTAGCTGCAGGTCGGACCGGTGCCCTGCCTGCTGCTCGGGCCCTGCCATTCATTCGGGTTCTATACGGCTTCAGAGCATTCTCCGAAACGCCGCAGCCGTCTGCGCACTCAAGCATGGGGTTCAAGTTGGCTCCGTCACCGGGTTCCGCAGCAGCGGCTGTGTCGATGAGACGGCCGTAGCAGTCGGGACAGAGATATGGTGCATACTTCATTGCGCACTCCTTGCAGATCGACCACTGTCTGATCTGCCGTTAGACATGCAGGCTCTGGGCCGACATGGGCGTATGCAATTTGCACAAACACGTCGCTCTCAGTCTAGCAGTCGGGCCTCAACGGCCCCTGTGCCGAGATCCGCGCGCTCAGGCCTGGCCTGCGCGCGCATATGCGCCGAGGACCTGACGTTCGGAGTCACCGAGGTAGGCACCGAGCTTCGCCGCCGCCGCCCTCGGGCTCTCATTGAGGTAGGCGTCGAGGACCTCTTGATTGCGTTCGACGAACGGCGCATGAAGAAAGTCGAGGACCTCGACTTTGAGGAAGGCCAGGCGCAGCTCGGCCAGCACATTCCCGAATGAGCGCATCAGGCGCGAGCTGTCCGACAATGAGACCACGGCATTGTGGAAGGACATATTCAGTGTCCCCACCTGCAACCAATCATCGGCGGCCGCAGCCGTGTGCGCAGCCTCGACGGCCCGGCGCATCTCCTCGGCGCCCGGGTGGTTCTTCGGAGCGTTCTCGAGCACAGAGCATTCGATGTGTCGCCGCACCCGGTAGATATCGATGACGTCCGAAGTGTTCGGCGAGGCCACCGAGACTCCGCGATGCGGAATGTGATTGACCAGCCCCTGCTCCCCCAACACACGGAAGGCCTCACGCAATGTGTTCCGGGAGACGTCGAATTCCTTCGCCAAGGCGGCTTCGGACAGGCGGGCGCCGGGACGCAGCTCGCCGGCAATGAGACGGTCGGTGAGCCGATTGACCAGGGACGATTCGTGATTCACAGTTCCATCCTAGTGATCGCGGCAACAAATAGCCCAGATTTGCGAGAACAGCTTCAGTCCTGAAATGTGACCTAGCTCTATTCTTGTTGAACAATCCATGCTAGATTGTCTAACGCTTCTTCGATAGTGATGCGGACCACCACCGTGGCTGGCCCCTATCGCATCGGCAGGCGGACCACATTCCAGGCAACTTGGAGACCCCATGTCACAGCCACAAGAACAGACGCCGCACAACCAGGCGCCCGATGACCAGGCGGCGAAGTCCTCGGTCAAGGTCAGCCGCAGTGCGATCCTGGGCGCGATCTTCCTCATGGCCACCTCGGCCATCGGCCCCGGGTTCATCACCCAGACGGCAACGTTCACCGCCCAGATGGGCGCGGCCTTCGCCTTCGCCATCTTCATCTCGATCCTCATCGACATCGCCATCCAGCTCAATGTGTGGCGCATGATCACGTCCTCGGGCAAGCGTGCGGCACAGCTGGCGTCGAGCGCCATCCCGGGCACGGGCATCCTCCTGTCGATCCTCATCGTCATCGGCGGTCTGGCCTTTAACATCGGCAACATCGCCGGCGGAGGTCTGGGACTCAACGCCCTCCTCGGCATCGACCCGAAGCTCGGCGGCCTGCTCACCGGTGTGCTGGCGATCGGAATCTTCCTGTTCAAACGCGCGGGCAAGGTCGTCGACACCGTCGTCATGGTCCTCGGAATCGGAATGATCATCCTCACCGTCATCGTCGCGATCGCCTCCGACCCGCCGGTCGGCGAGGCGATCAAGCAGAGCTTCCTGCCCGACACCATCAACTTCGCCACCATCACGACCATCGTCGGAGGCAGCGTCGGCGGCTACATCACCTACTCGGGAGCCCACCGCTACCTCGACTCGGGCAAGACCGGACCGGAGCATGCTCCCTCAGTGATGCGCTCGGCGCTCACAGGCATCCTCGTCACCGGCGTCATGCGCTATATCCTGTTTCTGGCCATCCTCGGCGTCGTGGCCTCGGGAGTCGCCCTCGACCTCAGCGGTCAGGCCGCCAACCCTGCCGGTCAGGCGTTCTCCGCCGTCCTCGGCGATGCCGGAATGCGCATCTTCGGCGCCATCTTCTGGGCCGCGGCACTGAGCTCGGTGATCGGGGCCGCCTACACCTCGGCGACATTCCTGTCCGCGTTCTCCACACACCTCGGGAAGGGATGGCCGCTGCAGCTGGCCACGGTCGCGTTCATCACCGTCTCCCTCATCATCTACCTCATCGTCGGAACAGCACCGGCGACCCTGCTCGTCTTCGTCGGCGGATTCAACGGACTCATCCTGCCGATCGGCCTGACGATCTTCATGTACATCGGCTGGTTCAGGCCACGCCTGCTGCGAGTCGACAAATATCCCACGTGGTTGCTGATCATCGGCACCGCGGCAACACTGGTGATGTGGTACACGGCCGTCGGATCGGTCGGCCCCATCTTCGCAATGATCGGAATCGGAGGGTGACAATGACCGCCACAGATACGAACGCCACCAGCTCGGTGAGCATCGACCTCAACTCGGACCTGGGTGAGAACGTCCCCGACCGCGTCGTCAGCGACGACGCGGCGATGCTGGACCTGGTCTCCAGCGCCAACGTCTCATGCGGTTTCCACGCCGGCAGCCCCCAAGGAATCCGAGAGACCCTTGCCGCAGCCACGAAGGGCGGCGTCGTCATCGGCGCCCACCCCGGCTACGACGACTACGAAGGATTCGGCCGCCGGCCCCTCGACGTTCCCGCCGCGACCCTGCAGGCGCAGGTCGAATACCAGATCGGTGCCCTGTTGGGCCTGACCAGCGCAGTCGGCGGCTCGGTCTCCTACGTCAAACCTCACGGCGGTCTCTACAACGCCATCGTCCGCGACGAGGCGCAGGCCAAGGTCGTCGTCGATGCAGTCAAGGCCGTCGATGACTCCCTGGTCTTCCTCGGCCTGGCCGGCAGCGTGGCCAACAGAGTCGCCGCCGAGGCGGGACTGAGTGTCGCGGCCGAGGCCTTCGCCGATCGTTCCTACAACCCCGATGGCTCTCTGGTCGCCCGCACCGAACCCAATGCAGTGCTGCACGACCCGCAAGCCGTGGCCGCACGCGTGCTCAGGCTCGTCCAGACCGGACAGGTCGAAGCCATCGACGGCAGCCTCGTCGACGTCGACGCCCAGTCCATCTGCTTCCACGGAGATTCTCAGGGCTCGATCGACATGGCTCGGGCCGCACGAGAGCTCCTCGAATCCTCGGGTGTGACGATCGCTGCGTTCGCCGGAGTGAAATGATGAGCACGCAACCTACCGCAGCAACCACTGCACTGGAGACGATGCGCGCGGCTGGTACCAAATCTCGCACCCGCATCCGGGACGGATTCTCCGGCCCTACCTCGGGGATGGCGCCGGGTCTCGTGCAGGCGAATCTCATCTCCGTGCCCGCCGAGTGGGCCTTCGACGTCCTGCTGTTCACCCAACGCAACCCGAAGCCGTGCCCGGTCATCGACGTCCTCGAACCCGGTCAGGTCGAATCCGTGCTGGCCCCGGGCAGCGACATCCGAAGCGACATCCCCGGGTACCGGATCTGGGAGGACGGTCAGCTCACTGGTGAAGTCGCCGACGCCACACAGGCATGGGCGGACCACCCGGATCTCGTGTCCTTCCTCATCGGCTGCTCGTTCACCTTCGAAAACGGGCTCACCGAGGCGGGCATCCCGATCCGCCACCAGGATGCCGACCGCAATGTGCCGATGTATCGCACCTCCACCGCATGCGCCCCGGCCGGTCGCGTCAAGGGGAACCTGGTCGTGTCCATGCGTCCGATCCCGGCCAGCCAGGTCGCCGAGGCGGTGCGCATCACCGACCGCTTCCCCGCCGTCCACGGTGCCCCCGTCCACATCGGCGAACCCGCACAGCTGGGCATCACCGACTTGAGCGCCCCCGATTTCGGTGACGCCCCGGTCATCGAAGACGGTGACATTCCCGTGTTCTGGGCGTGCGGAGTCACCCCGCAGGCGGCCATCCAGGCCTCGGGCGTGCCGTTCGCGATCACGCACTCACCAGGGAAGATGTTCATCACCGACGAACCGGAAGACACCTTTCGCCAATGACCACCGAGCTAACCTTCCACACCGCCTCCCGACGCCACCTCCTCGTCGAATGCGCGGACCTGGCCGCGACGATGACCGTGCACCACAGCCTGGAAGCTGCCGATCTTCCCGGAGTCGTCGAGCTCATCCCGGCCGCCCGGACCGTGCTCATCGGCTTCGATCCGCGCCGAACCGGGGCAGGTGCCCTTGAGCAGGCGATCCGCGGTCTCGATCACGCCGAGTCCGCGACTGCCGCGGCCCGGGAGGTCAGCATTCCCGTGACCTACGACGGGGAAGACCTCACCGAGGTGGCCGGCCTCCTCTCCGTCTCCCCCGCCGAGGTGGTCGCCCGCCACCAGGCCGCGACTTGGGAGGTCGCATTCGCCGGGTTCGCCCCAGGCTTCGGCTACCTCGCCGGTGATGACGAACTCTTCAACGTTCCTCGTCGATCCTCACCGCGCACCCGTGTGCCCGTGGGCGCGGTGGCCCTGGCCGGCGAATTCACCGGCGTCTACCCGCGCGCCTCCCCCGGTGGGTGGCAGCTCATCGGACGCACTGAGGCGACTCTGTGGGATCTCGACCGGCAACCCCCCGCTCTGTTCGTGCCCGGCACGATCGTGAAGTTCACCGACGCCGAGCGGGAGACCGTGACCGCAGAAGAGGCGACTGTGAGTGCGGACTCTGCTGCGTCCGTCCCGGAGGTGAGCGCCGAATCGGCACGTACCCTCGAGGTGCTCCAGCCCGGCCTGCAGCTGCTTATCCAGGACCTCGGGCGTCCCGGCTTCGCGTCGATGGGCGTCTCCGGTGCCGGTGCCGCAGACCGCACAGCTCTGCGGACCGCCAACCGGCTCGTCGGCAATACCGAGACCGCGGCCGGGCTTGAGAGCTTCGGCGGCGGGGCCCGGCTGCGGTTCACCGGCGACGGGGTCGCCACGGTCACTGGAGCCGATGGGACGATCACCGTCACCGCCGGCGATGGGACGGTTCTTAAGCCCCAACTCGGCGAGGCCTTCGCTGTGGCTGACGGGGACGAACTCGAGATCGGCACAGCCACCCGCGGCGTCCGGCGCTATCTCGCCATCCGCGGCGGTCTTGATGTCGTAACGGCGCTCGACAGTGCCTCGGCGGACACGCTTGCGGGACTCGGCCCGGCCGTCTTGGAGGCGGGCACCACACTCACTCTGCACCCGCAGCTGGCCGCGCCCCACCTCGTCGAGGTGAACCCAGCACCTGCCCGGGATCTGCCGCAGCCTGGGGAGAGGCTCACGCTGAGCGTGACCTTGGGCCCACGCGATGGCTGGTTCACCTCAAGCGGCGTCGAGACTCTGCTGTCCCAGGAGTGGACGGTCACCCACGAGTCCGACCGAGTCGGTCTGAGATTGAGCGGCGAGGTCCCACTCGAACGCGCCCGCGCCGGGGAACTGCCCAGTGAGGGCGCAGTGACCGGGGCACTCCAGGTCCCACCGAACGGGCAGCCTGTGCTCTTCGGGCCCGACCATCCGCTCACCGGCGGCTACCCGATCATCGCCAGCATCGATGACACCGACCTCGCCGCGCAGCTGGCACCGGGTGTGAAGCTGCGGTTCGTGACCGGTGATGACACCGGTGAGAACAGCACTGACCGCGGCGATACGAACACCGGCCGCGACGTCACCAGCACCGCCCCCTCACCCCATTCCTCTGAGAACGGACACTGAATCATGTCGACCATCCTCATCGCCAACCGCGGCGAGATCGCCGTCCGCGTCATCCGTGCCTGCGCCGAGCACCGGCACACCTCGGTGGCCGTCTACGCCGACCAAGATGCCGATGCTCTGCACACTCAGCTGGCGGATGAAGCCTACGGGCTGCCGGGAACCACCGCGGGCGAAACCTACCTCAACATCGACGCGATCATCGCCGCAGCCAAGGCATCCGGGGCCGAAGCCGTCCACCCCGGCTACGGGTTCCTGTCCGAAAACGCGGACTTCGCCGCCGCCGTCGAGGCCGCCGGCCTGATCTGGATCGGGCCCACTGCGGAGACGATCACGGCGCTGGGTGACAAGGTCACCGCACGTCAACTGGCACAGAAAGTCGGCGCTCCCCTGGCCCCGGGCATCGACCGTCCCCTCGAGGACGCGAGCGAGGTCGAGGACTTCGCCGCCGAACATGGTCTGCCGATCATCATCAAGGCCGCGCATGGCGGCGGCGGTCGTGGAATGAAGATCGTCCATGACCTGACCGAAGTAGCCGATGCCTTCGAATCGGCCACCCGCGAGGCCGTGGAGGCTTTCGGTCGGTCCGAGTGCTTCGTCGAGAAGTACCTCGAGCGTCCCCGCCACCTCGAAGTTCAGATCGTCGGCGACGGAGTAGGCCACGTGGTGGCCGTGGGTGATCGTGACTGCTCGGCCCAGCGCCGCAACCAGAAGCTCATCGAGGAGGCACCCGCCCCGGGGCTGACCGCTGACCAGCGTGAACGTCTGCACCGTTCGGCCGAGGCGATCTGCGCCGAGGTGAGCTACCGCAGTGCCGGCACCGTCGAGTTCCTGCTCGCCGCCGATGGCACGATGACATTCCTCGAGGTCAACACCCGGCTGCAGGTCGAACACCCTGTCACCGAGGCGGTGTCCGGGGTCGATCTCGTCGCCGAACAGTTTGGCATCGCCTTCGGTCAGGGACTCTCGCTGGACGTGACCCCGCAGCCGCGCGGGCATGCGATCGAGCTGCGCATCAACGCCGAGGACCCGGGACGTGGATTCCTGCCCACACCGGGACGCATCGATGTCCTCACCGTGCCCGGCGGTCCCGGTGTGCGCTGGGATTCCGGAGTCCGCGCCGGTGACACCGTGCAGCCGGCGTTTGACTCCCTCTTCGCCAAGCTCATCGTCCATGGCCCCGATCGGGCCGGCGCCATCGCCCGCACCGTGGTCGCGGCGAAGGAACTCACGGTCCAGGGACCGGCGACGGTTCTGCCGTGTTCGCTGGCGATCCTGACCGATGAGGCGTTCACCGGTCTCGGCGACGACGGTGTGGCCGGCATTCACACACAATGGATCGAATCCGAGCTGCTGCCGCGCTTCGAGACCCAGGATCGTCCCGCACCCGTGGCCGGCGCTGATTTGCAGCGCATGGATATCGAAATCGACGGGAAGCTCACCACCATCGGGCTGCCTGCCGGACTGCTGGTCGCCCTCGGTTCGGCCGGTGGGACCGGTCAGGGCACATCCGCGGCCAACGGTACAGCCACCTCGGCGACGGGAGACGAAGGAAGCGCGGGCGCTGTAACCGCGCCGGTGCCCGGCAGCCTCGTGGACTATCTGGTCGACGACGGCGCCGAGGTGGCCGAGGGTGACGATGTCGCAGTGCTATCGGCGATGAAGATGGAGACCCGAGTCCAGGCTCCCGTGGCAGGATCACTCAAGCAGGTCGCGAAGGTCGGCGACGTGGTTGCTGTCGGCGAGGTCATCGCGCGCATCGAGTGAGCATGATCTGTGTCGGGGTCTCGGACTAGAGTAGTCACTGAACTGAGAACCTCGGAGATGTTCCGAACGAGAAGAGGAGACCCTATGCCACGTCTGTCAGTCGGCGACACCGCCCCGGATTTCACCCTGAGCAACCAGGACGGCAAGTCCGTGACCTTGAGCAAATTCAAGGGACAGCGAGTTGTCGTCTACTTCTACCCCGCCGCCATGACCCCCGGCTGCACCACCGAGGCCTGCGACTTCCGTGATTCGCTCTCGGCACTATCGGCCGCTGGCCTCGTCGTCCTGGGCATTTCCCCGGACAAGCCGGAGAAGCTGAAGAAGTTCGCTGAGAAGGAAAGCCTGAACTTCGATCTCCTCTCCGATCCCGACAAGACCATGATGGAAGAGTGGGGTGCCTTCGGCGAGAAGAAGAACTACGGCAAGGTCGTCCAGGGCGTCATCCGCTCGACGCTCGTCATCGACGCCGAAGGCAATGTGGAACTGGCCCAGTACAACGTCAAGGCCACTGGTCACGTTGCCCGTGTGCGCAAAGCACTGGGAATCGACGCTGCCTGATCTCCAGCGCCGCGTGATCGTTTTCAGCAACTCGCCCTCGCCCTGCTAATCTTGGGAACGACGCGCGCGAGTGGCGGAATTGGTAGACGCGCTGGATTTAGGTTCCAGTGTCTGCGGACGTGGGGGTTCAAGTCCCCCCTCGCGTACACAGCGGAAAACGGCCTCTGGTTCGGGAGACATCCTCCCGGCCAGGGGCTTTTTCACATACTCTTGCAGTACATGTCGCCTTTCAGCGCTCACATGTCACCCCGCAGAACTATGAGGAAAGGTACGGACAGTCATGGCAGATTCGTCGACCACTTCCGTTCGCCCTGTTGAACCGACAGACGAGGCTCACTGGCGTGAGCTCTTCCGCGGCTACCGCGAGTTCTATCACCTGCCGGAATCCGAGGACATCGTCTCCCGGGTGTGGGGCTGGCTCATGGACACAGCACACGAGTGCCAAGGCCTGGTCGCCGAGGCGGATGGCCGTATCGTCGCAATCGCGGACTTCCGGAGATTCTCGCGTCCGTCGACCGGCACGGTCGGTCTCTGGCTCGATGACCTCTTCACCGATCCCGAGGCTCGCGGAACGGGATCCGGACGCGCGCTCATCGCCCGTCTCAAGGAGATCGCCGCGGACGAGGGTCGTTCGGTCGTCCGCTGGATCACTGCCGACGACAATGCTCAAGCTCAGGTCCTCTATGACAAGGTGGCGACGAAGACCAACTGGCTCACCTACGACGCGAAGCCGAAGGGTCTGTGACGTCCTGGGCGAAGTGCTCTTGAGCGAAATGCTGCTGAGCCAGGAGAACCAGCGCCTCGAGAAGCGGACGTCGCAGGACGCTGCCCAGCACAACGCCGCGCACCTTCTCCTCCAGCCCTTCCACCTCATCGATGGTCTCGAGATCGATTCGCCCCACAAGTTCCGCTGACTCTGCGTAGTCACCGAGGCGATCGAGGATGACAGCGAGCCCTTCTTGGTCAAGCTCATCGACGGCATTCACCGCCGCACGATAGGCCGGCGAGGTCCGTTCGCAACGCCATCCCCGTTCGGCGATTACGCGATCGAGCACTTCTGAGATCTTAACATCTGCCTGTGTGGCTCCCTCTTGCGCACCATCGCCGAGGAGAACGTCCTGAGCCACGGCCATGGCGTCGATGACCGTCGGCTCTCCGCTCACTGCTGCCACCACCTCACCAACCTTTGACAGCGGCAGTCCGGCCACCGCGGTCAGGGCACGGACCAAGCGAAGTCTTTCCAGATGAGCATCGCTGTAGACCGCCTGATTCACACTGGTGCGTCTGCCCTGCTGCAACAGCCCCTCCCTCAGGTAGTACTTGATCGTGGGCACGCTCAGCTCCGAACGTCGCGCCAGTTCGGCCATGCGCATCTCGCTCGCTTCCGCCATACGAATCTCCTTCGGGGTATTGCACTTCCAGTGCAGATACTACTACTATCCATTATAGATAGTTCCACTACCCATTAGGAGATATCGTGGACATCCTCGAAATCGCGGCCATCCTGGTCATCGGATTCGTCGGTTCGGCAGAATTCGGCTCAGCAACCCTCGTCCACCCGGTCATTCGCAGACTGGAAACCGAAGACCAGCTGACGTTCGAAAAGGGGCTACTCAAGACCTTCGGACGCGTCATGCCCATCGGGATGACAATTGCAACCGCCCTCGGAATCGTCGTCGCGATCAACGACCCCTCGGCATGGCTTGCCTTCGCGGCCATCAGCCTCAGCATCGCGCTCATCGTCACGATCATCGGCAATGTTCCGATCAACCTGCGCACCGGTCGCATCACCGAGAAGACGGCACCGAAGGGTTTCGTCGCCATGCGCCGTCGCTGGGACGCCTTCCAGATCGCGCGAGCATCACTGCAGCTCATCGGGTTCATTCTCGCCACAATCGGCATCGTCGGTGGGCCGTGATTGGAAAGCGGCCTAGTGCTCAGCTCATGCAATGACGCAGCTCCTCGGCGGCCTCGGCCTCGAGCAACAGACCATTGACAAGTGTTCTGCTGTTGACCGCGAAATCTTTTTGCGCGAAGTAGCGAGCGACCTCCAGAAGCGCCGCCCGCTCAGGGACGAGAGCCAACCCTCGCAGCTCAGCGATGTCCTGGCCGTGGACTATCACCTCGCCGAGGCATGCCGGATAGTCCTTTGTCGGAGCAATCGTGATAGTGGTCGAGTCGCGGAAGTTCGCGAGAGTCTCTTCAGGGGTGCGCCCCTGGTATCGCGACAGCAGGCGAGCATTGTGCTCAGCTGGGTTGAATCCGGCGGCGACGATGCTGCGAATCCATGCCCACCTGCCGGTATTCGCAGCGGCACTGAGATGAGCAACCACCTGCTCGACACTCCAATCAGATCACAGCGACTGCACCTGCAACTGGTCTGCGGCGAGGCCGTCAAGGAGACTCACGAGGCGAGCGCGTTCGGCATGGATGAGCGTCCAATAATCTGATTGCCTCACAGCGGGCGCCTCAGTGTCATGATCAGTGGCCGAGGCCGACGAACATCTCTCGACGCAGAGCATCCACGTGAACGCGTGCGATATCGACGGCCGCCATCGGATCGTGGGCGCGAAAGGCTGCAACGAGCCGGGCATGATGGTCGCGTCCCTCATCGAGCTGTTCCTGCGGATAGGGGACGAAGTACTTGGTCAGCGCCTCATAGCAGGCGAGATAGGTGGGCACTTCCGGAAGGTCGCTGATCTCGGCACACAGGCGGTGGAAGCGAGTATCGGGGATGTGGTGCTCGTGCCAATCGGCGGCGTTCTTCGACTGCAGAATGAGGTCGTCGAGTTCATCGCACTGCGTCGCTGTCGCTCGCTGTGCGGCTGCAACGACGATCGCGCTCTCCATCAGGCTGCGTTGATCGATGAGCCGAAGAATCGCCTGCTCGTCGGCCCGATAGGCCGTGACCGAGGAATCATTGAGCGCCGGCGGATCGTCGGCGACGAAGGTTCCACCCCCGCGTCCGCGGCGGCGCACCAGGACTCCGTCGTCGACCAGGCTCTCCAGGGCACGGCGAGCAGTGATGTGGCTGACTTCGAGGCCCCCTGCGATGTGTTCGGTCCGAGGCAGCTTGCTTCCCGGCGCCAGCAGCGCGTGCTCGATGGACAGGAGAACTCGAGCCCGGACGGTGTCAACGGCTGAGAGCCGTGTGACCGCAGCAGACCCCGGAGCCGTGAACAGAGCCTGGTCGACCTCGTGAGTCTTCCGGTTCGCACGTGAGTTTTTTCCCGCCATGTGTTGAGTCTATCGGCTCACAAGTTTATAGTGTTCAAAATGAACAGTTATGTTGAGCGAAGGAGCTGCCAGTGCCACAGAGAGAACTGAGTGTCGGACTTGCTCAGCGCGCCCCGCTCCACGGCTCGAACGCGCTGGCCGAGCTGCACGCGGACGTCGAACGCACGCTCGCACTCCATCCTGAGCTCGACATGCTCGTCTATCCGGAGCTCCACCTCCAGGGAGTCGATCACCTTCCGAATGATGAACAGCCGGCCGCGCTGTCACTGATGGCAACGCCCCTCGATGACCCCTTTGTGGCGAGGATCGGTGAAGTCGCCGCAGAGTTCGGCATCTGGCTGTGCCCGGGAAGCATCGGCGAGGACGACGGCCCCGATGGGCAGTACAACACTCAGCTGCTCTTCTCCCCCTACGGCAGACTGACCGCCAGCTATCGCAAGATGTTTCCGTGGCGGCCCTTCGAACCACACCGGCCCGGCACGGAATTCGTCGTCGCCCCGATCGATGGTCACGGCGTCCTCGGTCTGTCGAACTGCTATGACGCCTGGTTCCCCGAACACTCTCGCCACCTGGCGTGGATGGGCGCCGACGCGATCATCAACATCGTCAAGACGACCAGCCAAGACCGCAACCAGGAACTCGTCCTCGCCCGCGCCAATGCGATCGTCAATCAGGTCTACATGCTCAGCGTCAACTGTGCCGAACCTGTTGGTCGTGGCCACAGCATCGCCGTCGACCCCGAAGGGCATGTCCTCGCCGAGGCTGGACCGGGTGAAGACACCCTCATCGTTGACATGGATCCAGGCCACATCCAACGGGTACGAGCTCGGGGAACGGCTGGCACCAACCGAATCTGGTCGCAGTTCACCCCAGAAGACGCACCGATCCCACTGCCGCTCTATGCCGGTCACATCGAACCCAAGCGGTGGTCGCCCCACTATCGCGGCCACGACTGACCCAAAGTTCAGCCTCAGCGCAGAATCCCGATCAACCGGCGGACCGCCTCGGCGGCTCTATGTCATCACTGAGAACAATGGAGTAATCATGTCAGACACGCTCACGCTCAAACGGACCCTCAAGCTGCCCTCGCTCGTCATCTTCGGCCTCGCGTATCTCACGCCGCTGATCGTGCTGGGGATTTTCGGCGTCATCGCCTCCGAGACCGGCGGCGCAAGCGCCAGCGCCTACCTGCTCGCCCTTGTCGCCATGCTCTTCACCGCCAACAGCTATGGGCGCATGGCCGCGGCCTTTCCTGTCGCCGGGTCCGCGTACACCTATGTTCGCAAGACCATCGATGGAAGGGTCGGATTCCTCGTCGGGTGGGCCACCATGCTCGACTACCTGTTCCTGCCGATGGTCATCTGGCTCATCGGAGGTTCGTACCTGCAGGCGCAGTTCCCCGGGGTGCCGATGGCCGTGTGGATCATTGGGTTCATCATCCTCACCACTGTGCTGAATATCGTGGGGATCAAGGTCGCCGACCGTGTCAATCTCATCCTCATGTCATTCCAGATCCTCATCATCGCATTCTTCGTGGTTCTGTCGCTGGCCGACGTCTTCGGCACGCACGGTGCGACCGGGCTCTTCAGCGCCACACCATTCACCGGCGTCAATTCGAGCCTCGTTGCGATCGGCGGCGGTGCTGCGATCGCCGCGTATTCATTCCTCGGCTTCGACGCGGTGACCACGTTCACCGAGGAGACAATCGACCCCCGGCGCACCGTTCCCAAGGCGATCATGCTCATCGCGGTCATCGGCGGCGGCATCTTCGTCGTCGTCGCCTACGCTGTGCAGCTGGTCCATCCCGGTGGAGTCTTCGAGAACTCCGACGCCGCGGCATTCGAGATCGCGCGCAGGATCGGCGGTCACCTCTTCGGTGCCATCTTCCTTGCCGCCCTCGTCATCGCTCAGTTCACCTCGGGAATCGCGGCTCAGGCGGCTGGCAGCCGTCTCCTCTATGCGATGGGGCGTGACGGTGTGCTGCCGCGACGCTTCTTCGGCAAGCTCAGCCCGCGCTTCCACACCCCGGTGCTCTCCCTGCTGGCGATTGCCGTCATCGGCCTCATCGCCATCTTCATGAACGTCGCCACCTCGACGTCGTTCATCAACTTCGGCGCATTCCTCGCCTTCATCATGGTCAACGTCTCTGTCATCGTCCACTGGGCCAAAGAGCGTCAGGCTGGTCGCCGCCACGGAATCCTGCTCAATCTGATCTGCCCTATCATCGGCGTCATCGTCATCGCCTTCCTGCTCACCCAGCTCGATGTCCACGCGGTCACCTTGGGTGGCAGCTGGCTTGTCATCGGAGCCGTGATTCTCGCCTTCACCACGAAGGGATTCCGAACTCAGCCCTCCGAGCTCGCCCTCGATGAGGTGGAGTTGGCCGAATCTGAGCAGTGATGCCTTCGCCCCGCCGAGGTCACCTGGACCGGCGCCGAGTCAGCAGCGCACCTGCACCGCAGGCAACGGCAATACCGAAAAACACCCAGCTGGACCAGATATGCCTGGGAGAGGCCATGTCGAACAGGCCAGGTATCAAGAGGATGAAAATCCCGGCGGAGACCGCAAGACCGATGATGAATCCAACCACTGCATACTGCTTAGACATATTGCCCTCTTCTCGAGTTGAAGCAACGGCTGACGATCATTTTACTCACGAACACCCAAAGAGTTCTTTACCCTTCGTGATCGCCGACGCGTTGTCTATGGGCAGAACTCCACGGAATACGACTGCGGATGCGAAGGGGCGCCGAACCGAGCTCTCGGAGCCAGCCATCGACGAGGTGGCGGCAGTCGAATCCTTTCAGTGATCTCTGCGCCTATGTGTGTGGCCACTGTGCGTACATCAGCCGAAACCGTTCGCACACAACGAGCATGTCCTCGCTGAACCCATCGGCACCCCGACCGTGCTCGCGCCAGAATTCCTCGTGGATCTCGTGCCAGGCTGCGAGAGTTCGATCTCCTTCACCTTCGGAGCGCGCATGCTCGGCGCTGACCTCGGTGAACGGCACGATTTCAACCGCCGTGGTGACGATGACGGCTCGTGGCTGATCTCTGCCATCGAGAATCACGCTGACCTGACCGACCTTCGGAACCGCCTCACCATCAGCCAGCAAATCCTGCATTGCGGCTGCGGTTCCCGTCTTCACCCCTTCTAGGACAAGCGCCAACAGTTCGTCGGCCTGTGATTCAGTCGCACCGATCGCCCACGCTTCCGGTACAGCTTCGGGAAGGGTCGGCACCGCACGTCGCGCATTCGTCCAGAATCGTTCGAGAATTGCGTCAGTCATGGTCGCCCTAGGAAGTCTTCGATCTTCTCGATCGTCGCGGCATTGCCCACATGAAGAGTTCCGCGAATTCCGACGGCGGCCGCACCCGCTACCGCCTCGGAATGGTCATCAATGAAGAACACCTGATCAGGCTCCGCGTCCATCGCCTGCAGCGCAGACCGATATGCCGCAGCTTCTGGTTTCGC
The DNA here is from genome assembly GCF_014897515.1 of Brevibacterium sp. FME17. Taxonomy (NCBI): domain Bacteria; kingdom Bacillati; phylum Actinomycetota; class Actinomycetes; order Micrococcales; family Brevibacteriaceae; genus Brevibacterium; species Brevibacterium sp. FME17. Next base: position 24,724 of record NZ_JABUYD010000005.1, read on the forward strand.
CACTCCGATTTCGTGGCTGTAGATGATCGGAGCGAATACGCGAGAGAAGGCGTAGCGTCGTTCTTCTTCCTCACGCGCCCCGTCAACCGAGTTCGAAAGGATCGCGACTCCCGCATTCGGGTGCAAACCACGCGCAAAATCCATGAGTTCGACGTTGAGAATGCCACAGTACTGATCCCACATCTCAGCTCGCATCTCTGCAACTGTCGCCTGATCCATGTCGAGAGCCCGGCCGACTCCTTCCCAATACGCGGATTCTGTTTGAGGCGAGAGATCGATGAAAGGGAGCGCAGCTCGATCGATGCGCTCCTTGTACTCCTCGGGATCGAAGCCCAATCGTGCCTGCCACCTACGTTGAAACTTCTGCGGCCAGGCGTCATCGTCGACGACCTCAAGCACCCCACCGATGTCGAATAGGATCCACTTTTTGCACTCCATAACGGGCAGTCTAGTGAAGCACTGCGGCCATCCGCTCAGTTCCACCCCCAGGGCCTGCGCGTCCGAAAACCCCATACCCTGCCTATTGCAATAGTGTGTGACACACACTATTGTGTGAAGCATGAACGAGGATGAAGAACAGGCACTGGCGACCCACGAACAAGAGCTGAGACGAGGCACCGTCGTCTTCGCCAGCCTCGTCGCCTGTCGTCAGCCGCAGTACGGGTACTCGCTGTTGACCACACTCACCGAGGCCGGCATCGCGACAGAGGCGAACACTCTCTACCCACTGTTGCGAAGACTTGAGAAGCAGGGGCTGCTCAGCGCCGAGTGGAACACCGAGCAGGCTCGTCCGCGCAAGTACTACAACGTCACCACCAGCGGCGCCGATGTCGCCGCAGCACTCCACTCCCAATGGCTGGAACTCAACACCAGCATTACGAAACTCTGGAAGGAAGGCACACCATGAGTGCGCTCACTGACATCTATGTCGACACAGTGATCGGCCATCTGCCCGAGAAGTCGCGCGACGACATCGCCGCAGAGATCAAGGCGACGATCAATGACATGGTTGAGGACCGACTGGGTGACGGCAGCCCGTCGACCGATTCGCAGACCGCTGCTGCCGAACGCGAGGTACTCGAAGAGCTCGGCGACCCGGTTCTGCTCTCGCGGGAGTACACGAACTCATCGCAGCATCTCATCGGACCGAATTCGTATCCGCTCTTCATCTGGTCGCTACGGTGGGTGCTGCCGGCCGTAGCTGCGCTGTCCGTGCTCACCAATGTCATCGTGCATATCGGCTCGACGCCGCAGGTCCAACTCGGTGCACTGCTGGGTCAGACGATCGGCAGCACCATCACGGCCCTGCTGACCGCCTTCGCCGCCATCACCATCCTCATCGGGCTCGGTGATCGCAACAAAGACGGAGGAGCCGCAGAGAAGCTGCCCGGGTCCAAGTCAGAGCCGTGGAGAGTCGATGATCTGCACCGAAAGGACGTCAGAGGTTCGCAGATCCGCGCCGAGGCGATCCTGAACCTGATCTTCCTCGTCCTTCTGGCGCTGATCCCGCTCATCCCGACGTCGCTTGTATACGTCGGGCATCTCAACAACGGCGAGACATTCATCAACCCCGACCTGGGGTCAGGATGGCTGCTCGGCTATTGGGGCTTCCTGGCCCTCATGGCCGTCATCGAAGTCATCAAGCTGGCCCGTTCTTCGACCAGTGCCGTGCTGATCATCACCGGCGTGGTCCTCGACGTGGCGATGGCCGTCTTCCTCACGATCGCCCTGCTGACACAGCAGGTGCTGCACCCGGACCTCACATCCGCTTCGAGCGCCGAGGTGCAGCAGATCATCACTGTCATCGCAATCTGGGCGATCGTCATCTGGGATCAGATCAGCACGTGGCGCGCCCACCGAGCGAACCGCTGACCGCGTAGCCTGGTCCGGGTGCAGCTTCATCGCTGCACCCGGACGAGAGGAAGTGGCCATTTCATGACCGAAGAGATCGGCGTCGTCGGCGCTCGCGAGCACAACCTGTCCGGTTTCTCCGTCTCTCTGCCGCACAGGCAGCTCATCGGCATCTGTGGCGTGTCGGGCTCGGGCAAGTCGTCGTTGGCCTTCGACACCATCTACGCCGAAGCCCAGCGCCGCTACCTCGAATCGGTCTCCCCGTTCACCCGTCACCTCCTCGGCGCGGTCTCTGCGCCCCAGGTCGACCGAATTACGGGCCTCCCTGCCGCAATCGCGGTAAAGCAGCTCGTGTCGACGCCCCCGGAGAATTCGAGCGTGGGCACCCTGTCGCAGGTATCTGATCTGCTGCGGGTGCTCTTCTCCCGCTTCGGTGACTACCCTGCGAACCAGGGGCGTCTCCTCGCTTCGGCCTTCTCCCCAACACCGTCGAGGGTGCCTGCCCGACGTGTGCGGCGAAGGGAAGCATCCATGATCTCGACCTCAGCACGGCCGTACCCGACGAGTCACTGACAATTCGCGAGGGCGCCATCGCCGCGTGGCCAGGAGGCTGGCTGGGTCGGAACTTCAAGCACCTTGTCGAGGCACTGGGAATCGACGTCGACATACCCTGGAAGCGCCTGCCCGCTGACACCCGCACCTGGCTGCTGACCACGGAGGACACACCATCGGTGACCGTCAAACCGGAGAAGATGCTCGACCACGTGGCCCGCGAATACACAGGAAAGTTCCGCAGCGCCCGCAGGTACCTGCTCGACACCATGGTCACGACCGGCAGCGAGACGGTGAGGGCACGCACGGAAGAGTACCTCAGCCACGAACTCTGCCCCGACTGCCACGGCAGCCGCATCAACCCGGCAGCCCTGTCGGTGACGATCGATGGTGCGAACATCGCCGAGGTGGCCACCCGCAGTCTCACGGAGCTGGCAGTCTCAATCCACGCGGCCATCACGACCGACCTCGACCGGGGCCACACTCAGGCGAAGCGATTCGCCAACGCCACCGATGACGCCGCCCAGGTCCTCCTCGACGAACTCGACAAACGAACGGCAGTCATCGAGCGCCTCGGCGTCGGCTATCTTCCACCTCACCGCTCGGCTGCTACCCTCTCCCCCGGCGAGCTGCAGCGACTGCGCTTGGCAGCCCATCTGCACAGCGGCCTGCACGGCATGGTCTACGTCTTTGACGAACTCTCCACCGGACTGCACCCCAAGGACACCGACCACCTCTTCACCCATATTGAGGCTCTGCGCGATGCCGGCAATACGGTCATCCTCGTCGAACACGATATGGAGCTGGTGCGCCGCTGCAATTGGGTCGTCGAGCTCGGTCCCGGCGGCGGCGACCGGGGAGGTCAGCTGATGTTCTCTGGCCCCGTCACCGAGGCGCTCGATGGGGAGAGCTCAACCGCCGTCCGCCTTCGCAATGAAGCACCCAGCGAACCCTGGCGCGCACCCCAGGAGTTCGGGGACTGGGCCCAGTGCACAGGACTGTCGACGAACAATCTTCGCGGTCTGGCACTGTCCTTTCCCATCGGTGGTCTCACGACTCTGACAGGAGTCTCCGGGGCGGGTAAGAGCTCGGCGCTGCGATCGGTCGCAACACTGGCCAGGAGCGCTGGAGCTTCCCTGTTCGACGGTGAGGAGGAGCCGCCGACGATGCCCCGCAGTGGTGGCGGTCATGGTGAGCGAGGAGATATTACCGGGGCAGACGCCTCCGGGCTCGAAGTCTTCGACCGGGTGGTCAGCTTCGATCAGTCCACCATCGGCCGGTCCCCGCGATCGGTCATCGGCACCTACCTGGGCATCTTCGATAAGATCCGCAGCCTGTTCGCGAAGACCACTTTGGCGCGCAGCCGAGGTTTCACCGCCTCACAGTTCTCCTTCAACACGGCCCGCGGACGATGCCCCCGCTGCGAAGGGCTGGGCATCATCACCATCGATCTCGTCCACCTGCCGGCCTCCAGCGGCACCTGCCCCGAATGCGAGGGCCGCCGATTCATAGAGGAGACACTCGAGGTCACGGTCGAGGAGCTGACCATCGCGGATGTCCTCGATCTGTCGATCGATGCGGCGGCGACGGTGTTCGCCGAACGCCTCGGTCTCGTCGCCCATTTCGAGGTTCTGCAGAGGGTTGGTCTGGGCGGCCTGCTGCTCGGCCAGTCCTCGGCGACACTCTCCGGTGGTGAGGCGCAGCGTCTGCGCCTGGCCGCGGTGATGCGGGCCAGGAAACGACGTGAGCGCACACTGTTCATCCTCGACGAACCCGCCAACGGCCTCCACCCCAGTGATGCACGGACCCTCGGTCAGCTCTTCCGCCAGATCGTCGACGAGGGAGATACGATCCTCATCGCCGATCACAACATGGAACTCGCCGCCGGTTCCGACTGGCTCATCGATATGGGCCCAGGCCCTGGCCCCGACGGTGGTCAGATCGTCGCCGAAGGGCCTCCCCGTCAGGTGGCTGCGGCCCGCGTCGGGGCCACGGCCGAAGTGCTGTCGGCGCGGTTCGGTGCTGTCGGCGGCTAGCACCGGCTACGATCAGAGCGCGTTCCCAGACCTGTGCAGACAATCGCCGCAAAGGAAGAGGCAGCAATAGATGTCACCGTTTTCAAAGGCCGCCAAAGTTACCTTCTTCATTGTTCTCACGCTCACGGGGATTTTCGTGATCCTGAGCGTCGGAGTATCGGTCTGGTCGCAGATCGGGGAAGAAGGCTGGGTGGCCAAGGCGGCGCTGGCCGTCATGTGTTGGATAGTGACCTTGCCGTTCATCCTCACGACGGTAATTTGGGAAGCGATTCTGCTCCTGACCAGAAATAGCCGAGCCCGCAGCCAGCATCATTCGTCGGCGCAGGTGCAAGCGCAAGCCTCACAGCAGAATCAGGGACAGACGCAGGCCTCACCCCAGGAAACGTCCGTCAACGAGAGTGGCAGCGGATGACCGTGAACTTGCTGGTGCGCGCAACCTGCTCGCTGGGTCCGATGACACGTTCTAAGGTGTCGCGATAGTCCAGGTGCGAGTTGTAGACGGTGAAGACCTGACCACCCGGAGCCAATAATTCTCCCGCTGCGCGCATGAGCCCAGCAGCGGTGTCGGTTTCTATGGTCGTGCCCTGGTGGAAGGGCGGATTGAGCAGAATCAGATCGTGCCCGCCGGCTAGAGCCTGCGCATCTGTGGCATCGGCGAGGATAGTCTCCACCTCAAGTCCGTTCGCCTCCGCCGTCTCCCTCGCCGAGGCGACCGCCCCCTTCGACACGTCCACGCCGACGCCTGTCGCCGCCGGCATCAGCTTCAAGGCAGCCGAGAGCAGCCATCCGTTGCCGCACCCCAGATCAAGGACGGATTTCGAGGGACCGGCGATCGCCTCGACGGCCTGAGGTTCACCAGAGTTAGTCTCGGCGGCCAGCGCTGTGAGCAAGGCGGTCGAGCCTTCATCACTCTTGATCCCGGAGAAGCAGGCCCCGTGCGCTCTGACTTGGAGCACACCTGTGGCCGGATGGTCGATGGTGCTGCGCCTGGGGTAGGTCGGCAGGCTGGGCGAGGACAACGGTCGGCTGCCGATGATCATTCGATGTTTGCCCACACCCGGTGAAACATCGACGCGAGCATAGCCGCGGGCAAGTTCTTTGTTCACGGCTCGGCTCATCGAGTCACTGCGACCGATGACGATGATCGTGGACACGTGCGCCTGGATGGCCGCGATGGTTTCGGCCAAGGCGTGGGTGGCCTTGGGTGCGTTGACGACCGCCCAGACTTCATCCCGTTCGGGGGTGAAGGCAGCAAGATCGTCGATGGGGCTGGTCCGATCTGCCACCTCGGCGACGGTATGCGCCTCATCGATCCGGTCGTTGTACGTGCGCACGGGTGCGATCTGACTCAGCAGACGCGACTGCAGCCCCTGGGCGTCATCGACGACGAGCATCTCGTGCGGAAGTCCGGCGACCACCTCGGCGGCTACGAACGTTCCGTCCGTGGCTCGCCCCGAGGCATCGAGCTCACCGCTGCGTCGACCCAGCACATACTCGGTGAGGATCCTGGCCTGAGGGAATCCCGGAACTTCAGCGAGTTCGGGAAACTGTTCCAGCAGATCATGACTGCGTTGGCGGGCAGAAGAATCCGGAGACAGCAGGGATGAAGGCATTCGAACAGTCTAGTCGGACTCGACCCCGGCCTCAGTTACCGATGCGCTGGTAGGCCGAGGATCCGGCGTTGTCGATCGTCGAGTGTTTGCGGTTGTCGTGCATGTACAGGACCGCGACGAGCCCGACGATGGCAATGACGACGACGTAGACCCCGAACCAGAAGCCGATGCCCACGTTGGTGAACCACAGGGCGACGTATTCGGCGGATCCGCCGAAGATCGCGTTGCCGATTGCGTAGGTGAAGCCGACGCCGATTCCACGGATGTGGGCGGGGAACATCTCGGCCTTCACGATGCCTGAGATCGAGGTGTACATGGAGATGAATGCCATCGTGACGACGATGAGGATGCCGGCGACAAGGACGGACTTCGCGCTGCCGATGAGGCTGAGCATCGGGATCGGGAGGATGACCATGCCGATGACAAAGATGAGCATGTTGTTCTTGCGCCCGATCTTGTCGGAGATCTTTCCCGCAATGGGCTGCATGAAGATGAAGACCAGCAGGCAGAGAGTCATCATGTCAGCGATCGTGCCCTTGTTGAAGGTCTCCGCGCCGGGGGTGCCTTCATTGGTCAGCAGCAGGTACTTCTGCATGTAGGTGGTGAAGACGTAGAAGACGAGGGAGCCGACGCTGGTGATGCCGAGGACGACGAGGAAGGCACGTGGGTGGCGCAGGACTTCGAGGAAGCTGCCGGAGTGCTCGTTCTTACGAGTCTCCTCGTTGGTGGTCTCCTCGAGTCCGCGGCGCAGCCACAGTGAGACGACGGCGGCCACGGCACCGATGACGAAGGGCAGGCGCCACCAGCCGGCTTCGATCTGCTCCGTCCCCATGGTGTGGGTCATGATGACGGCAAGCAAGCTGGCCAGCAGCTGTCCGCCGATGAGGGTGACGTACTGGAAGGACGAATAGAATCCGCGTTTGCCCTCGGTGGCGACCTCGGACATGTAGGTCGCGGTGGCCCCGTATTCGCCGCCGACAGCCAGTCCTTGGATCATGCGCACGACAAGCAGAAGGAGCGGAGCCAGCACGGGCCCTGCCGTTGCCGCTGTGGGCAGGATCGCCAGGCAGAGGGAGCCGGCGCACATGAGCAGGATCGAGATGAGCATCGAGTTCTTCCGGCCCACCTTGTCAGCTGCGCGGCCGAAGATGTAGCCGCCGATGGGTCGCATGAGGAAGCCGATGAAGAAGACACCGGCCGACTGCATGAGTGAGACGACTTCACTGTCGGAGACGAAGAACTGGCTGGCGAAATAGACGCTGAAGAACGCGTAGATGTAGAAGTCGAACCATTCGACCAGATTTCCCGACGACGCGGCCAGGATCGACTTGATCGTCTTCCATTCCGACTTCTGCTCGCCCTTGGTGCCCGCAGTCGGGGCTTGTGCACTCTTGTTCTCTGCCACTGACGATTCTCTTCTCTCACAACAAGTTCAGTTACTGCTCTGGTACTGCCCGGGGCAACTTTACTATCTGCGCAGAGCGGTAACTAATCAGCTGCAAAGGGGCTGATCAGGAGGGACGAACCCCGGTTTTGGCTGGGCTGGAGGCAGTCGCGGACGGCCGAGGTGCGCGGCCGATTCGCACGGCAGGTCTGCGCCGTTCTCCTGTCCAGGTTGGGGCGGACTGAGGAGCGTCGCGGCACGTAGATGTGCTACTAATTGAGGGAGCTTCGTCCAATGTTGCACCAGGAGAGACCATGACAATTCTCGTTGGCTATTCCCCCTCACCCGAAGGCAAAGCTGCCGTCACGTTCGGCATCGATCAGGCGAAGGCCTTCGATGACACAGTGCTCGTGCTCAATGCCGGCATCGGAGAAACTCCCGACGAACGCGGTGTGGCGACGAATCAGGACATGGAGGAACTCCAAGAGGCGCTGCGTTCGTCCGGGGTCTCCCATGAGATTCTGCAGTTCCTGCGCGGCAATGACCCCGTTGAGGAACTCCTCGCCCTCGCCGAGGCGACCGAGGACACCCGCATGATCGTGATCGGGTCGCGTCGCCGCTCCCCCGTCGGCAAGCTCATCATGGGCTCGACGGCCCAGCGCATCATCCTCGACTCCGATGTCCCCGTCGTCTCCGTGAAGTCTGACAAGAAGAACTGACACCGGTGCCCGTACCGGCAACGGCACTGGCTCCGGGGGCATCTAATCGACGGTGATGCCCCGACGAATAGAGAATCCGTCCACCGCATCAATGGTGTGCGGGTTTTCCGTCATGCATTCGTGTGACTGGCCCTAATCTGGTGAAGGCTGGGCCTGCTCTGGTGACGGCTGGGCCCGAGCGGGTGACGGCTGGGCTTGCAATGGTGCCTGCCGGCCGTGGTCCAGTGAAGATGCAGCACGCCTTTTGAGCAAAGCGTTGACCCGCAGAAGCACCACGAGCCCTGTGCAGAGTATTGCAAATATAAGCACACCGAAACACACGTAGACCAAAGCGATCAGAATCCCAACAGCTCCCATTGGCATATATCCGATCCTTAAAATCAGAGAAATATTTCATTCGTACCGAATGACACCCTACCTTGTAATTTGAACTCTCATTCAGTAACGCAACATGTCATCTCCTGCCGCGGTCTTCGTCCTCTCCGCGAAGTCTGACAAGTAAACGCACCCCTCCTGCCGGAGTCAGCGAAGAGTCGTGTATAGTCGGTCTTCCGCGCTATTTCGGCGCGGTGAACACCCGAAGGAAACCATTGATGAACGTTTTCGCCCCGTCGCGCGAACTCAGCGGATCGAATCAATTCGAATCCGCTCATCAGTCGACCCTTCGGTGGCGCGACATCTGACTCAGCACAAGTCAGCATGCCCCGCACCGATCACCGGTTCGGGGCTTTTTTCATTTCGCAGCCATGGCTTTCCAGATCTAGGCGATGTGGGTCTCGAACCTCACAGCAAAGAAATCAGGAAAGGACCATGGAAAAACTCAGCAAACGCCTGATCTCCTGGGCATCGCTTCTCGATGAGAAGACCCTTGAGCAGGCGCACACAACTGCACGAATGCCGTTCATCTACCCACACCTGGCGCTCATGCCCGATGCCCACCTGGGCAAGGGCGCGACCGTCGGATCTGTCATCCCCACACTGGGGGCGATCATTCCGGCAGCGGTGGGAGTCGACATCGGCTGCGGCATGATCGCGGTTCGCACGCAATTCACCAAGCGGGATCTCGAAGCCCGCGACCTGACCGGCCTGCGGAGGGCCATCGAGCGGGCCGTGCCGACCTCGGCCGGTGCCGATAACCGAAAGATCGTCGCCACGGCTCAGCCTCGCATCGCCGAGCTTGAGGAACTCGCGTCGGAGGCAGGATTCGACCCCGCTGACTATGCTGGCCGCTGGCGTCACCAGTTGGGATCGCTGGGTTCAGGCAACCACTTCATCGAGGTTTCCGTCGACGAGGCCGACAGGGTGTGGATGTTCCTGCACTCGGGATCGAGAGGAGTCGGCAACAAGATCGCCACTGCCCACATCAAGGTCGCGGCGCGACTGAACAACCAGTGGTGGATCGATCTTCCCGACCCGGACCTCGCGTACCTCGTCGAGGATACGCCGGAGTTCTCCGCCTACATCAGTCAGCTGCGGTGGGCGCAGCACTTCGCTCTGCTCAACCGTGAGGAGATGATGGATCGCGTGGCCAGGCAGCTGTCGGAGACGATGGATGAAACCGTCCTGGAGGCAGAACGGATCAACTGTCACCACAACTTCACACAGTCGGAGAAGCACTTCAACAAGACGGTGTGGGTGTCGCGAAAGGGTGCGATCGAGGCCGATGCCGGACGCCCGGGACTCATTCCCGGTTCGATGGGCACCGCGTCCTACGTCGTTGAGGGCAAGGGCGACCCGGTGTCGCTGAACTCCTCACCGCACGGCGCGGGACGGCAGTACTCGCGCAACGCTGCTCGCAAGACCTTCAGCCACGAGCAGCTGCGTGATGCGATGGTCGGGATCGAATATCGGGACACGGACGCGTTCATCGACGAGATCCCACAGGCCTATAAGCCGATCGACCAGGTGATGGCCGATGCAGCGCCCCTCGTCGAGATCAGGCACACGCTGCGCCAGCTCGTCAACGTCAAGGGTGATTGACCACGGCGTGCCGACGGCCGACCGACCTACGATCTGGGCAGGTCGGCCGGTCGGCTCCGCGGGCGGTGATTGTCTAGGCCTCGACGATGGCCGCGATGAGGGCATCGACATCTTCGGCGGTGGTGTCGAAGGCGCACATCAGGCGCACGACATTCTTGGCCATAGGCCAGTTGGCGAAAGCGAAGCTCTGCCGTGCCCGTGCCGCGACCTCATCGAGCATATGCACGAAGACGACGTTGGATTCGGTCTTGGCCACGATCGAAATATCGGGTGCACGTCCGGTGGCGGTCGCCTCGGCGAGACCATCTGCCAAACGTGTGGCCATGGTGTTGGCGTGATTCGCCGAGGTGCGCCACAGGTCGCCGCCGTAGAGGGCATTGAGCTGAGCTGAGAGGAACCGCATCTTCGAAGACAGCTGCAGGTTCATCTTCCGCAGGAACTTCATCCCCTGCCCGATTTCGGGGTTGAGGACGACGATCGCTTCGGCGCCGAGAAGTCCGTTCTTCGTCCCGCCGAGGCTGATGATGTCGACGCCGACGTCAGTGGTCAGGGCGCCGAGGCTGGTGTCGAGGTAGGCGGCGGCGTTGCCCAGTCGGGAGCCGTCCACGTGGAGGATCATGTCGAGACCGTGCGCGGTGTCGGCGATCGCTCGGATCTCCTCAGCCGTGTACGTGGTGCCCCATTCGGTCGACTGGGAGATGCTCACAGCCAGTGGCTGAGCATTGTGTTCGTTGCCGCGGCCAAGCACCGCGTTGTTGATGATCTCGGACGTCAGTTTTCCATCCGGAGTTGCGGCGCCGATGATTTTGAGGCCGCCGACCTTTTCCGGGGCACCTGTTTCGTCGTAGTTGATGTGGGCTGAGGCGGCAGTGATGACGGCCGCCCAGCGGGGCAGAGCCGATTGCAGCGCGAGGACGTTGGCGCCGGTGCCGTTGAAGACCGGGAACGCCTGGGCGGACGGGCCGAAGTGGCCCTTCATGACCTCACCGAGGCGCGCCGTCCATGGATCACCACCGTAGCCGGGAGTATGTCCGACATTGGCTTCGATGATGGCAGTGATGACTTCCGGGTGGGCACCAGCCCAATTGTCGGAGCCGAAGTTGCGCGGATGGGCCGACGGGGAGGCGTCAACAGCCGGCGGGCTGAACGTCGTGGTGTGGCCGGCGGGTGGGTTCTGGGACAGCGGTGTCTGGTCATTCACATGTTTAGATTAGCGTCCCGCAACCATCGAGCACAGTCCGTTCCACAACCACTCGTTGCACAGGGGTGGTTTGATGCCGACGGGAGTCCTCGTCGAACGGAGTGGTGGGCAAACGAAGCCGAGTGCGAATTGCTGCTCCCGGTGGGCAACGCGTGATGCTTTCGCGCGCCCTGCGGACACGCAACAGCGCGGCCACGGTGCAGTTGCCCAGCGTGTGTGCTGAGCGGACGCACTGTGACCGCGCTGTTGTGATTTCAGGTCCTGTCGCCAGGACCCTTCATCGGATGAAGACGACTCAGGCGAGAAGTTCGCGCATGAGGTCAGCGGTTTCGGTCGGAGTCTTGCCGACCTTCACACCTGCAGCCTCAAGAGCTTCCTTCTTCGCCGCAGCGGTTCCTGAGGAGCCGGAGACGATGGCGCCGGCGTGGCCCATGGTCTTGCCCTCGGGAGCGGTGAAGCCAGCGACGTAGCCGACGACCGGCTTCGTCACATGATCCTTGATGTATGCGGCGGCACGCTCTTCAGCGTCGCCACCGATTTCGCCGATCATGACGATGGCTTCGGTCTCGGGATCATTCTCGAAGGCTTCGAGCGCATCGATGTGCGTGGTGCCGATGACTGGGTCACCACCGATTCCGATGGCGGTGGAGAAGCCGAGGTCACGCAGTTCGTACATCATCTGGTAGGTCAGCGTGCCGGACTTGGAGACCAGTCCGAGCTTGCCCTTCTTCGTGATGTTGGCTGGGATGATGCCGGCCAGTGCAGCGTCGGGAGAGATGATGCCCGGGCAGTTGGGTCCGATGATGCGGGTCGCATTGTCTGCGGCCTGCGCGCGAGCCCAAACCTCGGCTGCGTCCTGGACCGGGATGCCCTCGGTGATGATGACGAGCAGACCGATCTTGGCGTCGATGGCTTCAATGGCCGCATCCTTGGAGAATGCAGGCGGCACGAAGGCCACGGACACGTCAGCACCGGTGGCTTCCATCGCCTCGGAGACGGAGCCGAAGACGGGCAGCTCAACTTCGTTGCCGTCCTTGTCATTGTGCTTGACAGCGGTGCCGGCCTTGCGGGCGTTGACACCGCCGACGACGTTGGATCCTGCTGCGAGCATGCGCGCAGTGTGCTTGGTTCCTTCGCCGCCAGTGATGCCCTGGACGATGATCTTCGAATCGGAATTCAGGAAGATAGACATTTATGTAAAGACCTTTCCTTACTTGGCAGCAGCCAGTTCGGCGGCCTTGTCGGCTCCACCGTCCATGGTGTCAGTCAGAGTGACGAGCGGGTTCGCGGCTTCCCTGAGGATCGCACGTCCCTCTTCGACGTTGTTTCCGTCGAGGCGGACGACGAGCGGCTTGGTGGCTTGGTCGCCGAGGATTTCGAGAGCCTTGACGATGCCGTCTGCCACAGCGTCACAGGCGGTGATTCCGCCGAAGACGTTGACGAAGACCGACTTGACCTGCTCGTCACCGAGGATGACGTCGAGTCCGTTGGCCATCACCTCTGCAGAGGCTCCGCCTCCGATGTCGAGGAAGTTGGCTGGCTTGACGTTGTTGTGCTTCTCACCGGCGTAGGCGACGACGTCGAGTGTCGACATGACGAGTCCAGCACCGTTTCCGATGATTCCGACTTCGCCGTCGAGCTTGACGTAGTTGAGGTCGAGCTTCTTGGCCTTGAGCTCGAGGGGGTTCTCTGCACTGTCGTCGCGCAGTTCCTCGTGGTCAGGGTGGCGGAAGTCGGCGTTCTCATCGAGAGACACCTTTCCGTCAAGTGCGACGATGTCACCGGCACCGGTCTTGACCAGTGGGTTGACCTCAACGAGGGAAGCGTCTTCCTTCTCGAAGACGGTCCACAGCGACATCAGCACAGGGGCGATCTTGGCTGCTGTCTCCGCGTCGAAGCCTGCTTCCTTGGCGATCTCTTCGGCCTTGGCGGCATCGATTCCGTCGATGGCGGAGACTGGGATCTTGGCGAGCGCTTCGGGACGTTCCTCGGCGAGCTGCTCGATCTCCATTCCGCCTTCCTTGGAGCACATGGCCAAGTAGGTGCGGTTGGACCGGTCGAGGAGAACCGAGAAGTAGTACTCTTCAGCGATGTCTGCGCCCTCGGCGATCATCACGGTTTCGGTGATGTGGCCCTTGATGTCGAGGCCCAGGATGTCCTTGGCACGAGCTTCGGCTTCTTCAGGGTCCTTCGCAACCTTGACGCCGCCGGCCTTGCCACGGCCGCCCATCTTGACCTGAGACTTGACGACGACGACTCCGCCACCAAGTTCCTCGGCTGCCTTCTTAGCTGCTTCTGGTGTCGTCGCGACCTGAGCCTTGAGCACGGGCACTCCGTGCTTTTCAAACAGGTCACGTGCTTGATACTCGAAAAGATCCACGTGTATTCCTTCGTTTCTACTGCCGGGTCGTTTGGCCCCGCAGGTCCGTTGACGGATGCAACAACCAAGGACAACCATATTCCCAAAGGCACCCGTCCATCCAAACGCGCATGTCAAATAGACGTTGGGGGTAAGCAATGTCTCGTCAAAAAGTATCTTTGTCGTCAAGATTCTTGATATGGACGTAAAATCGTTGCATGGACGAAGTAGATCGAATAGTCGCAGCCTGGCGGCGTGAGCGTCCGGACCTCGATGTCTCTCCGATGGAGATCCTCTCCCGCGTCTCGCGATTGGCCAGGCAATTGGATCTGGCTCGGAAGTCGAGCTTCTCCGATTACGGCATCGAGGGATGGGCCTTCGATGTCCTCTCCGCCCTGCGCCGGTCGGGCGAGCCCTATCAGCTCTCCCCCTCGACGCTGCTGCAGGAGACGCTGGTCACCAGCGGGACGATGACCAACCGCATCGACCGGCTCGTCACCCGCGGCTGGGTCGAACGTCGGCCGGATCCCGGAGACCGACGCGGGGTGCTCGTCCACCTCACCGAGAGCGGTCGCGCCACCGTCGACTCCGCACTGGCCGATCTGCTCGTGAAGGAACGGGCGATCCTCAGCGGACTCACGGCCGCAGGAAGCCGCAATCTCGCGTCCCTGCTGCGAGAACTCTCCACCGGATTCGACAGCGACGAGGACTGAGACCATGCCACCTGCTGACCTCACGGACTTCACCGGCGCACAGCCGCCTCGGCGAGAGACGATCCACGGTCGATTCGTCGACCTCGAACCCTTGGATCCGGTCGCTCACGGCGATGACCTCTTCGCGGAAGTCACGGCACCGACCGGGATCGACGACCGGTTCCGGTACCTGCCGCAGACTCCGCAGACCGATCGCGGGGAGTTCGATTCCTGGATCGCCGAGGCGGCCGGCAGCCCCGATCCCCTGTTCTTCGCCGTCGTCGACCGGTCCACCGGTCGGGCGCTGGGGCGGCAGGCGCTCATGCGCATCGATGCCGCCAACGGAGTCATCGAGATCGGGCACATCCTCTGGGGCCCGAGTCTGTCGCGGACCGCCGCGGCCACCGAGGCGCTCTTCCTCTGCGCCGAGCTCGTCTTCGCTTCCGGATTCCGCCGCTTCGAATGGAAGTGCGATGACGACAATGTGCCGTCGAAGCGGGCGGCCGAGCGCTTCGGCTTCACCTTCGAAGGCGTGTTCCGTCAGCACCTCGTGGTCAAGGGACGCAACCGCGATACCGCGTGGTTCTCGATCATCGACAGCGAATGGCCGTCCCTGCGGCAGGGATACCGCGCCTGGTTCGACGAGGCGAACTTCGATGCAGACGGCCGCCAGCGTGAGAGTCTGCGCGCGCTCATCGCCGCTGCCCGCCACGGCTGAGGCCCTCTGTGCTTCGCCGGCCCGTTCGCCGTTTCGCCGCGCGTCCGCCCGCGCTCGGGCACGGGCGGACATTAGGCTGGACTGACACCACACGGCCCCTGACGACACCTCGAGGAACCATGCGACTTCGTCCCCTTGCCCTTCTGTCCGCCGCTGCGCTGCTGACCACGATGACGGCCTGCGTGTCGACTCCCGAGGAGACCCGCCCCCAGCCCCGCCCTTCGGTGAGCAAGGAGGAGGTCACGCCGATCGAGACACCCAAGGATGCGCCGAAGGTGTCCATCGTCGACTCCTCACCCGGCGGGGCGAAGGACACCGACCCGCTGTGGCAGGGCCTCGCCGAGGCGGCCGAGAAGAAGTCCGAGGCCTACCTCAAGGTCTACGTCCACACCGGCAATCCCGAAGTGCCCGACTCCGGAGAGATGACCGTGACCGCCGACAGCCCAGACAGTGTCAGCGTCACCCTCGATGCGGGCAGCGTCGATGACGACCTCTCCCCGTTCCTGCTCCTCCACGGCACTTTCGAGGTCGAGGAGATCGGCAACTCGGCGTTCACGCTCAAGAACGTCGACGACAAGGACATCCCCGAGCTCGATCCGAAGGGCCCGGACGACGAGAAGCGCTGCACTGCCGAGGACGCGCAGGAGCGGATCGGTCTCGCCGCGGACGACCTCGCCGAGGACCCTGGCCGCCGCGAAGAGTTCCGACAGCAGTGGGGCGGCTCACCTCGCGTGTGGTGGGGTATCCAGATGACGGCGATCAGCCTCGGCGAAGAGGGCGAAGTCGCCGGCGACTTCCTCACCGAAGCCTGCGGCGACTACCTCCAGTAAGACCAGTCGCGTGAGCCTATGAAGATCGCCATCGTCGGAGCCGGAATCGGCGGACTCTCTGCGGCCGTCGGGCTGCAGAGAGCCGGTGCCGAGGTGACCGTGTTCGAACGCGCTCCCGAAGTCAGGGCCGGCGGTTCTGGCCTGTCGATCTTCGCCAACGGTCTGGCAGCGCTGGACGCATTGGGCCTCTCCGAGGACTTCGACGCCGTGACCGACCGCAGTGTCGAAGGTTTCGCCGCAGGCCAGCGTCGAGCCGACGGACGCTGGATCGCCCAGGTCCCGAACGACTCCGTCGGGGCGCTGCGCATCGTCGACCGCGCCGATCTCCACCGGATCCTCTTCGGGGCTCTGGCACCGGGGACCGTCCGCACCGACGCGGCAGCGGTCGCGGCCGCGACCGACGGCACCCTGACAATCACCGCGGGTGCGGTCGGCACGGACTCCGAGGCACAGCTTGCGGCCGAGCAGCGCTTCGACCTCATCATCGCCGCCGACGGCCTGCACAGTCGGATCCGCTCAGTCGTCGCCGGAAGAACGGTCGCACCGCGGTACTCCGGTCATTCCGCGTGGCGGGGCATCACCTCGGTGCCGGTGGATCTGGGGCGTGCCGCCGGGGAATCGGTGGGTTGCGGGCGCCGCTTCGGCATCGCTCCGCTGGCCGATGGCCGCGTCTACTGGTTCGCCGTGGCGAACATGCCCCAGGACGCCGTGTTCGCCGATGAGAAGGCGACCGTCGAGTCGATGTTCGCAGCTTGGCACCGCCCCATCGCCGAACTCATCGAAGCCACCCCCGCCGAGGCGGTCCGTCGCACCCCGATCAGCGACCTCTCCCACCGGTTGGCTCGATTCCATCGGGGCCGGGTGGTGCTCCTCGGTGATGCCGCGCACGCGATGACGCCCGACCTCGGGCAGGGAGGCGGCCAGGCGCTCGAGGACGCGGCGACACTGACCGCGCTGCTCGCCCCGCTGGCCGAGCGCGGTGATGCGCTGCGTGCAGAACTCGGTGAGGCCCTGCACCGGTACGATGCGCTGCGCAGGCCGCGCTCACAGTCGATCGCCCGGAAGTCACGTCTCATGGGGCAGATGTTCCAGCTCGACTCCCCGCTGTTGGCACGGGTCCGCAACGCGGTGTTCTCGGTCGTTCCCTCGCGAGTCATCGCCGCGCAGGCCGCGAGCGTGCAGAGATGGTCACCGCCGGCTCCGCCTCGGTGAGTTCGCTTCCCGGCGGTGAGGAGTCCCCGCGGCCGGAACGGCACAGCGGTTCAGTCGGCCAGGGCGCGGTTGTAGGCCTCGACGACCGGGGGCAGGAAGAAGCCCATGATCACGGCGATGGCGGTGAGCAGGCAGGCCAGGCCCAGCCACAGAGATCCGCCGATGACGCTGAAGGCGAAGACGATGACGAGCAGCTCGAACGCGATCGCCGCGGGTCGCGCCCACCGGTGCAGCCGCCACGCCCCACGTGCCGCGGCACCGACTCCGGCCGCGAAGATGAGGAACATGACGGCCAGGCCGACCAGCGATGCGGCCAGCTCACCCGCGCCGATGGCCGTGATGATGAACGACAGCGCCGAACCGACCAGGGCCAGCGCCTGAATGCCGAGGACGACGACGACCAGGGTCATCGCCCGCGGAGTCGGGACACCGTGCCCGGCAGGATCCTGTGAGCCTCCGGGCACGGCAGACCGGTCACTGCGAGAACTCAAATGTTCACCCGAGCGAATCCGGGGATGAGGATCTCGTCGAGCATGCGCTCGCGCACATCCAGCGGCAGGAAGGCAGCGGTCACCGCGTTCACGGTGGCCCATTCGAGGTCCGTCTGCGTCCATCCCGCCTCATCGACGAGCAGACGCATCTCCCGCGACATCGACGTGCCGGACATGAGCCGGTTGTCCGGGTTGATGGTCACGGCGAAGCCGAGATCCTTCAGCCCCGTGATCGGGTGGCTGGCGATGGTGCCGCCGATGTCGGTCTGCAGGTTCGAGCTCGGGCACAGCTCCAGCGGGATCTGCTGGTCGAGGACCCACGCGGCGAGGCTGCCGAGCTGACCCTCTCCATCGACGATCTCCATGTCCTCGACGATCCGGGCGCCGTGGCCCAGACGCTGAGCGTGGCAGATGGTGATCGCCTCGTGGATGGATTCCTTGCCTGCGGCCTCACCGGCGTGGATCGTCACGGGCACATAGGCCTGATGGAGGGCGTTGAACGCGGAGAGGTGCGCCGAGGGCGGGAAGCCGTTCTCCGGTCCGGCGATGTCGAAGCCGACGACACCGGATTCCGAGCCCTTCTCACGGTGACGGATGGCCAGTTCCGCGATCGCCAGGGAATTGTCGGCCTGACGCATAGCGGTGATGAGCTGGCCGACGCGGATGTACTTGCCCTCGGCGGCAGCTTCCGAGACACCGGCTTCGAGCCCGTCCTGGACGGCCTCGACGACGGTGTCGAGCTCCAGCCCGCCTTCGAGATGCTGTTCGGGAGCCCACCGGGCCTCGGCATAGAACACGCCGTCGGCGACCTGGTCGAGCACCCATTCCTTGGCCACGCGACGCAGATTGTCTTCGGTCTGCATCACGGCCACGGTGTGAGAGAAGGTCTCGAGGTAGCGGACGAGATCACCGGAGTTCGCGGATTCCGCGAACCATCGGCCCAGCGACTCCGCGTCGGCGGCGGGCAGGGTGTGGCCGATCTGATCGGCCAGCTCGATCATCGTCGACGGGCGCAGCCCGCCGTCGAGGTGATCGTGGAGGGACACTTTGGGCAGCTGCAGGATGGGGTCGTCGGAGGCGACGCCGGCGGGTACATTCATCACCGTCTCAGCTTATCCGATGACACCGCCGTCGGCCGTTCATCATCTCTCCAGGTCGATATCCCCGCTCTTGATCCGCTCGCGCAGGTCCGTGATGCCTCGACCGGCATCGGAGACGCGGGAGAGGAACCCGTCCTCGGCGATGATGCGGACCCCGCCGTTGTCGAGCGTGCCCATGTAGCCCCGGTCACCGACGCGGAAGCCGCTGATCTCCTCCGGTCCGCGCTTCGGCGCGGGGGCCACCTCGTCGGGGTTCTTGCTCTGCGGCCAGTCGGGGAACATCGTGCGCAGCCCGCGGCGGACGTTGGGTTCGATGCTCGCCACGATCGACTGCGAGAACCCGCCCGCGGTGCCGTACCACACGAGCTTCGGCAGGATCGGGCTCTTCTCGTCCTCGACCTCGGTGTCGTCGGCGGCCTCGGCCAGATCCTTGCGCTTCTCGTCCGCCGCGGTCACCACCCCCATCGCTGCGGCCGAACCGAAGGGCACGAGGACGTCGGCGTCATCGTCGAAGGACTCATCGAAATAGTCCTCACCGGCCGTGCGGGTATCGGAGATCGACCTGCTTGCCGAGGCGGTGGTGCTGCGATAGGACGTCACCGTCGCCGCGCCTTCGTCCTTCTCGTCGTTGTACAGATCGACCCCGGCGTCGAAGGCGCTGCGGATGGCCCCGGCCTGCGGGAACCCGTGGGAGACGACGACGCCGACCTTCCCCGTCTCCGAGGCGGTGGCCGCGGTGTACCCGGCGATGAACGCCGGCGGGACGAGGTCGAAGTCGATGCTCAGCACGTTCTTCGGCAGGTCTTCGGTGCCGCTGGAGACCCCGAGGAAGAGCTCCTTCGGATGCGCGGCGGCGAAGTCGGCGAGCTCGTCGGCACCGCCGGGTCCGATCACCGTGGTCAGTGCGCAGTCCTGCCGGTGCATCCGATCCAGGGCCGCCGAGGTGGCCGACCCTCCCGAGACCCGTTGGCTCGAGGTGCCGGAGAAGACACCGGCTTCGCGGGCCAGTTCCGTCTCGGCAAGTGTGAGGGCACCGGCCGCATGATCGTCGAATCCGGCGGGAGCGGAGACGAGGCAGCCCAGCCGGGTCTCCTCGAGCGGTTCGGGAGCGGTCACGGAGCAGGCACCGAGCGCCAGCGTGCTCACCGCACCGAGTGCGGCCAGCAGGGTGGCCCGGGCTCTCATCCTCATGAGTCCTAGATTATCGGCCGACGGTGCGGGCAGGGTAATCAGCCGACAGGCCCGGGCCCGCGGCGGCGGGGCCCGTGCTCAGCGGCGGCGGGGCCCGTGCTCAGCGGCGGCGGGGCCCGTGCTCAGCTGCGGCTCGGGAGATCAGCGATCACGGTCGAGGACCTTGAGCGCGGTGGCGGTGAAGACGCGGGCTGCGATGGCCACCGCGCGTTCGTCGATGAGCAGATCACCCTGATGGATGTCATAGGTGATGCCGCCGGGAGTGCGGGTGCCCAACCGGATGAGCGCGCCCGGGCAGTGGGTGAGATACCAGGCGAAGTCCTCCCCGCCCATCGACTGCGGGGTCAGTTGCACCGAGTTCTCACCGAGTTCGGCGCGTACCGCGGATTCGATCAGTGTGACTTGCTCTTCGGTATTGACGACCGGGGGCACACCTCGGCGGTGTTCGAGGTCGACCTTGACCCCGTACGGACCGGCGATCCTCTCAACTAATTCGGGAAGCACCTCGGCGACCTGATTCCAGCCGTCGACGTCGAGGCATCGCAGGGTGCCGCGCAGTATTCCTTCGCTGGGGACGACGTTGGCAGCATGGCCCGCGCTGATCTCTCCCCAGACCAGTGAGATTGCGTGCCGGGGGTCGATGAGCCGGCTCAGCGTCGAAGGCACATCCGTGGCAAGTTTGCCCAGCGCGTAGACGAGATCCTCAGTCAGGTGTGGGCGGGAGGTGTGGCCGCCATGACCGGAAAGCCTGATGATGACGGTGTCCCCGGCCGCGGTGATGGCGCCGATGCGGGAACCGATCTTTCCGACGTCGACATTGGGGTCGCAGTGGATCGCGTAGATCTCGGGAACCTCGTCGAGCACTCCTTGAGAGATGACGCGCAACGCTCCCCCGGGCGTGACTTCCTCACCCGGCTGGAAGATCAGTCGCACACGTCCACCCAGTCCGCCCGGACGCGTTTCGTGGAGCCTCTGCAGAGCAATGCCTGCGCCGAGGAGGCCGGTGAGATGGACGTCGTGACCGCAGGCGTGAGCGACCCCGGGATTCGTCGATACGAAGTCCTCGTCGATGAGATCGTCGACGGGTAAAGCATCAATATCCGCTCGTAGTGCCACGGCCAGTGGTCCAGAACCGACCTCACAGACCACTCCGGTGCCATCGAGGCGGACCGGATCCAAGCCCGCGGCCTGCAACCTAGCGACGATCTTGTCGGTGGTAGCGAACTCCTGGAAGGACAGTTCCGGATGTGCATGGATATCACGGCGGAAATCGATGAGTTCGTCACCGAGTTCGGCGATGATAGTGCTGATCACGTGCTGTCCTTTGGGGCTGGAGGGCGGCGATCATCGGTGAAGATGAAGCCGGGTGGTGTCTGCCATGCTAGACAACCGTTGTCACATTTGAACATGTGACGACCAATTTCGACACACTCAGCTCCTCCTATGAGCTCTGTTGCAGAGCATGTTGACGTTGACAACGGAACTATTGGATCGTCCGGGGGCGGAGTCTGATGTGTTGGCTCATCCAGAGGTTCTCAATGTCTGCGGCAGGGAAATCTAAAGTGACGCGGCTGATATCCAATTATGTGCGCAAAGATTCATCAGAGTCGAAAGCGCGAAATCTCTGCGTTCACCGGCACCTGCAGGACCCGGCCACTCGAGACATCGTGGAGCGTGAAAAGGTCGGCAGACGTCACCACGCCCGAGACAGCAGTGTGCTCCGCTGCGACGGCGGCGAGCGCCACCATTTCACCCGTGGTTCTCGATTGGCCCTCGCCCTTTGCCGCAACGACCTCACGTGTCCGACGATTGATCGCAGTGAGCGACCACCGATCATTCCCGAAGTGAGGCGCCCGACTAACCAGGCTGGACAGCGAAGGAAAGTTGCCGACGAGGTGGAGCGCGGCCGTCGTCACTGCACTGTCGGTCGCCAGGTACGAGCGCACCGCAACCTCGCGCTCCCTTCCGATCAGTAGATCGTCGGGAAAGTCGGCGCGCAGGCACCACCGTTCTCCTGAGGAGGTAGGCAGTCGGCGCCGCTGCCTGAAGTTGAACACAGCTCTTGCCTCGGGTGCTTCCCACACCTGACGGCCTGCGAGGGACGCCGTCCACTCGACGGCAGCGGTACCGTGCGTTTCACCCGCACCGAGCACGATGGCCAGATCGACCTCGTCTCCTGGCCGGTGCGCAATCGCAGCAACTAGCACCGAACTCAGTCCCGGTGCGAGCCCCGCCCCAATCACGACGCCTGCCCCTGCAGAGACCGCTGCCGCCGAAAGACGAGCGAGGTATTCTGCGGTTGCAGAGGCGTCGACGAGCACGGCGCCGCCCAACAGTCCGGCGATGCGCGGATCCTCGACTCCGGAAGCGTTGATGACGACGTCGTGGACGGAAGCGGCTTCCCGGAGCGCGGCGAGCCCGGCATCCGTTGACAGATCGATCGCGGTCCCGCCTTCGAACGCGGATCGGCCGGCGAGCGTGATGCTGTGGCCCGCCCTGCGCAGAGCAGAGGCAGTAGCGCGACCGATGGCCCCGCGAGCACCGATGATGAGTGACTTCATTCGTTTCTCCCAATGTTGGTCTTGGCTCGGCGAGCAGGACGATTAACAAGCAGTCGGTCGATGGCGAGAGCGAAACCGACCGCGAAGACAGCCCACGCAAACACTTCATCTGTGAGCAGGAGAGATCGCGAGTAGGCAATCCGTGCACCGATTCCCGATCCGACGGCAATGACTTCAGTCATCAGCACAACGCGGAGCGAACTCGAAGCGACAACACGGCTGGCCGCGCCGATCTCCGCAGAGACGAGCCGTGTTGTGATCGTGCGGAACACCGTGAATCGCGGCAAGTTGAACGCCTTGCCCATGTCGATCAACTCGCGTGGCGCGTGCACGAAGGCACTCTGCGCTGCCGACGCCACAACGGGAAAGAGCACCAACGCGGCAACCGCCACTGCTACGCGGCCGTCCGCTCCCCACCAGAGCATTGCCAGTACTGCAACCACCACTGGCGGAATCCCGACACCGATGCCTCGGATGACGGCGATCACACCGGACAGCGCGGACGAGCTGCTCGCCGCCCATCCCGCTCCAATACCGACGACGATTGCTATCACGGACGCTGCCGCAGCGCGCACGATCGTCGATATGGCCGTTGTGAAGAGCTCACCAGTTCGAGCCAGCTCGATGAGGGCAGTGAAGGTTTGCCTCGGCGATGGGACAAGTACGTCGGGAAAGACCTCCGAAGTGCACTGCCAGCAGACCAACAGCAACACAATCGCACAACCCGCGCCCCAAGTGCGGCTCACTCGTGCAGTCACGAAGCGTAAAAGCCGTCGTCGGGCAGGCGCCCTCCCGCGATGTCGGAATTGAGATCGATGAGAGCGGCGAGGTAGGCGGACGTAGCATCGCGCGCCTCAGCGTCGGAGAGGTAGACCGCGTCCAGCCGCGCCGTTGCCGCCGATGCAAGGTCTCGGTCGACGTCGGCCAGCGCCGCGAGTTCAGCGAGCGTGCCACCATCAATCTGGTCGTCACCAAATGAGTCCTCCAGCAACGATGAGATCGAATCCACGGTGTCTCTGTGTGAATCGAAATACTCAGTCGAGGCGACGATCGCGATCTGTGGTGTGGCGGCAGTTTTGGTCGCCGCCTCCCATTCATCACGCAAGTCAGCTATGACGGCGAGTGAACCCGAGGACTGCGCAACGGCGAGCGATGCGAAATGCTCTGGCAGAACGGCCGCGTTTGAAGCACCCGATGCTAGGCCGGCCAGTACGTCCGGCATCGTCGTTTCATACGAAAATTCAATTGATAGCCCCTGAGCCTCGAACACTGCCTGAGAGACGTGATCCGCAGTGTCACCGGGGAAGGCAACGGCGATTTCACTCAATCCATCAAGCGAGGAATTAGCGGGACCCACCACGTGTAGCAGGCTCAGATCCAGCGCACCCAGCATCACGATGTCCAGTCCCCCGTTGTACAGAGCCGCTGCAGCCTCGGTCGGCAAGACCGCGACATCGGCAGATCCGGACGCAAGCTGCGCGCGTAGAAAGTCCGGATCAGCTCCCAACTCCACCTCGTATTCGTCAGGGGACGCCGCGGTCATCGCTGCAACGGGCAGGAGCGGCGCAACGCTCTGAGCCGCTATCAGGCGCGCGGGCGTCGAAGATGCAGGCGGTGAGCCACATCCTGCGCATAGCGCAAAGATGAGCGCGACGGCGACAGAAGTGCTGATCAGATGGCGCATTGGATTCCTTCGGTTCTCGGTGGGTAAGTCAGTATTTTCTAACCAAAAGTGTATACTAGCCTTACCTAACTTAAAATGTATACAGATTGAAAATGAGGTACCCACCATGAGAGCGCCAGCCTTCGACGCCAGCGAGTACGAGGCAATGTCCGGGTACCTGAGGAACGCGTCCGAGCGCCTGATTGACTGTTTCACCCCGCCACCTCCGCGCAACCAACGACCGGTGCTTGGAGACATCGGCTGCGGCGACGGAAATTTCGCACTCGCTGCGGTACGAGCCGGTTGGCGCAGCTTTGGTATCGATATCTCAACCGCGCAGATCGCGGCGGCTCGATCGAGGGCAAAACTGCAAGGAATTACGGTTGACGCCGAGTTCCACGTGCTGGACGAGCGTGAGGCGAATACAGTGATCAATCTCGCAGATGCGGTTGGCAGCGTATTCGGCGTTATCTTCGCCGAAGACCCGGATGCCGCCGTACATCGCATGGTGCGACTCGTCCGAACTGGCGGTCAGATCGGGCTTTGCGTATGGGGAAATCCCACGGCATCCGGAGTATTGCGCCGCACGCTCGCGGAGGCAGCGGGCATCACGCTCGGCATTCCCGACCTACCGATGCCGTGGGAGGGAGAGCCAGCGTTGCGTGGAGTACTCGATCGTGCCGATGTATCAAACATCACCATCAAGTTCGAAGATCTCGCCACCTCGGCCGCAAATTTCTCGGAGGCTCTCGACCTTTTCTGCACGAGGGCACCCGTGCTACGACGGCTGAGAGTACGCGCCCGCGCCGTGACCAGCGACACCGAAATCGAGAGTACATGCCACGCCGCCCTCGAACGAGAAGGCTCTATCAGGATCGAAAGTGATGGTCGCGTGAGCATTATGGACAGGTACATGATTGCGCACGGGTATCGCTCGTTATGAGCCGCGTCCTCCGCATTCGAGACTTCGCCGTCACCGGCCGCACGGCTCACAATGGCGGCATTGGCTTCGACGTGCATGCTGGCGAGATCACCGCGCTTGTCGGGCGGTCAGGCACAGGGAAAAGCACCCTGATCGAGTGCGTCGCCGGAGTCGGGCCAAAACATCAGGGGGAGCTGACGCGCCCGACCGGCGGAGTCGGCGTGCATTTTCAAACGCCCAGACTGCTTCCCTGGCTGAGCGCGCATGACAACGTGATGTATCCGCTCACAGCGCGAAGTCGCCACGACGCCACGCCGATAAACTCCGAGGCCGCTAGCGAGCTACTCAACGACCTCGGTGTGCATGAACATCAGGCGCGACCGGATGAGCTCTCAGGTGGCCAACGCGCACGGGTTTCATTGGCGAGGGCACTGTTGTCCACGAGCACGCTACTTCTCGCAGATGAGCCATTCGCGCACCTCGACGCGACAAGTGCCGACGCTGTTGAAGCAGCACTGCGCAGGAAAGCAACAACGGGATGCGCGATACTTCTTACTGCGCATGAACCGGTGCGCATTGCGGCCCTCGAGGCCACTGAGGTGCAAATGAGGAGCTAAGGCATGCCACAACATCCTGAGGCGACGGTGCCGCACATCACCCGGCTGATTGTCGATCAGTTGGTCGACGGTAGCCTCCGGCGAGGCGATAGGCTCAGCACCGAGCACATCGCGGAGGCGACTGAAGTGTCGCGCGCTCCGGTGCGAGAGGCGTTACGCGAACTCGCAGTGCTCGGCGTAGTCGACTATGTCCCAAACCGCGGGTTCCGGGTACCGCCGCCGCCCAAGGCGCAAGATCTCGAAGCGCTTCTTGATGTACGTGACATGCTCGAGCCCACCGCGCATGCTTATGCCGCGGAACGGGCGACAGCCGAAGAAGCCGAGGCGATCGTCCGCGCATTCGAACGAGGTATCGCCGCTGAATTCTCCGGCGACCATGGGCAGGCAGCGCGCTTGCACCATCAAGGTCTACGCGCCATTGTC
Organism: Brevibacterium sp. FME17; assembly: GCF_014897515.1. Taxonomy (NCBI): domain Bacteria; kingdom Bacillati; phylum Actinomycetota; class Actinomycetes; order Micrococcales; family Brevibacteriaceae; genus Brevibacterium; species Brevibacterium sp. FME17. The sequence continues at coordinate 50,839 of NZ_JABUYD010000005.1, forward strand.
GATGCGACTCATCACCGCGAGCTACAGCGTGTTTTGGAACCCCTGATCATCCGAAGCGCACTGCACTTTCCCGCTCTCCGCGCCGCTGCCGATACCAACGGTCTGCACGGGCATCGATCCAGTGCGCAGGCCATCGCAGATCGCGATCCAGAGGCTGCCAAACTACTCGCGCAGGAGCACCTGACCTTCCTGCGCCGACTTGTCGGTACGGTCACGCCCGATGCCCGTCCCCGCGTTCGTACCCGCCGCCCACAAACCTCTTAAGTGTGGCAATGGATGCCAGGCACACCACGAATAGAGCAGGTAGTCACCATCAAGCCTATGAAGAGATTCGAATAACGACCGGCAGACTCGTTTACTCCGAAACTCGACCCCGTCTACAGCAGGTCTTCGAGTCCGCGCTCGCCGGCTGCAGAGACTGCCTTTTTGACGTCCTGGGCATGCGAGCGCGAGGTGATAAGCAGAACGTCCTCGGTGTCGACGACCACAAGATCGTCGAGACCCACGATCGCCACGGTCCGCGGCTGCTCGGAGAAGACGACACCCGAAGCATCGACCTCGACGATGTCACACGATCCGCCGATTGAAATCACCCCGCGAGGTTCACCCGGGACCGGTTGGCGCAATCGGGCGACGGAGTCGAAATCGCCGACATCATCCCAACCGAAGTCGCCGGGAATGACGATGACACGACCGGCCGCGGCAGCCGGCTCGGCTACGACATAGTCGATGGCTCTCTTCTCCAACCCGGGCCATACCTCGGCGAGGACCGTGTTCTGGTCGTCGGTCCCCCACGCCTCGGCGATCCGGCTCAACCCCGCGTACAGAGCGGGATCCTCGGATTCGAGAATCTCCAGCAGCGCCTGCGCCTTGGCAATGAACATCCCGGCGTTCCAGCGATATCGACCGGAATTGACGTAACGCCGGGCAGTGCTCGCTTCGGGTTTCTCGGCGAAAGCTCGCGCGCGCCTGGCCGTTGGGGCGCCGGGCAGTCCCAAAGGCTCCCCCGTTTCGATGTAGCCATAAGCAGTGGCCGGATGCCTGGGCATGATGCCGATCGTCACGATGTCACCGGTTTCCGCGGCCACACACGCCTGATCAATCACGAGGCGGAATTCTTCAACATTGGTGATGGAGTGATCCGCGGAGAAGGAACCGACAATCGCTTCGGGGTCGGTCTTGGCGATGAGCATCGTCGCCAGACCAATCGCCGCCGCCGAGTCTTTGGGAGAGGGTTCGGTGATGATGCGGGAGCGGTCAATCTCAGGTAGCTGACCCGCAACCTGATCGAGGTGATTATCCCCGGTGACAACCCATGCCTTCGAGGGTTCAACGAGCGGGGCGACCCGATCCCAGGTCGATTGGAGCAAGCTCCGCCCGGTACCGAGTACATCATGCAGAAACTTGGGGGAAGCCTTGCGCGAAAGTGGCCAGAGACGTGTGCCGGACCCGCCTGCCGGGATGATCGCGTGGAAATGACTGTTCACTACTTCAGTGTCTCAAAGTTTGGTCACTCGGAGAGCGAGGTTGCCCGCCGTGTCGAGATGAGGAGAACCGGAAGATGAGATTGACGCCAACCGCATGCGGCACCTCATTCGGCCACGGGCAGACTTTATTTAGATCACACGATCATGTGGTAATTGAATTTCACCGAGTCGCTTCTCGCACGTTATGAGGGAACTGCCAGGAACTTGAGTGTGATCCTTCACCCTTGGCGGTGCTTCGACTGGCAACGCGGCCGCGTTCGGCGTAGTTTCTTGATGTACACAGTCGATTAATCCAAGATGGAGGATGCTCCGTGGCCAAAGCGTCTACGGGCACTCTGTACCGAGGAAATGAAGGAATGTGGTCCTGGGTCGCGCATCGCGTCACAGGCGTCGGAATCTTCTTCTTCCTGCTGGTCCACGTGCTCGATACTGCACTCGTCCGCGTCTCACCCGAGGCCTACAACGCCGTGATCGGAACGTATAAGACACCGTTCATGGCCATCGGCGAGATCGCACTCGTTGCCGCAATCGCATTCCATGCGTTCAACGGTCTTCGCGTCATTCTCGTCGACTTCTCGAAGAGTGGGCCGAAAAATCAGAAGAAGCTGTTCTGGGGAGTCATCGTCGTATGGCTCATCATCATGATCGCCTTCATCCCCCGCCAGCTGATGCACACGTTCGGAGGATGACATGAGCACAACATCGATCCCGGCTCCGCGCACCGGCTACTCGCGCCACAAATCAACACGGTCGAAGTTCGAAATGTTCGCATGGCTGTTCATGCGCATCTCGGGCGTCATCCTCGTGATCCTCATCTTCGGCCACCTGTTCGTCAACCTGTGGGCCGGCGACGGTGTCCAGGCCATCGACTTCGGATTCGTCGCAGGCAAGTGGGCCAGCCCGTTCTGGCAGATCTGGGATCTGCTCATGCTGTGGCTCGCGATGCTGCACGGCACCAACGGCCTGCGCACCATCATCATGGACTATGCCGAGAAGCCCGGCACCAGGATGGCGCTCCAAGTGATTCTCTACATCGCCTCGGTCATCGTCATCGTGCTCGGCACGCTCGTCATCTTCACATTCGATCCCTGCCCGGCCGGAGCCGACCCCGCACTGCTGGCGTCATTCTGCTCGGCCGCATAGAAGGAGAAACATGCAGGTACATCAATACGACGTTGTCATCGTCGGTGCCGGTGGCGCCGGAATGCGCGCAGCGATCGAATCGGGCCAGAACGCCCGCACCGCAGTCCTGACCAAGCTCTACCCCACCCGCTCGCACACAGGTGCAGCTCAGGGTGGAATGTGCGCCGCTTTGGCGAACGTGGAAGAGGACAACTGGGAATGGCACACCTTCGACACCGTCAAGGGCGGTGACTACCTGGTCGACCAGGACGCCGCCGAGGTGATGGCCAAGGAAGCCATCGATGCTGTCCTGGATCTGGAGAAGATGGGGCTGCCCTTCAACAGGACCCCTGAAGGCAAGATCGATCAGCGCCGCTTCGGTGGTCACACTCGTGACCACGGCAAGTCCGCCGTCCGCCGGTCCTGCTATGCAGCAGACCGCACCGGCCACATGATCCTTCAGACCCTCTACCAACAGTGCGTCAAGCACGGTGTGGAGTTCTACAACGAGTTCTACGTCCTCGACCTCGCCATGACCGAGGTCGACGGAGTCCGCCGTCCGGCGGGCGTCGTCGCCTACGAACTGGCCACCGGCGAGATCCACCTGTTCCAGGCCAAGTCGGTCGTCTTCGCAACCGGCGGCGTGGGCAAGGTCTTCAAGACCACCTCGAACGCCCACACCCTGACCGGCGACGGCATGGCCGTGGCCTACAACCGGGGCATCCCGCTTGAGGACATGGAGTTCTTCCAGTTCCACCCGACCGGACTTGCCGGTTTGGGCATTCTGCTCTCCGAGGCCGCTCGCGGCGAAGGCGCGATCCTGCGCAACTCGGAGGGTGAGCGCTTCATGGAACGCTACGCACCGACGATCAAGGACCTCGCTCCTCGTGACATCGTGGCCCGTTCCATGGCCAACGAAGTGCGTGAAGGCCGCGGCTGTGGACCGAACAAGGACTACGTCCTGCTCGACCTCACGCACCTCGAGCCTGCGCACATCGATGCGAAGCTGCCCGACATCACCGAGTTCGCCCGCACCTACCTCGGTGTGGAGCCCTACACGGAGCCGGTGCCGGTCTTCCCGACCGCGCACTACGCCATGGGCGGCATCCCGACCAACATCCAGGCCGAGGTGCTCGCGGACAACGACAACGTCATCCCCGGCCTCTACGCCGCCGGTGAGGTCGCCTGCGTGTCTGTCCACGGATCGAACCGTCTGGGCACGAACTCGCTGCTCGACATCAACGTCTTCGGGAAGCGCGCCGGCATCGCCGCAGCGGAGTACGCGAAAACCGCAGACTTCGTCGAACTGCCCGAGGGTGCCGAGAACGACACCGTCGCATTGCTCGAGAAGATGCGGACCTCCGATGGCACCGAACGCATCGGCGCCATCCGCAAGGATCTCCAGGAACTCATGGACGCCAACGTCCAGGTCTTCCGCACTGACGAGACTCTGCGCGAAGCGCTCGACGAGATCGCGAAACTGCGTGAACGTTACAACAACGTCGGCATTCAGGATCGCGGCAAGCGCTTCAACCTCGACCTCCTCGAGGCTGTCGAGCTGAACTTCCTGCTCGAACTCGCCGAGGTCATCTCCGTCGCCGCCATCCACCGTAAGGAATCACGCGGTGGACACTTCCGAGAGGACTTCCCGGATCGTGACGACGAAGGATTCATGCATCACACGATGACCTACCTCGATCCTGATTCCGAGACCGACGGCATCAAGGGCATGCGTCTGGAGACGAAGCCCGTCATCGTCACCCGTTACCAGCCGATGGAGCGTAAGTACTGATGAGCACCGATACCTCAACCGAGACACCGGAACCAGCCTCAAAGATCGACCTGCCCGACCACGTGGCAGGCGATGCCGGCTCGATTCCGTCATTTGACTGCACCTTCAAGATCGCACGCTTCGATCCCGAACAGGATGAAGAGGCGCACTGGGAGGAATACAAGGTCACGATGTACGGCACCGACCGTGTCCTCGACGCCCTGCACAAGATCAAGTGGGAGATGGACGGTTCGCTGTCCTTCCGCCGCTCCTGTGCTCACGGCGTGTGCGGCTCCGATGCCATGCGCATCAACGGCCGCAACCGTCTGGCCTGCAAGACCCTGCTGAAGGATCTTGACACCAACAAGACGATCACCATCGAAGCGATCAAGGGTCTGCCTCTGGAGAAGGACCTCATCGTCGACATGGAGCCGTTCTTCCAGTCCTACCGCGAGGTCATGCCGTTCCTCATCACCTCCGGCCACGAGCCGACGCGTGAGCGTCTGCAGTCGGCCGAACAGCGTGAGGCCTTCGACGACACCACCAAGTGCATCCTCTGCGCCGCGTGCACCTCGTCGTGCCCCGTGTTCTGGACCGATGGCCAGTACTTCGGTCCGGCAGCCATCGTCAACGCGCACCGTTTCATCTTCGATTCGCGTGACGAAGGCGGAGACATGCGCCTGGAGATCCTCAACGACAAAGAAGGAGTGTGGCGTTGCCGCACCACCTTCAACTGCACCGAGGCCTGCCCTCGTGGCATCGAAATCACCAAGGCCATCGCAGAGGTGAAGCAGGCAGTCCTGCAGCGCGCATTCTGATCTGATCAAACGCGCATCATCTGGATCGCCGAGGCGGCCGTGCACTTTACGTGCACGGCCGCCTTTTGCGTTCCCCATGTTGGAGTGAGTGTGCAGCCTGAGATCCCCGGGCGTGTGGCGTCTGCGTGGGCGTGTGTGGGAGTTCGACAGTCTGAGTCAGAGTGGACAGGTTTGAAACCAGCTCAGTCTGACTTCGACTGTCGAAGTGCTGTGCGATATCGCACGAGTCTGTCTGAGGACTGCTGCTCCTTTGCCGTCGTAGACTGGTGCGCATGCTTTCGACCCGCACTTCCTCTGCGTCACTGACGACATCTGCTCCGCATTCGTTCGGGGCGGGAGTGCGCCTCATCGTCGGTGCCGCTCTCGCCCTTCTGCTCATCGGCGCTCAGCTGGTCCTCTCCCCCACGAGCTCACATGCGGATGCGAAGCCCGACAAGAAGCAGGAGAAGGTCTACGAAACTCCGGCCGACCTCGGCGATGGAGCGAAGCCACCGAAACCGGTGGGCATTTCATGGCTGGTGGGAGACCTCGATACGGGCGAAATTCAGGCCGCCCACGACATCGACAAGAAGCACGCGCCGGCGTCGACGATCAAGCTCCTGACCGCTCTGGCTCTGGTCGACGTGCTCGACGATCCCAAACAGAAGGTCGAGGCGAAGTTCGAGGACATGGAGATCGACGGCACCAAGGTCGGCCTCATGCAGAAGAACAAGTACACCGTCGATCTGCTCTTCCACTCGATGCTGATGTCGAGTGCCAATGATGCCGCGAACGCGCTGGGACGGGCCGCTGGCGGTCAGGAGAAGGCCGTGGCCCTGATGAATGAGAAGGCCGAGGAGCTGGGTATGACGGACACCCACGCCGCGAACACTTCCGGCCTCGACGACAAGAATCAGTACATGACGGCTGCAGACATGATGAAACTGGCGTGGGCGGTGTGTGAGGATGACTACCTGATGAGCGTCATCGACACCGAGACCATCAAGTTCCCGGGCGGGAAGAACCCGGTCACGAAGGAGAAGTTCAAGGGCTACGAGATTCAGAACCACACTCAGATCGTCGGGCAGGTCGACGGCGGGCTCGGGCTGAAGAACGGGTTCACACGTAAAGCCAAGGGCGCCTATATCGCCGTGGCCGAACGTGACGGTCACCGTGTGGTCGCGACGATGCTCGGCATCGACAACAACTCCCGACAAGCCGCGGTCGACCTGCTCGAATGGGACTTTGCCCAGAAGGAACCCAAGTCTCTCCAGACGATCCCCGTCGGGCAGACCGTGACGCCGAGCGCCGATCCCAGCGCCTCGGCGAGCAGCAGTGATGCCGGCGGCAGTGGAAGCGACTCCCACGGCACAGAAAAGGAATCGGGTGAGAGCACCGATGATTCTACGGCTGCGGCGAACGGAACCGAGGCCTCATCGTCGGTGCTGGGCATCTCCGCAGAGAATCTCCTCCCATTCGCAATGTTGGCCGGCGCTGCGGTGCTTCTCATCGCGGCAGGGACCATCTGGGTCCGAATGCGCCGGAGCTGAGTGACCTGATCTCAGATAGAATCGGGACAGTCCCGTTCGGAGGTTGCCGTGAAAACACCATTGCTGTCCACACTCCTTGAGCGCGAACATGAGGAGATCGATGGCGGAATCGAGGAGTACGCCGACGGTCTGAGCAGTGGCGGAACTGACTCAGCGCCCCTGCTGCGGGCGATGGCGGCTCTGCGACGTCACATCTATCTCGAAGAGGAATTCATCTTTCCAACGCTGCGCACGGCCGGACTGATGATGCCTGTGTTCGTCATGCTCCGTGAGCACGGTGAAATCTGGGACGCGATGGCCTCCCTCGACGTGCAGCTGGCGGCTGACGCCGATTCGCAGACCATGGACGATGCGTGCCGGGACCTGCTGACTCGCCTCGATGCACACAATTCGAAGGAAGAGCCGATCATCTATCCGCGTGCGGATGCAGACCTGCCGGATGAGGCGACCAGCCGCCTACGAGATTTCCTTGACGCGGGCGCCATGCCTGAAGGGTGGCGGTGCGAAAAGGCAACGCGGTGATCCGGTCCACAAACTGTTTGGCACCCCCTCGCGCTGCACCCCACACCTTGATTTTGACATCTTCTGATGAACTTGTATAAGCTGATGTCTTGCGTTCGAAGCAGTCCGGCTTCATCGAACCTTTGATTCCACTCTTACCGCAACATGCCATTCATTACGGCAGTTGAAGAATCAGGTTCAACTTGCAGATGAAATACGACGGACTCTATGTCTCTTCTGAATGCAGATCCCCCACCGTGACGGAGCAACCCGCACCACGGTAAAACCCAGCCGGCTCGCCACCGAGATTCTCGTTCGGCAGCTAGCACTATTCGGTGACTACCCCGTCACCAACTCAACACGAAAAGAATCGCGTGCACAGATGCATGCCATTCAACAGAACTGTAATGAAAGGAGGGAACGATGACTCAGTTCCCACAATGGGTTCAGCGTGCCGTCGAGCATGCAGGACTGATCGAACCGAGGATCAGCACCAGGAACACCGGCGAAATCACGATCAGTGATTCCACCGGACGGACCGTGCTGTTCACCGGAACATCGCTGCGTGAGACCACGCCGCTGGCGGCTTAATCGCCGCCGTCTGTCGGGTTCCTCTTCGCACTGCTGGGTCTTAAGCAGAGCGGGAACTAAGACAGTCTGACCTCAGCCCGACATTTCGCAGGTTCTGCCTGCAGGAATGTCGGGCTTTTTCATCGCCCACCTGTGCACGTCACCGATTATGAATGCCAGGTAGGGTGAACACTCCATCCTCATGGTCCGAAAGGACGACCATTGCCGCAGAACTCGCAGCGACAGCTATCGCTACTTGCCCGACGCCCCGATGTCATCACCGATCTGCTCCAGATCGTCAAGGCGGTCATCGCAGCTACCGGCGCGTGGTGGCTGTCCGATAGCGTTCTGAACTCTCAGATGCCATTCCTGGCACCGTGGGCAGCACTACTGACAGTTCACGCCACCGTCCACCGCTCGTTGTCTCGCGGTGCGCAGTCGACTATCGCCTCAACCCTCGGCGTTGCCTTGTCCTTCGTGATCGGCAACTATCTGGGCGTGAGCATATGGACATTTGCGCTTGCGCTCCTGGTCGGCCTCTCTGCTGCTCGGCTGCCTTGGATCCGCGATGAAGGTATCGCGATCGCAACAACAGGCATCTTCGTCCTCGGGAGCGGCTTCGACAGTCAGCAACCCCTTCTCGGGGAGCGGATCTTGGAACTCTGCGTCGGCGTCGCCGTCGGCATCGTCGTCAACCTTCTGGTAATTCCACCTCTGCGCGATCAACAGGCAAAGCGCTATGTCGACAGCATCAACCGGCGCATGGGCGACACCTTGGTCGAAATGGCCGATGAACTGGACGAAGGATGGGACACAGACAACGCCAACGACTGGTTCCAAACGACCAAATCTATGAGCGAGGAACTGAACTCAGCATGGCAGTCGGTCAAGTTCGCCAGGGAGAGTCAACGGGCGAACCCCCGCGACCGTCTGCGTCGGCGACGCACCCCATCCGGTGTAGCCCGCGAAGTGCAGACATCGCCGGAGGACGCCAGCTACGAGAACATCCTGCAGCGGGTCGATGAAGGCATCTCCCACCTGCGCCATCTGACCCGGACTCTGCGCGAGGGCTCTTACGATACCGGCGAATGGGACACTCGCTTCCGCGAGAAGTGGACAACAATCGTCCGAGACGCCGGTCAATCGATAGCCGACCCAGATGCGGAAGTCGAACCGATCTTCAAACGCCTCGAAGAGCTGTCGGTGAACATGGCCGAAGATGACGGCCTCCCGGAACGTTCCTGGGCCCTATACGGTTCACTGATCGCGAGCGTGCAGCACATCGCCGCCGTCGTCGATGACGTCGCCTCCGCGCGTACAGCACGCGATGCTGGCTGACGCTGGCGGGTGACGCATCGAATCACAGACGACGACTGAAGCTGGTCTTACCTCAGGCGGTCTCAGTCTGCTGTGCGACACCCATAGTGGATTTACCGGCCGTATCCACACCACCTGGCTCCTATGTGATTCGGGTGCTAGAGAGACGATGATCTGAAGAAAGTGCGACAATGGCCGAGAACAATCAAGACTCGAATGGGACGACGACGGTATTTCTCCTAGCAGGCGCGATACTCCTGTTCTGTACTTTTATGGTGCTGCCCGGTGGCCATGATGAAGTTCTTCCGGTTGGGCTGCTCGCTACGATCGCTGTCGTACTGACAGGTTCCGTCATCCGTGCTCTCGAACAGAAGGACTGACTTGCGTCTTGCATTTGGACAGATACTCGTTTTGCTCGTGATCCTGGCCGTCATCGCTGCGATTATTGTGGGCGCGATCTTCGGAGTCATCAAGCTCGTCAAGTCCACGAAACGATGTGAAGCTGACCGCAAAGAAATGCTCGATCTCATGCGTAAGCAGAATCGACACGGCAGTGAGTAAGCACTTCAACCCCGACAACGCGCTCGTCAAGAACTCTGCGCGGACCACTGGTCGGTAAGCGCCCGATAGGCATTCGCGACCTCAAGCTCACGCTCCCCCTCGAGTTCGCGATGCCCTGCGAGTTTCGCACACGCCGACGCCATGCAGGTGATGCGGCGAACCTCGGACTCGTGCGGGCGGGCCCTTTCAGGATTGAACTGGGCTGACCGCACCAATTGCACAGGTCTGCCTCATATATAGTCAGTGCGGGTCTATGGGAAGATCGTGGGCAGAAGCCGCTTCCACTTCCGACGATGGTTGAATGCACGAAAACGGCCCATCCAAGCAGTAATGCTCGGATTGGCCGAAAGCCGAGGGCGTCCGCCCCTCAGCGACTCAGAAGGTGACTCAGAAGTCCCAGTCGTCGTCTTCCGTGTTCTCTCGGCCTTGCCGATGACGCAGGAGCATCCGGAACCGCAGAGGTCGTGGTTCGCTCTTGCCTCCCGGTCAGGGAGTCGACCGTTGAATTCTAGGCGGAGTTTACGAGTTTCTACCTGGACCCATCGGGGATGAATGTGGTCAAGATTTGGGCAAATTCTGGGCCCTCGCTTCCCCTCTCACCGCACGTCGTCATGGTGCAACCACATCGCGACAGTCTTCTGTTGCTCGCCAAGGGAATACCCACGGCCACAGCCGTATGGCTCGTCGCCAAGCCCCCGGGCACACCTCGCCAACTGCACTTCCCCGCAACAACGCTTGAGGGTAGTGTGAATTCATGTTGAACGACTCCCAAGACTCCATGGAGAAGAATCGGGACGACCCTATTCCCGAAGGATTGAAGCTCGGAGCTCGTTTCACCGGCTACCTTCTGGTCATCGTCGCGGGGATCACCGTTGCGGGATTCCTGGCATTGCAAATGGCAGAAATCGTGATCCCCTTTCTGGCGGGACTGATACTTTCGGCCCTCCTGGTCCCATTGTCGTCGTTCCTGCAGCGGCATCGGTGGCCGAAGTGGCTGGCCGTGGTCACCGTCTGGGTCGTCGTCCTCGGCCTGCTGGCCGGACTCGTCCTCCTCATCACCTTCCAGATCAGAAGCGAGATTCCTGCGATCCAGAAACAGGTGGCGACGTCTCTGGACGCGGCGAAGCAGTTCTTGGCAACGCAGCCGTTCGGGCTGACCGAAGCCAAGCTCAACGACCTCGTCACCTCCTCGGGGCAGTGGTTGCAAGACAATGCTGCCGGACTCGGCTCAGGTGCCGCCGAAGTCGGCACTACAGCGGCTCACATCGTCGAAGGCGTCATCATCGTCTTGTTCGTGACGCTATTCGCACTGATCGACGGGAAAGGAATCTGGACCTGGGCAGTCCAGATATGGCCCCGGAAATCCCATCAGCGAATCATTGCAGCCGGAGACGCCGGTTGGAAGACCCTGTCGAGCTTCATTCGAATCCAACTCGTCGTCGCCGCCACCGATGCGGTCGGAATCGGCCTCGGTGCACTGATTCTGGGAGTGCCGCTGGCCGTACCAATCGCGACCGTTGTGTTCCTAGGAGCATTCGTCCCTTTTGTTGGAGCGATCATCGGCGGAGCGTTCGCAGTAGGTCTCTCACTAATGTTCAACGGATGGATTCACGCCGTCATCATGCTTGGCATCGTGATCCTCGTTCAACAAATCGAAAGCCACGTTCTTCAGCCCTGGTTGACCGGCTCACGAGTCAAAATTCACCCCTTAGCAGTGATCCTGGGCGTCACCGCGGGGGCTGCTCTTGCGGGCATTACAGGGGCATTCTTCGCGGTTCCTGTCATCGCTACTCTCAATTCAATGTTCAGAGCCGCGAAGAATCCGCCCACCGATCAGTCAGCGGCGAGTGCCCATCACACGATCAGCGATGCTGAAATGACCAACGACAGCGCTGGGAACGATCTCGAACCGAACGAAGACCGGTGAAGTCTGAGCTGATAACTCCGGGGTCACTTTCCAGCCAACGCAACTGCTGAAGGTTTGGTTGACTCCGGAGTTTGTGCCGCCAGAGCGACGGCCTTGTGGTGAACAGGCTCGTAATCAACCGGGGCCAGTTTACCCAATCTCCGTTGCCGACGCTTCCGGTGATAGGTCCGCTCAACCCAGTGCACGATCGCAGTCCGTAACCTCGCTCTTGTACCCCAACGGCCCCGATCAAGGACGTTCTTCTGCAACACGACGAGGAACGATTCCATTGCCGCATTATCACCAGCAACGCCGACCCTGCCCATCGAGCCGACTCGCCCATGATGCCGTAAAGCGTGCTGGAACTACCTGGGCCGAAATTGTGACCCGCGGTCGGTGGGGACGAGGCAGCCGGCAACGACTCGAGCCTCATTCGACAAAACCGGCGTAACTCGTGGTCGGACCGATCTCGGCGCTGGTCCCTCCACTCGCCTCGAACAGGTCGTGTCCGATCGAGGCCGGAGGTTGCCCGTATCAACCTGGGGCGAACGCTTTCGCATCGGCAGTGATATCGGCTGCGGTCTTTGTCACGACCAGTCTGGTGCCGGCCTGGGCCTTCACTCCGGCCCTTGTGAGGTCATGGCCGAGTGATCGGAATTCGCTTGCGTCGAACGCTTTGCCACCACTCCTCATGCCGCCACCTTCTGTCCGTTGATGTTCTGGCACAGGTAGTCCCTGATCCAGTTCGTGGTCCCGGACTCAGCCACAAGCACTTGAAGCTCGCGCTCCTTGAGGTGTGGCTCGTCGGGATTGTCGATGGTCTGGATGGTGTCTCCGCGGTGTCGGCCCGCGCTTCGGTGAAGGTTGTGCAGAACATGTTGGGCCACAATCAGGCGGCGGTCACTCTCGACGTATACGCCGACCTATTCAGTACCGATATGGACGATGTGGCGGCTCGGATTGATGCGGCCCGGAATCGGAGTGTGCTCAAAATGTGCTCAAACGACAATTCCGCGGCGACGGGTGAGTGAATAAACGAAAGCGGCCCACCCAAGCATTTCTGCCTGGATGGGCCGCTGACCCGGTGTTTTAGAAGTCCCAGTCGTCGTCTTCCGTCTGTTCGGCCTTGCCGATGACGTAGGAGGATCCTGATCCGGAGAAGAAGTCGTGGTTCTCGTCGCTGTTGGGCGAGAGGGACGCGAGGATCGCCGGGTTCACCTCGGTGACCTCCTTCGGGAACATCGCTTCGTACCCGAGGTTCATCAGGGCCTTGTTCGCGTTGTAATGGAGGAACATCTTGCAGTCCTCAGCCAGCCCCACTGAGTCGTAGAGGTCATGCGTGTAGGCGACCTCATTCTCGTAGAGTTCGAACATGAGGTTCATCGTGTAGTCCTTGAGCTCCTGCTTGCGCTCCTCGGACTGTGACTCCAAACCCTTCTGGTACTTGTAGCCGATGTAGTAGCCGTGGACAGCCTCGTCGCGGATGATGAGGCGGATGAGGTCGGCCGTGTTCGTCAGCTTCGCATGTGCAGACCAGTACATGGGCAGGTAGAAGCCCGAGTAGAAGAGGAATGACTCCAGCAGCGTGGAGGCAACCTTGCGCTTGAGCGGGTCATCGCCTCGGTAGTAGCTGAGGATGATGTCGGCCTTGGACTGCAGGTAGGTGTTCTCCCGCGACCAACGGAACGCTTCGTCGATCTCTTTCGTCGAGCACAGGGTTGAGAAGATCGATGAGTATGACTTCGCATGCACGCTCTCCATGAACGCGATGTTCGTCATCACTGCTTCCTCGTGCGGCGTCACTGCATCCGGAATCAGGGAGATCGCACCCACGGTGCCCTGAATCGTATCCAGCAATGTCAGACCCGTGAAGACGCGCATGGTCAGCGTCTTCTCCTCCTCGGTCAGCGTCGCCCATGAAGGGATATCGTTGCTCAGCGGCACCTTCTCAGGCAGCCAGAAGTTTCCGGTGAGGCGGTCCCAGACGTCATCATCGACGGGATCGATGACACGATTCCAGTTGATGGCATCGACATGCGAAGCCAAAGTCAGGTTCTCCAACGTTTCCATCTCTCTTCCAAGTTGCAGGTACGTCATACGTACGTGTGGTCTGCCGTGCAGACTAAGAATGTTGAGTACCCGGAGACTGTTGTGTGCGCAGGCTCGGGGTCATGAGTTCAGCGGGCCGGTTGTCACCGGCCCGCTGAACTCATCGGTCACAGCATGCAGGAAACGCAGCCATCGACCTCGGTACCTTCCAGCGCGAGCTGGCGCAGCCGGATGTAGTAGATGGTCTTGATGCCCTTGCGCCATGCGTAGATCTGCGCCTTGTTGATGTCACGAGTTGTGGCCGTGTCCATGAAGAACAAGGTCAGCGACAGTCCCTGGTCCACGTGCTTCGTGGCCTCGGCGTAGGTGTCGATGATCTTCTCATAGCCGATCTCGTAAGCATCCTGGTAGTACTTCAGGTTGTCGTTATCCATGAAGGGAGCCGGGTAGTAAACGCGCCCGATCTTGCCCTCCTTGCGGATCTCGACCTTCGAAGCCACGGGGTGGATCGATGACGTCGAGTTGTTGATGTAGGAGATCGACCCTGTGGGCGGAACAGCCTGCAGGTTCTGGTTGTAGATGCCGTGCTCAGCAACTGCAGCCTTGAGCTCACGCCAATCGTCCTGAGTGGGGATGTGCACGCCCGCCTCGGTGAACATCTCGGCCACACGCGAAGTGCGTGGTTCCCACACTTCGTCGGTGTACTTATCGAAGTACTCACCGCTTGCATACTTCGACCGCTCGAAGCCGGCGAAGGCGGACTTGCGTTCCTTCGCGATCTCCATCGACGCCCGCACACAGTGGTAGGCGACGGTGTAGAAGTACATGTTCGTGAAGTCGAGGCCCTCATCGGAGCCATAGTAGATATGCTCACGAGCGAGGTAGCCGTGGAGGTTCATCTGCCCGAGTCCGATGGCGTGAGACATGTCGTTGCCGCGAGCGATCGAAGGAACCGACTGGATGTCAGAGGTTTCCGCGACAGCAGTCAGTCCGCGAATCGCGGTCTCAATGGTCTGCCCGAAGCTATCGGAATCCATTGTGAGCGCGATGTTGAGAGAACCGAGGTTGCAGGAGATGTCCTTGCCGATGACATCATAGCCGAGATCGGAGTCGTACTGGCTGGGCTCGGAGACCTGAAGGATCTCGGAGCACAGGTTCGACATGATGATCTTGCCGTCGATCGGGTTGGCACGGTTGACCGTGTCTTCGAACATGACGTACGGGTAGCCGGACTCGAACTGGATCTCCGCCAAGGTCTGGAAGAACTCACGTGCGCTGATCTTGCTTTTCTTGATGGCGGCGTTGTCGACCATCTCTTCGTACTTCTCTGTCACGTTGACGTCAGAGAAGGGCATGCCGTAGACGCGTTCGACGTCGTAGGGGCTGAAGAGGTACATGTCCTCATTGCGCTTGGCCAACTCGAAGGTGATGTCCGGGATGACGACGCCCAGTGACAGGGTCTTGATCCGGATCTTCTCGTCGGCGTTCTCGCGCTTGGTATCGAGGAACTTGTAGATATCGGGGTGGTGAGCGTGGAGGTACACGGCACCGGCGCCCTGGCGCGCGCCCAACTGGTTGGCATAGGAGAAAGAGTCTTCGAGCAGCTTCATGACTGGGATGACACCTGAGGACTGGTTCTCGATCTTCTTGATCGGTGCACCGGACTCGCGGATGTTCGTCAGAGCGAAGGCCACACCGCCGCCGCGCTTGGACAGCTGCAGTGCGGAGTTGATGGAGCGACCGATCGACTCCATGTTGTCTTCGATGCGCAGCAGGAAGCAGGAGACGAGTTCACCGCGCTGCTTCTTGCCTGCGTTGAGGAAGGTCGGCGTGGCCGGCTGGAAACGGCCGGCGATGATCTCGTCGACGAGCTGGGTGGCCAGCTTCTCGTCGCCGCGAGCCAAGAACAGTGCGACCATGACGACGCGATCCTCGAAGCGTTCGAGGTAGCGCTTTCCGTCAAAGGTCTTCAGCGTGTAAGAGGTGTAGAACTTGAAAGCACCGAGGAAGGTCTGGAACCGGAACTTAGCCGAGTAGGCGCGCTTCGAGAGCTCTTCGACGAAGTTGAAGGAGTACTGATCGAGGACTTCGGGTTCGTAGTATTCCTTCTCGACGAGGTAGTCGAGCTTCTCCTTGAGGTCATGGAAGAAGACGGTGTTGTTGTTGACATGCTGCAAGAAGTACTGCCTGGCAGCCTGTTTGTCACGCTCGAACTGGATACGACCATCCTGGTCGTACAGGTTCAGCATGGCGTTGAGCGCATGGTAGTCAAGATCCGTCTCTTCGCGGATGATGTCTTCTACATTGCGGTCTTCAGCGAGCTCGCGCACAGTTTGTCCAATCCTAAATTCACTGCTTCGACTTCCTCTGGGGTTCCGAGGAGTTCGACACGGTACAGCACGGGTACATTGCATTTTGCGGCCACTTTGTGTGCCGCGCGACAGTATTCTTCGCCGAAACTCGTATTTCCAGCGCCGACGACGCCGACGAGATGGCGTCGATTCGATTCGATATTGAGGAACTTGATCACTTGCTTGGGAACGGCCCCTCTGTTGGCACCGGCACCGTAGGTGGGAGTCACGAGGACGAACGGTTCGTCGATCGTCAGCGTCTCTTCTTTCGTCAGGAGGGGAAGCCGGCGCGAGGGGTGCCTCAGCTTACTGACGAAGCGGTCGGTGTACTCAGAGCTGCTCGAGTAGTAGACCAGGAGCATGTCAGGCCACGACGGAAACCGAGGTCTGCTCGCCGGCCAGAGTGGCGATCTTGTCCGGGCGGAAACCTGACCAGTGGTCGTTGTCGGTGACAACGACGGGAGCCTGCATGTAGCCCATGGCCTTGACGACATCCAAGGCGTTCTCATCGACACTGAGATCGACCGATTTGTACTTCAGCCCTTTGGCATCAAGCGCACGGTACGTGGCGTTGCACTGGACGCAAGCTGGCTTGGTGTACACGGTGATCATCGCGACTCCTCATTTCTGCACTTCGGCTTAGATTTCACGGTATGTCCACGCCGGATCCTTGACCTTGACAATGACGAATATCACGTCAAGCAAGCCCGGGCATGACCACTAGATGTTGTGTTCGGGTTCGACTCTACCCCTATATCCAGTGTTACACCAGTGTTGTTTCGACCGTCCACACCCTGTGTTCAAACCGTCCACAGTCATCCACAAGTCATGAGTGACACCGATGTAGTTCGATCACCTGCGAGGACGCTGGGCAGAGCGGTCGAAAAGCCACTTCCGGGCACCTCCCCCGACCCCGTTTTCCACATCTGTCCACAGATAAATTTTTCACCTGTGGGTATTTTTTTCGGCGTGTCACATTCGCTTCTGCTTCCACCTGCCCGGGGTCCGTCTGCACTGTCGATTCCGCCTCCTTCTGCGCCCCTATTTCACGCCGTCACCCACTCCTGCAAGCCGGTCTCCTAAGGGTATGTGTCGGTACTGACACGACAGAGTCCAGTCCCGTGTCAGGCTCAGCCCATATGCTTGTCTTGTCAGCCAGTTGAGATTCGAGAGGCCCCACCATGACGGCAACGGCACCCGCCAACACCCAAGAGATCGCACACGCTCAATCGATCCTCGGCGGTCTGGAATCCTATCTGGATCATTTCGTCGTCGGTCAGCAGCGCCTGCGCGAAAGCCTGCTCATCGGCCTCCTCTCCGGCGGTCATCTTCTCCTGGAGAGTGTTCCCGGCCTGGCCAAGACGACCGCGGCGGCAGCGCTGGCCAATGCTGTGGACGGTGAGTTCTCCCGCATCCAGTGCACACCCGACCTGCTTCCCGCCGACATCATCGGTTCTCAGATCTACAACGCCCACGAAGGCTCGTTCAATACAGTCCTGGGCCCCGTCCACGCCAACATCGTCCTCCTCGATGAGATCAACCGGTCGTCTGCGAAGACGCAGAGTGCCATGCTTGAAGCAATGCAGGAGAAGCAGACGACGATCGGCGGCCAACGGTTCGAACTTCCCCGTCCCTTCCTGGTCCTGGCCACTCAGAACCCGATCGAGCAGGAAGGCACCTATCAGCTTCCCGAAGCGCAGCTCGATCGGTTCATGATCAAGGACCTCCTCACCCATCCGAGCCCCAATGAGGAGATGGAGATCCTGGCCCGCCTCGATTCGGGCGTCTTCGACCGCGACTCCGTTCCGAAGCCCTCCTGCAACCTCGAGGACGTCGAGACGCTCCAGAACTATGCACGCACCATCTATGTCGACCCTTCGATCACCCGGTACCTTGTCGAGCTCGTCCATGCGACCAGGAACACCGCCAAGTATCTGGGCCGACTCGCCCCGTTCATCGAATATGGTGCCAGCCCCCGCGCCTCGATCGCCTTCACCAACGCGGGACGGTCCCTGGCGATGATCCGGGGTCGCAACTACGTCATCCCCGAAGACATCAAGGATCTGGCTCACCGCATTCTCGATCACCGCATCCAACTCAACTTCGAAGCCGCAGCGGAGAACATCACGAGCGCCCAAATCGTCGATGCCCTCCTCATGGCTGTCCCCACTCCCTGATCGGGTGCATCGATGACTGCTCTGCTCAATCGGATCAAAGCGCGGCTGACCATCCACGCGCACCGCCGGACCCGGCGGCTCCTCGATGGGGACTATTCTTCTGTCTTCCACGGCCACAGCCTCGACTTCGATGATCTGCGCGACTACATCCCCGGCGACGAGATTCGCGACATCGACTGGAAGGCCACGGCTCGACATTCGAACCCCCTGGTCAAACGCTACGTCGCCCATCGCAGACATATTCTTGCCCTCGTCGTCGACTCCTCTCGGAACTTCGACGCAGTAACCTCAGCCGGGGTCGACAAACGCCAGCTCGCGATCCTCATGGCCGGAATGACCGGCTATCTCGCCGTCCGCCATGGCGATGACGTGATGCTCATCCACGGCAGCGCAAAGCGCACCACGGCCTCCCCGCGAAAGGGCAGCGAGGCCCATCTGGAGAACCTGCTCCAGCAGATCCTTGCCGAAGCAGGTGCAGACGGCGAGGGTTCGATCGATAAGCAGCTGCAGTGGATCGCCACTCACGTCAACCACCGGATGCTCGTTGTCGTCATCTCCGACCAGGCGCCGCTCGGCGCGAAGGAAGAGGCCACGATCAAACGGCTACGGGTACAGCACGAAATCCTGTGGATCACGATCACCGACGCGGACCTGGCACAGCTTCCGGCCGCCTCGGCCCCGTTCGACGTCTCCCGACCAGACGTCGGTCTGCCCACCTCTGTGATGGCCAACCCACACGTGCGCGCCGAATTCATGGCCGCCGAAGCGAACCGCAAGCAGCATCGGATCGATCTGCTCTCGAAACTCGGAATCTCCCACACCGAAATCGCCCACCCGGACCATGCGCTGGGAAGCCTCCACGCTCTTCTGCTGAGGCACCGCCGTGGGCCCCGCTGAGCTCGTCGGGCCGCTGGAGATCTCGGTCTGGTGGTATGTTGCCGCCGCATTCGTTCTTCTCGCCGCCGTCTTGAATCTGTTTGCCCCGCTGCTGCGTGTGGCGGCCGGATCGGGAGAGAAGTCCCAGCCGCGGATTCCCATTCCTGTCCGCAGCACCTACATGTCCCGGATCGCGACAGTCGAGTCGAAATTGGGTGCAGGCGACGCCGATGTCCGAGACTCGGCTCGGGAATTGGCGAAGATCGTGCGTGAGTTCGCTCGTGACGCATGGGGAGTCAAAGCCGAACACCTCACCTACCGAGATGCGGCAGTGGCCGGACTCGACGACCTCGCCGAGTCCTTGTCAGGTCTTTACGAAGCAGAATTCGCTGAGGACGACGCCCATGATCTGGGCTCCCAGATCGCCGATGCCAGAAAGTTGGTGGCTCGATGGTCCTGATGTTCTGGTGGCTGGCCCTCGTCCTCCTTGTACTTGCTGGGGCCACAGTCTTCTTCTTCCGCAGGCCCAAGGCCACCGCGTCATCACTGGCCGTGGCTCACAGCGCACGCATGACGAGCCTGCCCAGCTTCCGCAAAGCCATGCGGACCCGTCTGCTCACGACGGTCGCATTCCTCGCAGTCATCGCCCTCACCGGACTCTCCACTCTCGCCGGAATCTCCCGACCTGCATGGGTCGAAACAGTCAATCCGGAGAAGAAGCTGCGTGACGTCATGCTCTGCCTCGACGTGTCCGGCTCGATGCTCGGATACGACGCCGACCTCCTTGAGGCCTACCAGGAGCTCGTCGACCGGTTCGACGGTGAACGCATCGGCATGACCGTTTTCAACGCAACCGCGGTTTCCGCGTTCCCGCTCACCGATGACTACGACATGGTCCAGAACTATCTCAAGGAAGCCGAAGAAGGGTTCCGCACATGGGGCTCGGAAGGCACAGACTACTCATGGTCGACCTCACCGCCCAACATCGGCGGCTCCTCCCTCATCGGAGACGGACTCGTCTCCTGCATAGACAACTTCGACCGACAAGATGAGAAGCGTTCTCGTTCGATCATCTTCGCCACCGACAACATGCTCGCCGGTGACCCGTTGTTCGAGCTCGACGAGGCGACCGACATTGCAGTGGAGTCCAAGGTTCGGGTCTACAGCCTCTCTCCCCCATCGGTGCTGGCGAAAACGCAGACCAAGGAACTGAAATCGGTCTCCGATCGCACCCGAGGCAAACAGTTCGACATGGGGTCGGCCTCAACGATCGATCGCATCGTCGCCGAGATCCAGAGCCAGGAGGCTGAGAACACTCCGGGCCGTTCCTACACCATCGTCCATGACATGCCGGCTGTCCCCCTCGGGATCGCGGTCTTCGGCCTCGCCGGTGTCTTCGTTCTGGCGTGGAGGACGAAATCATGATCTTTGATCCCGTCTTCACCTGGTTCGGCTGGGGGTTCCTCGTCCTCGCCCTGCTGACCGTGTGCATCATTCCGACTGTGCGCGGTGATGGTCCCCGCTGGAAATGGTTCGCACGCATTGGCATCGTCGCCGTGCTCGCACTCGCCCTGGCCCGACCGGGCATTCCCATCAAATCCTCGACCGAGGAATACGAGGCGGCCGCCGATGTCTATTTCCTCGTCGATACGACGACGTCCATGGCTGCCGAGGACTATGACGGTGACAAGACCCGCCTCGAAGGTGTGAAGAAGGACATGCTCGAGCTGGCCAAGCAGTTCCCCGGCACCAGACTGAGCATCATCACTTTCGCTTCGACCGCCTCGACGGTCATGCCTCTGACCACGGATCATGCGGCGTTCGCCTCCGCTGTGGACGTGCTCAGCCCAGAGTTGTCCTTGAATTCGAATGGGTCCTCCATCACCGAGGCGGGTGCTGAACTGGATAAACGAATGAAATCCAACGACGAGGATCGTCCCGAGAACAAGAACCTCGTCTTCTACTTCGGTGACGGTGAGCAGACCGCTCAAACCTCCGTCGATTCGTGGTCGTCATTCGCCTCCCGCATCGACAGCGGTGCAGTGTTCGGATATGGCACTTCTCAGGGCGGGAAGATGAAGGAGCCCCAACCTTTCGGATACGGGTCGAGCCCCGGCGATGAACCCGGACTCGGCGATCCGAATGATCCCGGCGGGGCCGGAGATGGTGACGGGTCCGCGGGAACGAACGATGAGTACATTCGCGATGGCCAGGGCAATCCCGGGATCTCAAAGATCGACGAGGCCAACCTCAAACAGCTCGCAACCGACCTCGGGGAGAAATACCACCACCGTGATGGCGAAGCTTCGATGTCGAGTGTGTACACAGCACCGAAGTACGATCAGACACTGGTCAAGAAGGACGGACGGGTCACCGTCGACGAATACTTCTGGGTCCCCCTGATCCTCGTGTTCGCCTGGATCGCGGTCGAAATGGTCTTCGGAGTCCGCGAACTCCTTCGGCTGCGGACCATTGCTCTCACACGGAAAGGAGGCCGTCCATGAACCGGATCACTCGCACCTGGTCGACGATGCGCCGCCTTTCTCGCATCAACCTCATCATCGGGTCCGCCCTTCTGCTCGTCTTCGGCTATGTGGCCGTGACCCTCTACTTCGGGGCAGCCTCGCAGGTCCGGTACGTGTCCAACGATTTCCCCGGAGCGAAGAAGGCCTCTACCGCGTTCCTCACACTCAGCCCGATTCAACGCCATATCGGCTACTACAATCGCGGTACTGCGGAAGCGGCAGTCGGCGACTTCGAAGTGGCTGAGACCGACCTCGAATCCGCCCTCGAGATCGCTCCCCTTCGTGACGAGTGCGCCGTGCGAATCAACCTGTCCTACGTGTATGAGAAACGCGCCGACGAAGTCGCAGATCAGGATCCTGATCAGTCGGACGAACTCTACGACCAATCCCTGAAGACTCTGAAAGACGCTCCCAAGGAGTGCCAGCCCAAGAAGAGCGAAGAGAAGCACAAGAGCGACGAAGCCAAGAAGCGCGTCGAGGACAAGAAAGCGGGAGAGAAGTCGAAGCAGGAAGGCTCCGACAGCGACGACACCGATAGCTCCGAGGACGAGGATCAGCAGAACGGCGACTCCGGAGATGACTCGAAGAAGGACGAGAAGCAGGACTCCGGCGAAGACGATGAGAAATCAGATGACTCTGAAGGGAAATCTGAGAAGGAGAAGAAGCGCGAGGAGCTGAAGAAGCGCGGCGAAAGCTCGGAGCGCGACCAGCAACAGCAGGGCCCGGGTGGACAGGGCGGTCGCTCTGCCCCGGACAAGCCGTGGTGAGGCAACTGTGAAATCATGAGGCCATGAACTCTCCGGACAACTCAGCTGGCAGCACTTCGACCCCGCGACTGCGGGCCTCGCTGGAGACATTCCCGCCGTATGTTCCGGGGAAGGCTCCCAAGCGAATCGACGGACTCGTCCCGTTCAAGCTCTCCTCGAACGAGAACTACCTTCAGCCGCTGCCAGCGGTCACCGACGCCATGGTCACTCACGCGCAAAACCCTGCTCTGTACCCCGATGATGGCGCACTGCGTCTGCGCACGGAACTGGCCGACCGTCTCGGAGTCAGCATCGATGAACTCGTTGTGACCACCGGCGCCAGCGAACTACTCGTGGCACTGACCCAGATCACTTCTGACTCCACCACAGAAGCGATCTATCCCTGGCCGTCATTTGAAATGTATCCCCAGACCACCGGGCTGGCCGGATCGAAACGGATCGAAGTGCCGGTGCGCACCGACGGTCGACACGACCTCGACGCCATGGCAGCGGCGATCACCGATCGGACCAGCCTCATCATTCTCTGCTCCCCGAACAATCCGACGGGACCGGCTCTTCGCGACGACGAGGTCCGTCAGTTCCTCACCCAGGTGCCCGAGCATGTGCTCGTCGCCCTCGACGAGGCCTATTGGGAGTTCGCTACCGCCGAGGGAGTCGTCAACGGCGTTGACCTTGTGGCCGATTTCCCCAATGTCGTCCTGGTCAGGACGTTCTCCAAGGCTCACGCGCTGGCTGGATTGCGGGTCGGATACGGCCTCGCTCATAAAGCTGTGATCCAAGGGCTGCTGAAAGCGGTCATTCCCTTCGGAGTCACCGACATGAGTCAGGCTGCTGCACTGGAGTCGCTGCGTCACAGCGATGAGGTCGACGTTCGTGCTAAGGAGATCGCGGCTGTTCGCGACGACTTCGCACACGCGCTGCGCGAGCAGGGCTGGGACGTTCCTGAGGCGCAGGGCAATTTTGTGTGGCTGCCGCTGGGGCCGCTGTCCTCAACCTTTGAAGATGCCTGCGTGGAGCAGGCTGTTGCGGTGCGCAACCTCGGCGATGGGGTGCGAATCAGCATTGGGGAACGGGAAGGACTCGACCGGGTGCTCGCAGTCGCCTCCGCTTTCTACGCCGAGCATTTCAGCTGAGTAGCTTGGGTCGGCTGAGCACCTTGAGTTGGCTGGTCAGCTGAGTGAGGCGAGCTGAATCGGCTGTGCTGGTTTGCCCTGGTCCCCGAAAAATGGGCCGGGGTAGCTTATGCTTCTCAGAGTTCTGCGAGCTCAAGGGCCAGGGCCACGGCCTGGACCGATTCTGCCCGTGTGAGGTCGCGGCCCAACAGTGTCTCGATCTTCGCCATTCGTGCACGCACTGTGTGCCGGTGGATGCCGAGCTCGGCCGCGACCGCATCTCGCACTCCCCCAGCAGCGATGAAGGAACGCAGCGTCAGCAGCAGGTCCTGCTCGTCGCGCGAAGCCAGGAGCGTGCCCAGGACTCGGTCGACGAACCTCTGCGCCGCTGACCCATCGATCGACGACAGCAGAGCACGCACATCCGAGTTCGCGCTTTCGTGCTGCGTCCGCCACACGGTCCATGTGTGGTGGACTTTTGTCAACGGGATCATCTTCGCAAACAGCCGATCCAGTCCGGTGACGTCCGCAACCCGGTCGACCGCGCTAGTCTCATCGACCGCGTTGACGTCCTGGACTGTGCGAACCTCATCGACCGCACTCCTTTGACCGGCTGCACCCACCTCATCGACTGCACTCTCAAATTCGGCGGCGGGTTCGCCAGCATCCAAATGGCTGAGATCCGCGTTCCGAGTGCTGGCTTCGATGACGCCGAGCATCGCACCAGCACGAACCAGAAGCGTCCCGGCACCCAGGTCCCCCATCAGCGTCTCTGGAACCTCACCGCGCACGTTGCCGAAGACGCTGAGCTTCACACGCGCGACCGGAGCCAGACCAGTCTGCTCAACCCACTCGGCGCGGGCCTCTCCAGCCGCCAAGGGAGTGGTGAATAGCTGAGACTCCGATCGCCGAGGCGACACCTCAGTGATGCTCAGACTCAGCAATGCAGCTGCAGTGGAGAGCAACAGGGTGCGGGTACGGGAATTGCCGGCCACCTCGGCGGGGGCAAGGATCCACCCCCGCACCTGCTCGTCTCCGACCGGAACGGCCTCGACGATTCCCGCCTCGGTGCGCAGAAGACGTGGTGCCATGGAGGGTTTGAGAGACTCGGCAATCAGCTCGTGACGCACCAGATTCTCTGCATCGGTTCCGGTCAGCCCCCTTCCTGTGGGTGAGACGAATCGAACGTCCGTGCCCAGAGTGCTGGCCAGATCAGCGACGAGCGCGGCAGGGCCTTGGTGAGCGAGGTCGGTGGCGAATCGACGTCCGGCGTTGCTGGCCCGCGTGAGCTCTCGAGTCGTCTCCTCCTCACGCATCCGGGTGAAGGCATCGACGACGGCGACGAAGGGGACAGGCTCTGGGACCCCGAAGAGTGGAAGACCCTGAGCCCTGGCGTGCTCGATCAGCACCGGTGGGATCTCCTGCCACGGCAAGGCGGAGCCAAGACCGATGCCAAGTGCATGGACGCCCACACGTTTGAGACGAGTGACATAGTCGCCCACGCCGTCACCGCCGAGGTCTTGGCCGACACCGATCGTGAGCAGGACCTCTCCCCCGGCCAACCATTCGTCGACCGCGGGCAGCTCCGAGGAGTGCACGATCGTGACGTCATCTGATCGGGCGCTCGGCGAATCGACGACGACGTCGAGCGCGAGTTCTTGACGTGCCCAGAGCTGACCCAAAGTGACCATGAAATCCATACTATCCGCGGTGGATACTCGATTCACCAATTCATCCATGATGGATATCGGTGTTGTGTGAGCCACGTCCTAGGCTGATGGCAATCACAAACCACTGAGAATAACCATGCACTGCCGATTGCAGTCAGTCACTACAGAGCGCAGTCACGATTTCGAAGGAGAGCCAATGTCGACTCAACCCCTAGGGCCAGCCGATTACAGCCAGACACCACGCTTCGCGGGACCACCGACCTTCGGTCTGCTGCCGCGCATCGACGAGGTCGAAGCGCAGCGGCCGGGCGAGAAGATCGATGTCAAGATCCTCGGCGTCCCCTTCGATGCCGGTGTCAGCTACCGTCCGGGTGCCCGTTTCGGTCCCGCTCACATCCGTCAGTCCTCGAAGCTGCTGCGCCCCTACAACCAGGCCACGAACGTCCACCCATTCACCTGGCAACAGGTTGCCGACTGCGGTGACTTGGGTGTCAATCCCTTCGACATCGAAGAGGCCATCACCGAAGTCGAACGCACCTCCGATGAGATGCGCGCCGATGGAGCGAAGCTGCTCACCCTTGGCGGCGACCACACCCTGGCCCTGCCGAACCTGCGTTCCCTGCACAAGACACACGGCAAGATCGCGGTCCTGCACTTCGACGCACACCTCGACACGTGGGACACCTACTTCGGTGCTCCCTACACGCACGGGACTCCGTTCCGCCGCGCCAGCGAAGAAGGCCTGCTCGACCTCGAATCCTGCATGCATGTGGGCATCCGCGGACCTCTCTACGGCAAAAAGGACCTGGAGGACGATGCGGTGCTCGGCTTCCAGATCATCCGCAGCGACGACTACCAGTTCACATCTGTCCAGGAAGTCGTGGCCCGGATCCGCAAACGCCTCGGCGATGCACCTGTCTACCTGTCCGTCGACATCGATGTCCTCGACCCTGCTGCTGCGCCGGGCACCGGAACCCCTGAAGCCGGGGGCATGACGAGCCGTGAATTGCTCAACTCGATTCGCGGGCTGCAAGGGCTCAACGTCGTCGGTGCCGAGATCGTCGAAGTGGCACCCGCCTACGACCATGCCGAAATCACCGGGCTCGCTGCGGCCCACGTCGGCTACGAAATGCTCTCCCTGTGGGCTGCCGAGGCCAATGGTCTCACCGGCCCCACGGGTCCCAGCGGCGAAGCCCTCGGAGTCTGATGATGGCAGATGACAACAAAGACATCGCTGGCGAGGAATTCCGCAACGGCGGTCGGGCCATCGTCGCGACCCTGGCCGCCCACGGGGTCGACACGATCTTCGGGATCCCCGGCACTCACAACCTTGAGTTCTACCGGCACCTGAACGGATTCGGCATCCGTGCCATCACGCCCCGCCACGAACAGGGCGCCGGCTACGGTGCCGACGGGTATTTCCTCGTCTCCGGCAAACCCGGGGTCGTCATCACCACCTCGGGCCCGGGCCTGACGAATGTCATCACGGCTGCGGCGACCGCCTATGCGGAGTCCCGCCCGATGCTCATCCTCTCCCCCGGTGTTCCCACCGGAATGGAGCGCGCCGACGTCGGAATGCTGCATGAGACGAAGGACTCGTCCGGGGCACTGAACCGCCTGCTGGTCTCCTCCCAGCGCACCCGCACGGCCGAAGGTGCCGCCCAGGCCGTCGCCGAGGCGTTCGCCATGTTCTCCTCTTCCCGCCCGGGACCCGTCCACATCGAGGTTCCCCTCGACGTTCTCGAAGGTGTCTGGAACGGCAGCGTGCCGACTCAGATCCCGGGTCGTCGTCCGGGTCTTGATGCTCATGTCATCTCCCGTGCCGCCGAGGCGGTCGGCAGTGCAGCTCGTCCGTTCATCGTCGCCGGCGGCGGGGCGCGCAGAGCAAGTGCGGAGGTCAGGGCCTTTGCTGAGCTTCTCGATGCGCCCGTGGCCACGACCGCCAACGGTAAGGGCATCGTCTCCGAGGACCATCCTCTGTCCTTGGGCTCCAACGTCCGCTTCCCCAGCGTCCAGGCAGAGTCCGCGGCCGCCGATGTGCTCATCGTCCTCGGTTCTGAACTCGCCGACTCCGACCTGTGGGGCGGACTCATCGGAGCCCAGACCTCGGCCGGGATCCGTGATGAGAACTCCGAGCAGATCGTCATCCGCTGCGACATCGATCCTGATCAGTTGGGCAAGAACCTAGGTGGGGATATCCTCGCCTGCGCAGACGTGGGGGAATTCCTCACCGCACTGAGGACCGAGCTGAAGCAGGATATGGCCACAGCCACCTCGGCTGGATCGGACGATCCCAACGGCAGCACCACCTCGGCGAGGGAACAG
Organism: Brevibacterium sp. FME17; assembly: GCF_014897515.1. NCBI lineage: Bacteria > Bacillati > Actinomycetota > Actinomycetes > Micrococcales > Brevibacteriaceae > Brevibacterium > Brevibacterium sp. FME17. The sequence continues at coordinate 78,273 of NZ_JABUYD010000005.1, forward strand.
GGTGCAACGCGCAGCGGAGCCAAACGTGTCGCTGACATCCGCGGCTCTTGGGGTTCGGACTTCGACTTCGAATCCATCGGTGCTCGCGTCACGCGCCTCGTCGAACAAGGTGCAGGTTCAAACGTGGTGGTCGCCGGGGACTCGTCCCAGGTGACGTACGACGGATCGGTGCATGCGCTCAATGCGAGCACACCCGATCAACTGCTCTACATGCCCGGCTTCGCGACCTTGGGCTACGGGATCCCCGCAGCCATCGGAGCGAAACTGGCCGACAATGCTCGCCCTGTGACCTGCATCCTCGGAGACGGGGCGGCCATGTTCTCGATCCAGGAGCTGATGACAGCCAGCGAACTGGGGTTGGGGATTCCCTTCGTCATCGTCGACAACGGCGGATACGCCGAAATCGAGGCTCAGATGGTCGACCGGAGCATGGAGCCGTTCGCGGTCAAGCTCGCCCGTCCCGACTTCGCGGCCCTGGGCCAGTCCATGGGCGGGGCCGGAATCACGATCGCTGAGGCCGATATCGACGAACAGCTTCCGGCTGCCGTCGCCGAGGCGCTCGCACGAACCGTGCCCACCACCATTCACATCACTGCCGGGTGCTGAAGCACCCACTGAACCGATTGCTCGCGCAATCAATCAAGAAAGGGTCGACGTGGACTCTCTAGTCGTCATCATCTACCTCGCTGCCATGGTGGGATTCGGAATCTGGGGCCGGTACAAGGCGAAGAACCAGGACGATTTCCTCGTCGCCGGCCGGCGTCTGGGTGGATGGCTGTACACGGGCACGATGTCCGCAGTCGTCCTCGGCGGCGCCTCAACGATCGGCGGCGTCGGTCTGGGCTACACCTCGGGGCTGTCGGGCATGTGGCTCGTCTTCAGCATCGGCCTAGGCATCATCCTGCTCTCGCTGCTGTTCGCTCCACGGATTCAGAAACTGGAGATCTACACGGTCTCGCAGATGCTGGAGCTGCGTTACGGGAAGGGCTCCCGCCTGGTTTCGGGCGCGATCATGACCGCCTACGGACTGATGATCTCGACGACGTCGACGGTCGCCTATGCCACGATCTTCCACGCACTCTTCGACCTCAATAAGTTCTGGTCGGTGCTCATCGGCGGTGGCATCGTCATCCTCTATTCGATGCTCGGCGGCATGTGGTCGATCACGCTGACCGACTTCGTGCAGTTCTTCATCCAGACCATCGGCATCTTCCTCATCATGCTGCCGATCGTGCTGAGCAAGTCCGGCGGCATCACAGAATTGTTCGCATCACTGCCAGCCGAACAGACCAGTCCGGTGGGCATCGGCTGGGAGGCGATCCTGGGCTACATCCTCATCTACACGCTGGGACTGCTCATCGGCCAGGATATCTGGCAGCGCGTGTTCACCGCACGCAGCCCGGGGGTGGCCAGGTGGGGCGGGCTCTCCGCCGGCGTCTACTGCCTCTTCTACGCGGTGGCCGGTGCACTCATCGGAATGGCCGCGACCAAGATCGTGCCCGGCATCGAAGTCCAAGATGATGTCTTCGTCGCCGTCGTCGATGCCGCAATGTCACCTCTGATGGGCGGACTCGTCCTCGCCGCGGCACTGGCGGCCATGATGTCCACGGCCTCGGGCTCGCTCATGGCGGCTGCAACTGTCTGCCGCCAAGACATTGTCGAGCCGGTGCTGGCTCGTAAGGATGTCACACCGGTGACCGGCGGTTCGGGTGCGGACGACAGTGCCGCCGCGGGTGGCGCGAAGTCGACACTGGTGAAGTCCCTGGTTCGCGAGACCGGCGATGAGATCCGCGATTCGCGCATCTACCTCATCGGCCTCGGCCTCGTCACCCTCATCCTCGCCATGATCATGCCCAGCGTCGTCGAGGCCCTGACGGTTGCCTACAACCTGCTGGTGGCGGGACTGTTCATTCCTATCCTCGGCGGCCTGATCTTCAAGCGCGGCACCATCGTCGGAGTCATGGCCGGCATGATCTTGGGTGCGATCACCACGATCGTCATCATGATCACGATGGGCATCTACTCAAGCGAGGCCATCTACCTGGGTCTCATCGCGTCACTTCTCGGCTACGTCATCGGTTCCCTGGCATCGAAGCCGACACCACCGGAGGTCATGGCTGCATGGAAGGAACGCCTGAACCGCTAGGGCCTTCGCCCTGCCAACCGCCGGCCATCAGTCACCCACATGCTGGTCCGCAGCGCGGCCCGCCATCAAAGAACGCACGCTGCATCGAAACACTCATGCACGCGTGCGTTCTTTGACGCTCGTCCCAGTTTTCGACGCAGCCACTGCCTTGTGGCCCAGCGCAACTTGGCTGGCTGGCCTAATGTCATCTATATTCGATGATGTCAGGCCGGTACCAACGTCGAATCCGGTTGCTGCCGAACAGCCGGCGCTCGAAAAAGGAGCGCGAAGCCGCGGAGACCGCGTGTGAGACATATATGGATCCCCTTTTTCCATATCTCTATCTCATACTCGAAAGGTCTCTCATGGCGCACACTTCCGCGCACGTCGCACACACTCTGGCCCGCCACATCGATGAGGTCTTCGGACTTATGGGCAACGGCAACGCCTACTTCCTCGATGCCCTGCTCACCTCCACCTCGGCGACCTACACCGCTGTGCGGCACGAAGCCGGTGCCGTCGTCGCCGCAGATGCACACTTCCGCACCTCGGGACGGATCGCCGCCGCGACCACCACGTACGGTGCCGGGTTCACGAACACACTCACCGCGCTGGCCGAAGCTGCGCAGGCCAAGGTTCCACTCGTCCTCGTCGTCGGTGATGAGCCCACCTCCGGGCCCCGCCCCTGGGATGTCGACCAGATCGCCATGGCTTCGGCCGTGGGCGTGCGCACCTACACCGTGGGTCGCGTCGATGCCGCGGCGGCGACGGTCACCGCCATCGAGCACGCGCTGACCTACCGAGTGCCCGTTGTCCTCGCAATCCCCTACGATGTTGCAACCCTCGACATCGGCGAGATCCCCTCGGTTCCGGGACCCGGGCGCCCTGCTCCCTTGGCGCCGACATCCGAGTTCTCACGGACCTCGCTCGATCGTCTGACGACAGCCCTCGCCGAGGCGAAACGACCACTCCTGTTAGCCGGTCGAGGTGCGTGGTTGGCAGGGGCCGAGGTCGAACTCGGCGCGTTGGCTAAGGCCACCGGGGCATTGACGGCGACTACTGCTCTGGGCCGCAACATCTTCCCAGATGCCGACCACGACCTCGGCGTGGCCGGAGGATTTGGCGCCCCTGAAGCCATGGAGCGAATCCGTGAAGCCGATGTAGCTGTCGTCTTCGGAGGTTCGCTCAACCAGTTCACAATGCGCTTCGGTGAGCTGTTCCACCCATCGACTGAAGTCTGGCAGGTCGACACCGACGATCGGGCAACGAATGCCCGGGTCGGCGGTTTCATCCGCTCAGACGTTCGCCTTGCGGCCGGCGAACTGGTCTCTCGTCTGGAGTCCTCTGGTGCGGAGTCGAGTGGCTGGCGCGAGAGCGTGGATACAGCCGCTGACCGGGCCTATGAAATGGGCACAGAATTCGCTGAGGACGGTCGCCTTGACCCTCGCGCTGCCGCTGCGCGACTCGGTGAACTGATGCCAGAGCACCGAGTCGTAGTCTCCGACGGCGGGCACTTCATCGCGTGGGCGAACATGTTCTGGGAGCCCAGCGCACCCGATCGTCTGGCGATGGTCGGCACCGCGTTCCAGTCGATCGGCCTCGGCTGGCACAGCGTTGCAGGTGCGGCACGAGCCAACCAGGATGCGACGATCGTTCTCACCACGGGTGACGGTGGCGGAGCAATGGCACTGTCCGATCTCGACACGGCCATCCGTTCAGCCGGTGGGCGGGGCATGGCGGTAGTTTTCAACGATGCGGCCTACGGTGCCGAGGTGAACCTCTACGGTCTCAAGGGTCTGGATAAGACTCCGATGCTCATCGATGAGATCGACTTCGCGGCCCTGGGCAGCGCTGCCGGAGGGCACGGTGTTGCCGTTCGTTCGCTGGCCGACCTCGAGGTGGTCAACGAGTGGAAGGCGACACCGGTCGTCGAACGGAAGTTCCTGGTCCTCGATCTGCGGACCTCGGGCGCGGTCATTGCGCCATATCAGGAGGAAGTCATTCGCGTGAACTCCTGAGGCTGGCGGGAACTGCGCTCAGACCCCCACGTGACGTTCCGCCACAGTTTCTCCAGCGGGCCTTGGCCGAAGCGACGCAGCCACAGGCTTGAGATCACGACCTGCAGAACGAGGATTCCCAAGCAGACGACCAGGCCTGCGACATAGCCTCCCTGAGAGTCGAAGCGGCTGAGGTCGGGCAGGAACGTGCGGACGGCGATGATGAGGATTGTGGCTCCGACATAGTTGCTCAGTGCCATCCGTCCCAGCGGGGAGAGCGCTCGGCGCAGCACCGCCTCGGCGGGGGTCCGCAGAAGCATCAGGACGACGACGATATAGGTCAGTGCCATGGCGATCCCCAGGCCTGCATTGATCCACTGGTTCACCTGACGGGTCACGTAGTCCGTGACCGCGAACCCAATGACCGAGATGACCACTGCACCGGCCCCCACGAGAGCCAGACGGCCGGGGTGGCGGAGGACCGAGTGGAGAAATCCGCTCCAGCTGATTGCGAAGCCGAGGAGGAAGAGCCCGGGGATCAGTGCGAGGCCTCCCCCGGTGAGGATGCCGACTATCAGCAGGACGCTTCCGATGACCGAGGCGATCGGTGCGAGCAGTCGGACGGGAATCCACGTCGAAGGCAGGAGGACGACGATTCCGGCGAGGGCGTAGGGCAGCAGGGCCTCCCCCGGCTGCAGGAACTGATGGAGGAGTCCGATGACTGCCAGGAAGAGGAAACGGCGGAGCAGCGCCAGCCGAGGCCGCGGGCTGCGCTCGGAGGCGGTCAGCCACATCAGCCCGAACCCGATTCCGAAGAGGAAGGAGAAGATCGGGAAGAAGCGGTTCTGCACGAAGTCCTCGTAGAACCTGTAGAAGGCCAGCGGGTCACCGTGGGCGTCGACGGCGCCCAATTGGAGCATGGGCGGCAGGTTGACCAGGAGGATTCCGCAGAGGGCGAAGCCGCGGATGACGTCGAGGGCGACGATTCGGCGGCGGGTTGCCGGGCGGGCTGATTGTGTCAGTTGTGTGTTCATAACATCCATCGTCGGTGTTCGGCGGTGTCTGTGGCATCGGCCATGGGACCGAAAGTCAGCCTCAGGGGTCAGCCATTCGGCCGATTCATCACTCCCGATTCCCACATCCGTGCTGCGATCTCGACCCGGTTGCGCGCCTCGAGGCGATTCTGGATGCTGCCGAGGTGGGTCTTGACGGTGCCGAGCGAGATATAGAGTTCCTGGCAGATCTCCTGATTGGTCCTCCCGTCGGCGACGAGCTTCGCCACCTCGATCTCGCGCCCGCTCAGTCTCTCGACGGCATGGGTCTGTCGGGTCGGAGTCGAGCGGCGCCGTTTGAGCAAGTCTAGGGTGAGCGAAGGAGAGATGAGAGCGTCTCCGTTCGCCGCGGCCCTGACGCCGGCGATGAGGAGGTCGGCTCCGGCGTCCTTGAGCAGGAATCCGCTGGCGCCTCCTTCCAGTGCGGCATCGACGTAGTCATCATCGTCGAACGTGGTGACCATGATGACCTTTCGAGTACGGAGTGATCTTCGGCAGGGCCGCGAGCCCGTCGAGTCGCGGCATGCGAATGTCGAGGAGGACGACATCGGGTGCCTCCCGCCGAGCCAGGTCGATCGCCTCGGCACCGTCGGCGGCCTGCCCGATCACGCTGATCGTCTCCTCGGCGTCGAGGATCAGAGAGAACCCCATCCGCATCATCTCCTGGTCATCGGCCACGGCGACTGTGATCATCCATCGTCTCTCTTCATCGTCAGCGGGAGCCGGGTGCGGACCATCCATCCGCCCTCGTGGACTCCGGCATCGATCGACCCGCCGAGGTGGCTGACCCGGGTGCGCAGACTGCTCAGCCCCGTACCGCTGCCGGCACCGATTCCGCCGGAGCCCGGACCGTTGGCCACGGTCATCAGCAGTGTCGTCGGCCGCTCCTCGCTCATCGTGAGACTCACGGTCACCGGTGCGTCGGGGCCGGCATGTCGGCGCACATTGGTCAGGGATTCGACGAGCACACGGTCGAGCACCGGCCATACTGCCTCGTCGTCGATCTCACCGGTATCGATCGAGATCTGTGCTCGTTGCCCGTAGGCCTCGACGCGGTCGCGCAGCGCCTGCGGCCCCTCGGCGATCGGAGTCCGCGATGCGGCCTCGGTGCGCGTTTCGGAGACGAGCCGTCGGATCTCCTCGAGGGCACGGGTACCGGAGGCCTCGATCTTCTGCAGTGCCGTGGAGGTCAGCTGCGCATTGTCGCTGCGCCCGGCGGCCTGGGCAAGAACGACGATCCCGGTCACCTCGTGGGCGATGACATCGTGGAGTTCGGTGGCGATGCGACGGCGCTCCGCCTCGGCGGCGGTGGCCTTTCGTTCGACCAGCGACCGGTCGGTGAAACGCAGCATCAGGCCGATCGAGATCGCGACGATGATGACAGTGGTGAAGGCGAGGCCGAAGATCAAGCCATCGGGCAGCAGACTGGGGACGATGATGTTCGCGACGGCGAGGACCGCGATGAGCGCGATTGGGCCTGGTCCCGATCCGAAGCGACCGAGCATCGCCAAGGCGACGAGGCTCAGCCACAGCACCGTCAGGCTCATCGATGCGGCAATGGCCACAAGGCCCAGGGCGACGAACACCCCAAGGACGGCGATTCCCAGCATGCGTGCAGACGTCCGGTCCAGTTGGATGCGGATGAGGATGGGCAGGACCGCCGCCACTGGGAGCACGGCACCTGTGATCAGCGGCCACCCCGTGCTGGTGAGCAGATCGATCCCGAACGCCAGGGGCACCGGGATCAACCACAGCCATGCGATGAGTCGTCTCATTGGCTTCCAGTTTAGTCTGTACGGCACAGACTCAGCGGCAGCTGCTCGAGGCGTACTCGACTTCGACGCCGTCTCCGCAATCGGTGGCGGACACGTTCCTGACCGAGGCTGACTGCGGCAGGCTGACTTCCCCGGCCTCGCGGCCATCGGCGAACATCCGCACAGCGGCGGCATCGGTCTCGGCAGAGAACGTCACCGCCGTACCGCCGATCGTCGCCGAGTCCGAGAACGAACCGTCGGACTCCTTGATCGAAATGGCCTCGGAGGGGTAGTCGAACGTGATGAAGCGAGTGAGGCGGTCGGCATCACCGTCGACAAGGCGGTGAACGAGGAGCTGGTCCTTGTTCGTGCCGGTCGCCGGAGTCGTGTCGACATAGGTGAGGTCGGCCCGGTCCTGTGCGGCGTACATGAGGTAGGGCCGACCGCGGACCTCGATCGAGGTGGGTTCGACGCCGCAGTCATCAAGGTAGGCGGTGACCTGAGATTCGAGTTCGGCCTTGGCACGGAACTCCACAATGACGACGAGGCCGATGGCCCCGGCGTTGAGGGAGCAGGTGACGGCGAGAGCGATGATGGCTTTTTTCATGGGGGTGTCCTTGTCGGATGCCAACGACTCTGCACCATCGATACTTCCGGAACGGGGACTCTGCGACGTCGACCGAACGGCCAGTCAGGCTCGGCCGATCGGCCACAATCGCCGACGGGCGAATCAGGCGAGCTCGCCGATGGCGGCGATGCGCATGAGAGTCACGACATGACGGTTGCGAACGCAGAAGCGCCCAGGAACCGTTTCCGGTCCTGGGCGCTCAAAAGTGGAGATGGCGGGAATCGAACCCGCGTCCGTCGGCAGATTGTCAGGACTTCTCCGGGCGCAGTTCGTGAAGTAGTTTCTTAGGTTCTGGCCCTCACACGAACATGTGGACCAACGAACGGAGTTGAGTAGAAGTCCCTCAGATACCCTCAACGAATATCTGAAGCAGTGGCTCCCTAAGCGACGCCAGGACCTAGAGTGGAAGCAACTCTAGACTGACGGATTCGCAGCTCGGCCTAATCAGGCAGCGAGGGCGAAATCGGTGCGGTTATTAGACTTAGCACCTATTGTTTTGCAGAGGACATTAACGAGATGACTCTGCATTCTCGGCCCGCTTCTCCCGTCGCAGTGTCCGACGTCGAAACCGATCATCCCCATATTCTGTTACCAACCCTGTCCAACTCATTCACCTGCGCAAGCAGGCTCATGCGCTGACCAGAATAACCAGCATACTCGTAGAACACCAGCCGATCCAATTGCATTCCCAAGGACAGGGCCTAGTCAGACCGATGGTGTCAGACGAGCAGACTCAGAGGAATTGTTTGGACTTGATAGCGCGCTCAGCCTCACGTTTGTCCTGCGCTTCACGCAGAGCCTGACGCTTGTCCCATTCGCGCTTACCCTTAGCCAGAGCAATCTCGACCTTGACCCGCGATCCGTCGAAGTACAGCTCCAGCGGGACGAGCGTGCGTCCCGATTCCTTGACCTTCTGCGACAGACGGAGGATCTCCTCGCGGTGCAGCAGCAGCTTTCGACGTCGACGAGCGGTGTGGTTCGTCCACGTCCCCTGTGCGTATTCGGGAATGTAGACGCCCTCAAGCCACGCTTCATTCTGGAAGATCAATGCGAAACCGTCTGTCAGCGACGCCCTGCCCTCTCGCAGTGACTTCACTTCGGTTCCGCTCAGCACGAGACCGGCCTCCCACGTATCTTCGATGAGATAGTCGTGGCGTGCCTTGCGGTTCCTCGCAATGACTTTCTTGCCAGTTTCCTTCGGCATGTCCGGCCTCCTTCCTGTGTCTCGGTTCACTGTGTCCAGCCACGATTGTCAGCCTCTTAAGACCGCCCAATCGAGTAGACACGCAGACCAACTACTCTAGCTCAATGATATCGCGTACGAAAGGCCGGGTTGCCCGGCCCACAAAGGCCACGCTGACGGCTGCTCAAGGCCCACCTCGGCGAGGCCAGGTCTCTAAAAACGCTGACCAACGTCAGGAGATGTAGGGCATCGGGTTGACGTAGCCGCCGTTCTTCATGATCTCGAAGTGCAGGTGGCAGCCGGTGGAGGCGCCGGTCGTACCCGAATCCGAGATGACCTGGCCCTTCTTCACCTTCTGCCCATCATGGACCTTCAGGTCCGTGTTGTGGTTGTACGTCGAGGCGATCGAACTCCCCTTGATCTTTCCGTGCGAGATCACAACGCGGTTGCCGTAGCCCCCGGTCCAACCGGAGGTCACGACGATCCCGTCACCGGCAGCACGGATCGGGGTGCCGCAGGGAACACCGAAGTCGGTGCCGGAGTGCAGCTTCTTCGCCCCGGTGATCGGGTGGATGCGGTAACCGAAGGGTGAGGTGATGGGATAGCCCTTGGCGGGGTTGGCCAGCGCGCCGTCACCATAGACGAACTTGCCCTTCTTCTCCTGCTCCTTCTCCCATTCACGGACCTTCTTCGCCAACCGGTCCTGCTCGTCCTGTTCTTTCTGCAGCTGAGCTTCGGTTTTGTCCTTGTTGTCGGAGATGGTCTTCTCCGCATCGTCCTTCGCGGAGATGATGTCGTTGAGGCTGTCGGACTTCTTCTTCGCATCGATCTGTGCGGCCTCTTTGGCCAGCACAGCCTCGGCGGCTTCGTCCTTGAGGTCCGAGATCTCATCGGTCACACCCGACAGGCGCTCTTCGTTGTTCTTATTCACCGCGCGCTGCTCGGAAAGGTTGTCGATCGTGCGCTGCTGTGACCGCACGGCGGAGTCCACTCGCCCGATGCCACCGTCGGCGCTTGTGCCCTCGGCCATCTGCAGCAGCATCGCCAGGTCGGAGGTGATGCCCGAGTTCTGGTACGCCTGACGCCCGATGCGCGCGGCCGAGGTCTTGTGCTTGTCGATCTCCTCCGCGCCGTCTTCGATCGAAGACTTCAGATCCTTCTGCGCGTTCTCCGCCGAGGTCAGGCGAGCGGCCATGGCATCATCCTTCTCGATGGCAGCGCCCAGAGCGTCATCAGCCTTCTTCGACGCGGCTTCAGCGTCGGGCAGCTTCTCCTGCGCCGCGTCGCGTTCTGCGATGACGCGGGCCAGGTCCTCGTCAAGTCCTTCGAACTCCTGCTGGAGCTCCTTGACCCGGTCATCGACCTTGCTCTTATCGTCACGGGGATTGGCTCCCGCCGAGGTGACGGGCAAGATGACAGCCAACACCGCCGCTGTGATGACTAAACCGAGTCTGCGCTTCATCTCAGACCTTCGTGTACTTATTCAAGGTGATCAGAGACGATGCCCCGGCCATGATCACACCGATGGCAATGAGGATCGGAGCCACGATGAGGACATTGACTCCCGAGATCAGGCTGAAGCCCGTCGCCTGGCCCTCCAGCCAACCGCTGACACCGAAGTGGACGAGCAGTCCCAGGGCACCGGCGGACAGGGTCGCACCGATCGCCGAGGCGATGACGCCCTCAAGCAGGAACGGGAGTTGGATGAAGGTGTTCGACGCACCCACCAGGCGCATGATTCCGGTCTCGCGCCGCCGGGAGAATGCGGACAGGCGGATGGTCGTGGCGATGAGCAGCATGGCACACAGCAGCATGATTCCGGCGATCGCGACCGCAACGACGGTGGCGATGTTAAGGACACCGAAGAGACGGTCGAGCAGCTGGTTCTGGTCAACGACCTCTTCGACACCTTGGGTCGAGGAGAACGATTCCTTGATGATGTCGTACTTCTCGGCGTCCTTGAGCTTGACCCTGAACGACTCGTTCATCTCATCTTCAGGCACGGTGCCTTCGAGGCTGGTGCCCTTGAACTGGTCCTGGAAGTGCTTGAATGCCTCGCCCTTGTCTTCGAAGTAGACCTCGTCGACGTAGGGGGCAAGCTCCGAGCTGTTGAGCTGATCTTCGATGTTCTTTTTCTGCGTATCGGTGGCTTCGCCCTCGACACAGTTGGTGGCCTCAGAATCCGGTGGGCACAGGAACACGGAGACCTGGACGCGGTCATACCAGTAGTCCTTCATCTGCCCGACCTGCATCTGCAGCAGGATTGCGGCGCCGACGAAGAGCAGGGACACGAAGGTCACGAGCACCACGGACAGGACCATGGAGACATTCTTGCGCAGCCCCGACCAGACCTCGGAGAGGATGAATCCGGCCCTCATGAGGCGACTCCGTAGGTACCCTCTTCGACGTCTCGGACGATGACTCCGTCGGAGAGTTCAATGACTCGCTTGCGCATCCGGTTGACGATCTCGCCGTCATGAGTGGCCATGAGCACCGTGGTTCCGTTGCGGTTGATCTTCTCCAGCACCGACATGATGTCAGCACTGGTGCTCGGGTCGAGGTTGCCTGTGGGCTCATCGGCGAGCAGGATTCCCGGTTTGTTCACCACCGCGCGGGCAATCGCCACGCGCTGCTGTTCACCACCGGAGAGTTCGTTGGGGTAGCGCTTCTCTTTGCCAGCCAGTCCCACGGTCTCGAGCACATCGGGGACCAGGGTCGACATGGCCGCCCGGGATTTGCCGATGACCTGGAGTGCGAAGGCGACGTTGGCGAATACGGTCTTGTTCGGCAGCAGACGGAAGTCCTGGAACACGGTGCCGATCCCCCGGCGCAGATAGGGCACCTTCCAGCTGGGCATCTTCACGACCGATTTTCCGGCGATGTGGATCCGCCCATTGCTGGGTACCTCTTCGCGGAGGATGAGTCGGATGACCGTGGATTTGCCCGAGCCCGAAGCGCCGACGAGGAACACGAATTCTCCGCGCTCGGCCTCGAACGAAATGTCGTCGAGTGCTCTGCGGGATCGTGCGTCGTAGGACTTCGAAACTGAGTCGAATTTGATCAAGAGGGTCTTCAATCATGTCGCGGATGGCTCGGCCGCTTCCACTGTACGTAACAGCCCCGTGATGATCCGGGAGGCTTAAGGGCGTGTGTTGCGCATTGGAGGAAGTTCACAGCGACACAGGAAGTTCACACAGCCGCCGAGGTGGTACTTGAACCAGCCGTGCAACCGCGCAGCCGCAGAAGAAGAATCAGGAGTCGTCTTCGGCCATTTCCTGTTCCTTGCGCCAGCGGATTCCTGCTTCGATGAGGCCGTCGAGGTCACCGTCGAAGACGTTCGAGGGATTGTTGACCTCGTAGCCGGTGCGCAAGTCCTTGACCATCTGGTACGGGTGGGTGACGTAGGAACGCATCTGGTCGCCCCAGCTGGCCTTGATGTCGCCGGCCAGTTCCTTCTTCTGAGCCGCCTCTTCCTTGCGTTTGAGGTCAAGCAGGCGTGACTGGAGCACGCGCATCGCGGCTTCGCGGTTCTGGATCTGGGACTTCTCGTTCTGCATGCTCACGACGACGCCGGTGGGTTCGTGCGTGATGCGCACGGCCGAGTCGGTCGTGTTCACGGACTGACCGCCGGGGCCCGATGACCGGTAGACGTCGATGCGCAGATCGTTCTCATCGATATCGACGTGGTCGGTGGATTCGATCAGCGGCACGACTTCGACGGCGGCGAAGGAGGTCTGGCGACGTCCCTGGTTGTCGAAGGGGCTGATGCGCACGAGGCGGTGGGTGCCGGCCTCCACGGACAGTGTGCCGTAGGCGTAGGGGGCGTTGACCTGGATCGTTGCGGACTTGATGCCCGCGCCCTCGGCGTAGGAGGTATCGAGCTGCTGCACGTTGTATCCGCGGTTCTCGCCCCAGCGGATGTACATGCGGATGAGCATCTGTGCCCAGTCGGTGGCGTCGTCGCCGCCGGCACCGGAGCGCACGGTCACGACGGCTGAACGCTCATCGTATTCGTGGTTGAGCAGCGTCGAGATCTCGAGTTCGGCCAGCTGGTCGTGCAGCTTCTTGAGGTCGCGTTCGGCCTCAACCTTCGAGTCCTCATCGCCTTCGTCCTCCGACATCTCGATGAGCAGCTCGGCATCGTCGATGCGCTCACCGAACTTCTCGAGCTTCTCCAGGGTTCCCTGTTTATGCGAGAGCGTGGCCGAGATCTTCTGTGCCGAGTCCGGATCGTCCCAGAAGGACGGCGCCGATGCCTGCTCCGTCATCTCAGCGACCTCGGAGCGGAGATTATCCAGATCGGACACGTCCAGGATCGCTTTGTAGGTCTGACGGAGGTTGGCGATTTCAGCAGAATAATCAGTGGGCATAATGATGCAATCCTAGTGCATGGCGGCCCTCAGGCTTGAATCCTCAGCCTTCACCCCCATCGATGACCGACGCCGAGGTGGTACGTGAAGTCGTACCACCTCGGCGCCGGTTCGGTTGGGTGCAGAACCCGGGAATGAGGCTGGGCTGCTGTTTTGCGGATCAGGCCGACACAGGCTCTGCGGCAGCGCTCCAGGTGTCGGGTCCGAAGACCTCGAAATGGACATTGTCGGCGGGAATGTCGAGTACTGCCAGACCGCGTCGCACGGCGTTCATGAACGGTGGTGGCCCGCACAGGTACACCTGCGCGTTCGCGGCGATGGGGACCTCACCGAGGTCGATGAAACCTTCGTGGACAGTGTCGGTGACCGTCCGGGCCCCAAGCTGTTCGTACCAGTGATGCATCTGCGCCCCGGGCAGCTGGTTCACCAGCTGCCCCATCTCGCGGCGGTGCGCGTGGGAGGCCATCGACTGGTCGGCGTGCAGGACCATGACGGGCCGCGTCGATTCGGTCTGCACCAGGTGGTTGAGTGCTCCGATGATCGGCGTGCATCCGATCCCGGCAGAGACGAGGAGGAGCGGCTCATCGGACTCTTCGACGACCAGGTCGCCGTAGGGCAGGGAGCAGCGCACGGTGTCGCCTTCGAAGATGTTGTCGTGGATGAAGTTCGAGACTTCGCCGGCCGGGACACCGGAGTCGGCGCGGCCGGGTTCGGCCTTGACCGTCACGGCCCATGAGGTGCGGTTCGAGGCTCTGGTCAGCGAATACTGGCGGATCTGCTGGGCCCCGTCGGGAAGTGTCACCTGCACGGAGAGGTACTGGCCCGGCTGCGCGGCGGGCAGTGCCGCGCAGTCTTCGCGGGCGAGTTCGAGGCTGACGGTGGTCGGGGATTCCTGGTTGCGGGAGGTCACGACGAGTTCGTTCCACACATCACCGGGCGCCATGTCGAAACGGGCGTAGAGGTTCTTCTCCGCCGCGATCAATGCGTCGGCCATGTCCCAGTAGACCGCGGTCCAGGCATCGACGACCTCCGGGGTGGCGGCCTCGCCGAGGACCTCGGCGATGGCGGCGAAGAGATGCTCGTAGACGATGGCGTACTGGTCTTCGGTGATCCCCAGCGAGGCGTGCTTGTTCGAGATCCGACTCATCATGGCATCGATGTTCGGTGCGTCCTCGGAGACGAGCAGGCTCGCGTATGCGGCAATTGCTCCGGCCAGAGCCTTCTGCTGTTCTCCCTGTGCCTGGTTGCCGCGGTTGAAGAGGTCGCTCTCCAGGTCAGGACGGGCAGCGAACATGCGCTCGTAGAAGATCGGGGTGATCTCACCGATCGAGGCGCCGACTGCCGGCAGGGTCTCGCGGATGACGGAAAGTGCGGGTTGGGAAATCACATCTGCCCCTTTCGTGATGCCAGTGCACCACGTGGCTGCAACGGCCTGTCCAGGTCGCTATTTTGGTTGGCGTCTGCGACATTACTACGCTGTGTAGAATTTTTTTCTACCGGTCGCAACCGTGAGAAATCTCAAGCCGAAATATGGACATCCGGTGGCTCGCAGCCGTTTCGCTGATACGTCACCCGTGTCGCTCTGGGCTTGAAGATCCGGGCCCGGCATTTCACTTACTGACATCGACCATTCCGTGGGCTCCCCGCTCGGCGTCGACCATCTTGTGGGAGACGAACGGGTAGTGTCCAGCCTCGGCGAATTCGAGTTCGACGAAGCCACCCTGTGCGGCTTCGAGGTCGAGAGTCTGGCTTGCACCCTTCTCGGAATTGTCGGGGCGGAGCAGGTATGCGCCTTCCTTATAGACGGTGTCGAACTGTCCGCCGATGATGTGGAAGGCACTCGATCGGTTCGGACCGACGTTGAGCACCCAGATCCGCACCCGCTCTCCGACGTGGGCGGTGAGCGGTTCATGGTCGTACTGGTTGGCGAAGCCGTTGAAGACCACGGCGTCGGGTTCTTCCCGACGCACCTTCTCTGAGTCGACGACCCCGCCCTGGGGTCCGAGGTAGAGCTCGGATTGGACGAACACGAATTCCTTGTCCACGGCCGGCAGCTCGGGTGGATCGATGATGACGGCACCGAACATGCCATTGGCGATGTGGGATGACATCGGCATGGTCGCGCAGTGGTACATCCAGATGCCGGAGTGGGTGGCTTTGAACGTGTAGGTGAGTGACTTCCCGGGCGCGATCGTGCGCATCGGCTTGTCCGGGGCCAGCTCACCGGCGTGGAAGTCGATCGAGTGCCCCATCGACCCGTCGTTGACCAGGGTGATTTCGAAGACGTCGCCGACCTTGCCGCGCAGGGTCGGCCCGGGCATGGTGTCGTTGAACAGCCACAGTTTCTGCCTGACGTTCGCGGCCACCATCTGTTCGACCTCGGTGACGGTGAAGATCTCCTTGTGGGTCGTGCCTCCCGGTGCGGGTGGCAGTTCAGCGTCCTGTGCGCTGAAGTCCTTGCCCGGATCGGCCATGAAGTCCAGGCCCGAGGCCGCCGAGGCTGTGCCCTCATTCGCGGCATCATCGCCGGTGGATTGCGCAGAGTCGTGATCCATTCCCGGCATCGCATCCGCCGATCCCCCATCTGCGGCATCATTGTCGCCTGCGTCCCTGGTGGCTGCGGCGCCGGTGGCGTTGACGGTGAAGACCATGCCCATCTGCTTATGGCCGGCGATCGAGCACCACCCATCGATATCGGAGCCGATGATGCCGACGTCCAGGCTCGTCGACTCCCCCGGTGCAAGCCTGCCGCTGTCGTGCCCATCGGCGAGCACGAGGTCGTGGACATCCTCATCATCCGTGTTCTTCAGGTCGATGATCAATCGGTTGCCCGCGGGCACATCGACGCTCGCCGGGGTGAAGCGCATATCTTTGGCTTCGACGCTCACGCGCGTCGTCTCACCTGTGGCGGCCACTCCCGCCGAGGTGGATGAGGCGTTGATCGCAGTCGTGGCACTCGGGTCAAGGGCGACGCCGCCGGCAACGGCGAACAGCACCGCTGCCACACCTGCTGCTGCGAGGCCCAGACTGTTTCGGTTCTCCTGCTTCTGCTGGGCCGCGCGTTCTTCCTTCGTCGCACGAACCTGCGCTTTCCGGTTGCCTGTCACGGGTTCGGGCGGGTTCTTCTTCGCTCGCCGTGAGGCCCTGATTCCGCGGAAGATCAGGGGCAGGAACGCAGCCAGCCCCAGCGCCACCAGCCCGGAGCACAGCACGCGGACCCAACTGGGAACCGGGAGCAGGCAGATCGCCAGCCCGAGGTTGATGATCGTGATCCGCAGCGCACCGAAGCGCGCGAACTCCGTGTTGGTGGCACGCACAGCGGCCGGTCCCCCGCCGAGGACGACCGGGAGGAGATAGGACAGCGCCCCGAAGAGCACCTGGGCGGCGAACCCGGCGGCCAACGCGGGCACCAGCCACGTGAAGCCTTGTGTGGCTTCGGCCCAGGTGGCGGAGGTGAAGAAGACCCAGGTGGTGGCAATCAGGCAGATGGCGAGCCAGACCATGGCCGCAGCGACGGAGAACGTCGGATACTCACGTGGCGGTTTGGCCAGCGCGGCTAAAACGAAGGGGCGGGCGATGAGTCCAACTCCACACAGGTAGCCCAGCAGTCCGATGCCGGCCGCCCAGGGATGGCTGAGCAGGGCACCGGCGAGCGCGATGGCCAGCGCACCGACGAGGATCGGCAGGGCTCTGCGAGCTGCCACCTCGGCGCCGGGCACGATCTTTGTGCGCAGCATCGTCGGCCACAGGGTCACCAGGGTGCCGATCACGGTCAGCCCGATCCACCCGAGCAGGTTGATCAGGGCGTGGGCGGCGACGAGGCGAGCATGCCACTCACTTCCGACGCCGAAGGCCAAGATGACGCCGAGGGCGACGCCGATCGGCAGCATGACTGCCGCGCTCAGGTAGTAGTGGAGGGTTGAGGCGAAGCGTGAGGCCAGGGCTGTGCGCGACTGAACCCAGAGGGTGAGCCCGTGCCAGACCACGGCCGTGGCCACCGCAATCGCACCGATGAGGACGAGGGCCCAGACGTCGACGACCATGCCGATGATGACGATGAGAGTGCCCGCGTTGAGCAGGATCAGGCGACTGCTCTGGCCTTTCCTGTCAGCGTCCGTCGATGGGGTGTGCAGCAGTGCCTCGGCGAAGTGTTTGGACCACACGAGGATGGAGTGGCTGACCGCGCCGAGGACGAGGAGGTGGATCATCAGCCATCTGGCCACAGGCAGACCGGGATGGGCGGCGATGATGATGAGCAGGAAGACGAGCCAGAATACGACGGGAATGTCGCGGATCAGCCATCGTCCACGGGCGGCGGTCGGCTCGTTTTGGCCGGGTCGGGGCAGATTGCGCGGACCCGGTGAGGAGATCTGAGGGTTCATGCGGGAGTGTCCGGTCCTATCCCGGTCGCGGCGGTTGCGGCGGCGCCGCCCGTGGCGTCCGCGCCGCCCGTGGCGTCCGCGCCGTCTGTGGCGTCCGCGCCGCCCGTGGCGTCTGTGGCGTCCGCGCCGTCTGTGGCGTCTGTGGCGTCCGCGCAAAGATCGAGTGTGAGGGGACGACGTTCGGCTCTGCCGCTCCGAGCACGCGTGCCGATCAGCGCCGAGGCTGCGGCCAGGATCGCAAATCCGAGCAGAGCGAGGATGTTGAGCACCCCGCCGACCTGCCAAGCCCAGTGCAGGTCGAGCCCGTCACCAAGGCCGATGCGCAGAATCAGCGACAGGTGCAGGAGCACGATGGGAATGTAGAAGCCGCGATTGTAGGGAAGCTGGATTCGCAGCACCGCGGGCAAGATCACGGTCGAGTGGGCGATGATCATCGAGACCGTGAAGCCGAGGAACACCGAGTGAACCACTGCGTCATAGACCCCACCATCGACGGCGTGTCCTCCGATGGTCCAGGCCAGGCCCGCAACGGCCAGCCACACATAGCCGGCCAGGAGGCAGGCACCCATGAAGCGGGTCTGGCCCGTGGACCGAACTGTCTTGCGTGCGACGTCATGGATGACCAGCCAGGAGACCAAGCCCAGGAGTGTGACACCCAAGAGTGGGTAGCCGATGCCGGGCCACAGCAGAGAGGCGAGCACGGCAAACGTTGTGGCAGTGATGATCACAAGGAACCAACGGGTGGCCACGGTTCCAATGGCGATGCGTGCGAGCTCGAGTCGTTCGGCGGCGATGGTGAAGATGACGAAACCGGCGAACCAGGGAATGAGGGTGGCCACCTCTGCGCCGCCGAGCCACATGAGCACCGCGCTCGCGGCCAGCACCGCACCGAGTGCCTGCACCAGGATCGCTTCGTCCCCATTGCGGCGATAGAGGGGAACGTAGAGAGCCACGAAGATGACAGTCCCGGCCAGGAGACAGAGCTGGCCGATGAGCAGCGGAAGCGGGGAGAGGACAGCGAGGGCGCCGAGCCCGATCAGAGCCGGGGCGAGGAAACCTGCCGGACGGGCAAGTGCCACGGCCCGTTCGAGAGAGATCAGGGTGGCGACGAAACCGAAGACCATGGCGATCCCGTGGACGCCGGGAAACGTCTCCGTCACGACCGGTGCCCACAGCCCCAGCAGTATGAGCGCTGCGTCGAGTCCGGCCAGCAGGGACAGCGCTGCCGGGATGAGGAAGTCCAGGCGTCGGATCACTGGCGGTCCCCGCGCGGGCTGCCCTCGCGTGGGCGAGCGCCTGGTTTCGGTGTTTCCAGGCGCAGGCGGCATGCTCCGGGTTCGGCGAAGGGTTCGAGCTGGCTGTCGGAATCCTGGTCCCCGAAGGTGTTCATGGCTCCACGGACCAGACCGAGGTGAACGCCGCAGACGATGTCGGGGTACTGATGGGCTGCGCTGAGCAGCGGGCAGCGGGTGAGCCTCACCTGCATGCTGTCATCGGCGGTATCCACAGCTGGTGCGAACCCGAGTTCGTCCAGCAGAGAGAGAGTCTGCTCCTGGGCAGTGGGATCCTGCTCCTGAGCAGTGGTGCCGTTGTGAGTGCCAGCGCCTGAGGCTTCATTGTCTGCGCCAGCACCTGAGCCCCCGTTGCCGAAGTCCGCCGCGAGCTGGTGGCCCCACTCGAGACCGGCGGCGATGCCGTCTCCCCGTGGTGAGTCGCTGGTGCGATGGATATACGCGGCCAGTGCAGCTGCCAGACCCGCGTATTCGGGTGCCCCCGTGGCCGCGGCACCGTCGGTGGCGAAGTACAGCCATGCCGGCCTGCCTCTCCCCTGCGAAAGCGCCTGCTCCTTGGCGGCAAGTCCCGAGGCGATGAGTGTGTCTAAGTGTTCGCGCACCGTATTGCCGTGCAGTCCAGTCATCGCCGAGAGCGCACCGATCGACACCGGTGCGGCTTGGGCACTGAGGTGATCGAGCACGGCTGCAACAGCGGGTGAGAGTCCCGCTGCCGGGACAGTTGGACTGGGTCCGAGCTCGGAGTTCTCGGCCTTGGCGGAGACGCGATTTATTTTCACGGTTTTAATTGTAATAAACTGTGGCCAAGTCTGCAGAGAAAGAGAGAACACCATGAGTAATGTCATGTTCACCTCCAATGAGGCCGAAGCCGATGTCGTCAACGACATCGAGCAGAACTACGCCGAGCACTCCGGCGCGATCGCCGCAAAGACCGAGGCACTCATCGCTGCCGTCGCCCGCGGAGACGAGTCCTGGGAGTCCGCACGCGATGACCTATCGACCTGGGCGGCAACCTCGGTGACTTCCGCGGTCAAGGCAGAGTCCGCGCATGTCCTCGCCGCCGCCAAACAGCTGACGGAGACTCGCCCCCTCGCAGAGGCGATCGATGCCGAGACCAACATCTTGACCTCCCTGCTGCGCGACGTTGCCGGCGCCGAGGACGGCGTCCGAGCCGCTGCGAGCGCCAGGGCAACCCGGTCGGTGTTCGATCTGCATGCCGAGAATATGACTGCTCGCCTCGTGCCTCTGCTGGCGGGCGAGTCCAGCGTATCCCTGGCCGACCTCTGGGCACAGGTCACCTCCGATTCTTCGATCGAGGCACACGAGCCCGACCCCTTATCCTCCGCACCGGCCGACGATCACGCGCACAGCTGCACCTGCGGGGAGTCGGATGGGCCAGAACATCCGGAACTGGATGTGCGCACGGTTCCTCATGCAATTCGCCATGCAACTGTCTTCGGTGCCCTTGACTCTGTGTCACCCGGAGATGGAATGGTGCTCGTCGCCCCGCACGACCCGCTGCCGCTCCTGGCACAGATTGACCAGCGCTACTCGGGCGGGTTCAGTGTTGAGTATCTTCAGCGTGGCCCCGAGGCCTGGCGCCTCGACTTCATCCGCGCCTGAGAACGAGGGCCATTCGCCCTCACCGATGACCGAGTCAGGGCCGAGCCCCGGACCTAGCTGCCGAAAAATAGCGCCACCGGCGGGAGATCAAGTCATCCCGCCGGTGGCGCGGTCTATGGTGTGCAGGCCCGTCGTCGCAGGCTGCTGCAATGGTGATGAGAATCTATACCCGAACACGGGAATGTGCAATGCGGATGCAGTGGTATTCCGCCTCTTGGCCTACGCCTGAAACTACACGCAGGGCATTCGGACTTTCGCTCAGAGTTATCCACAGATTCGAGAAATTGCTGGATTCTTCATTCGACTACAGATAAGTTAAAAACAAATCCAGCTGTTGGAAATGGGTTTCGTTTTCTGTCTGCCAGGGGTTCAATGTGGAAGCCACCGAGGTTATCAAGAGCGAAGTGCACAAGAGGATCAGGGACCTCGATGTGGACCCTCGCGCCGATATGCAACGCTCTCGCGAGGTCATTCGCACAGTCATCTCCGAGTACGACGAGCGCAGTCTGGTCGCGGATCTTCCACCTTTGGAAGACAAGGAAGCCACGTTTCGCTCCATTGACAATCAGCTCTCGGGGTTCGGTGCGTTGCAGGACTATTTCGATGACCCTCGGGTTGAGGAGATTTGGGTTAATTCTCCCAGCGAGGTCTTCATCGCCATCGACGGACTCCACCAGCTGACGACGACGAAGCTCACTGCTGGTGAACTCGATGACCTTATCGAGAGAATGCTGCGCACCTCAGGGCGACGGGTCGACTTATCCCAGCCCTTCGTCGACGCCATGCTTCCCGACGGTTCCCGACTCCACGTCGTCCTCCCCGATATCACCCGCTCCTTCCCTGCCGTCAATATCCGCAAATTCATTCAACGACCACGCAACCTCGCCGGCCTCGTTGCTCAGGGATCCCTGACTCCGGCGGCCGCCAGATTTCTGGATGCGGCAGTCGCCAGCGGAGCCAATATTTTGGTCTCCGGGGCCACCCAGGCCGGCAAGACCACCATGCTCAATGCTCTGGCTGGTTCCATTCCCGCCCGTGAACGCATCATCTCCTGCGAAGAGGTCTTCGAACTCAACCTGCCCAGCCGCGACTGGGTTCCCATGCAATGTCGCCAACCGTCATTGGAAGGCACCGGCGAAGTGACCTTGAGAGACCTCGTGAAGGAAGCCCTGCGCATGCGGCCAACCCGCATCATCGTCGGCGAGGTTCGTGAGGCCGAGAGTCTCGACCTGCTCGTCGCCTTAAATTCGGGACTGCCCGGGGCCGGCACAATTCACGCGAACTCCGCCCGGGCCGCGATCACGAAGATCTGCACCCTACCGCTTCTGGCCGGGGCGAACATCTCCTCGTCCTTCGTCGTCCCGACTGTGGCGGTGAGCATCGACGTCGTGATCCACCTGCGACGTGATCCGAATGGGACCCGCCTCGTCAGTGAGATCTGCGCTGTCCCCGGTGGCGTCGAAGGTGACGTCGTCGAACTCGACACCATCTTCCATTCGCCGCAGGGACAGTTGGTGCGCGGTCAGGGATTCGGCCACCTCGGCGATCGATTCGCCGCCATCGGCAAAGATCTCCATTCCATTCTGGAAACCGCATGAGCTATTCCCAATTCAGTCTCCTCATCGGTGCCTGCTTCGGTGCCGGCCTGTTCCTGCTGTGGATGTCACTGTGGCAGAGGCGATCAAGGACACGGGTGCAGAGACGATGGGTCCGCGAGCTCGATGACATGCTCACCGGTGCCGGGTTCCCACGGATGCGTCCGAGCCACCTGATCCTCATCTCGATCGCCGTCTTCATCATCGTCAGCGTCCTCGCCACTGTCCTCACGGGTTCGTGGGCGATCGCACTGTGCTTCGGAGCCTTCGCCTCGTGGCTGCCTCACCGGCTGCTCCAACATCGGGCTCGCAGTAAACAGGTGATGCGTCGTGAGCTGTGGCCCGAAACCCTCGACCACCTCAACTCCGGCGTTCGAGCCGGCCTGTCACTGCCCGAGGCGTTGAGTTCGCTGGCCCACCGAGGACCCGAACCCCTGCGACCGCTGTTCGAAGTCTTCTCCGAGGAATACCGGGCCAGCGGCTCATTCGCCATCGCCCTCGAACGCTTCCGGCAAGTCAGCGCCGACCCGGTGGCCGATCGGATCGTCGTCGCACTCAGCGTGACCAGGCAGGTCGGCGGAAGCGACCTCGGCACGATGCTGCGTGCCCTCGCCCAGTTCGTCCGCGACGATGCCCGCACCCGCAACGAACTCTCTGCCAGACAGCAATGGACGGTCAATGGTGCCCGGTTGGCCGTGGCTGCCCCCTGGGTGGTGCTCGCGTTCCTCTCCACTCGGCCAGAGACAGCGACCGCCTACAATTCCCAGACCGGACTGCTTCTCCTGGCCGCCGGCTTCGTGGTCTCTCTCCTGGCCTATCAGGCGATGAAGCGAATCGGCAGGCTCCCCGAAGAGCCTCGGGTCATCGAAGGTTCGTCCCTTTCCTCGTCGTCGTTCCACCGTTCGGCCGGGAGCAGTGAGGCCACGTGAGCACTCCGGCCGATCCACTCACAATCCTCGCCCTCGGGGCGTTCAACGGGTTCGCACTCTGTGTCTTCGTCCTCTCGCTGCCGCCGCTGCGCCGACCGACACTGTCCTCACGCATCGCTCCGTATCTGCGTGACCAGGAATCGCTGGTCGACATCTATTCTCCGCCGACTCCCCGCACGGAAGGGCTGATGGGACTGCTCAAGTCCACCACATTCGGCGCGACCATGTGGGTGACGTCGCGGATCACCACCGACGCCACATTGAGCCTGCGGATCAACCGCCTCGGCGGGGGTGCGTCTCTGGAACGCTTCCGCATCAATCAGATTCTGAGCATTCTGGCCGGAATGATCGCCGCCGGATGCGTGGCCGGTCTGCTCTCGGCACAACGCGGATTCTCCCCCGTGGTCACCCTCGTCCTCATCATCAGCGGCGGCATCGCCGGACACATCGCCAATGATTGGCGTCTGAGCCAGGCCATCGCCCGTCACGAGTCACGTGTTCTCGCGGAGTTTCCGACAGTCGCCGAACTCCTCGCCTTATCGATCACCGCCGGTGAGGGGATCGTCGAAGCACTCGAACGGGTGTGCCGCACATGCTCGGGCGACCTGGTCGATGAACTGCGCACGGCCTTGGCGACGACGAGAACCGGAACTCCGCTCGTCGACGCGCTCGATTCGATGGCGACTCGGATCGCCATTCCCGAGATCGTGCAGTTCGTCGACGGTCTGGCCGTGTCGATGACCCGCGGCACTCCGCTGGCGGAGGTGCTGCGTGCTCAGGCCGCCGATGTGCGCGAACAGTCGCGCCGTCGTCTTCTGGAGCTGTCGGGAAAGAAGGAAATAGGAATGCTGGTGCCGGTAGTCGTATTTGTACTTCCGGTGACCGTCATCTTCGCTGTCTTCCCCTCTCTCACCGTCCTCGATCTGAGCCCCTGATTCGAGCCCAATTCTGGAACCTCTGACCCGAGCCAGCGCACCTTCTCGGCTCCGCCCACGCCACCATCTGATCGCGACACCAAGCGATCGCCCTGGAAGAAGGAGACACCATGTTCCACCACCTGATGAACCGATTCGCCGTGTTCGTCATCGGCCTCTCAGCCGACGCCCCTGACCGACGAGGCGAGCGCCGAGGCGATAGCAGATGTGATCGGCCCGACCGCGGTGACGTTCCCGGATGGGTCCTCATCACTTTGATGACGGCAGGTTTGGTCGTTGCCCTGTGGGCACTGGCCGGTGAAGCCTTCACCTCGATGTTCCAGGACGCGATGAACAAGGTCCGGGGCGCCGGGTGAGTCACCGGGACTGCGGATGCGAGTCGAAACCGGAATGCAAGGCTCGTGCTGATTCCGGTTCCGCGATCGCTGAGTTCGCCCTCATCGGTTCGCTCCTGGCCCTCGTGCTGGCCGGAACCCTGCAGATCGGTCTGGTCATCCACGTCCGCAACACCGTCATCGATTCCGCCATCGCCGGTGCCCGCCAAGCCAGCCTCGCCGATCAGTCCCCGGCCGATGGCAAACGCCTCGCCTCCGAACTCATCACGGTCTCCGTGGGCGAGCGCTATGCCGAGTCGATCACCGTCACCACGGTCCAGCACGGTCAGGTCGACATCGTCGAGGTCCGGGTGCGGACTCCGCTGCCTGTCCTCGGACTATGGGGCCCCGCCGAGGTGTGGGATCTGAGCGGACGGTCCATCGTTGAGGACGTCGCCAGTGACTGAATCTGACGCGCAGACATCGGAGGAACGCCGCGATTCGGGCACGGCCGTCATCGAGTTCATCTTCGCCTCGATCGTGCTGCTCATTCCTGTCGTCTACCTCATGCTTGCAGTTTCCCAACTGCAGGCCGCCAGCTATGCCACCACCTCAAGTGCGATTTCGGCCTCGCGGATCGCGGCCCGCGATGCCGATCCCTCCGAGCGTCGAGCGCATCAGGTCGCAGACATGCATTTCACCGACTTCGGGCTCACCGGTGTTCCCGTCACCATCGACTACTCATGTTCTGGGGTCTGTGGACAAGCAGGTTCCCTCATCACCGCTCGGGTCGAGACGAAGGTGTCTCTGCCCGGATTTCCACTCCTCTTCGGTTCCAAATACTCCCCACACATCACTCTCCGTGCCAGCCACACGGATGTTGTCGCCACCGCAGGTGAGGGCTGAAATGACATCTAAGCAGCACCGAACCCCCGCCGACGACGGATCGATCACTCCGCTGGCGATCGGCTTCGTCGTCATCGCCCTGCTTCTGGCCTTCCTCATCGCGGCGCTGACGGATCTGCACATGACCAGACGAGAGCTGCAGAGCGTGGCAGACTCTGCAGCCCTGGCCGCATCCGACTCGTTCGAGCCTGCTCCTGGCGGTGAACCTGGACTGGTGTTCTCTCCCCCGGCGGCCAAACGTGCCGCCAGTCGGTACGTGGCCGCGGTGCCGACCCCGCAGGGACTGCACAATGTGGAGCTCAGCGCCGATGCCGACGGGCAGCATTCGGTCGTGATCCGCCTGCACGCCGACTACACCCCCGCGCTGCTCTCACGTTTCGTCCCCGGCCTCATCGAGCTGCAGGCCACCGCATACGCTCGTGGGTCGCTGCGCATTTCCTGAGGATGCCTTCAAACGACTCGCACGTGATCTCCTGTTGGTGCCTTCCCCCACTTCTGCTCGAATCGCCTGTGGACACAGACTCACCGTCCACAGGGACGCAAGGAGCCCTAGCCGCCGGTGGCGCAAGTCGTGATCCTGGGAGCATGAACACGCTCGGCCTCATTCATCGCATCGACGCAAACGCTAACATTCGCACCGACGTGATCGAGGCAGACTCCGAGGTGCCTGTTCTCCAGGTATTCCGCGCCGTCTTCGGCCCCATCCTGACCTCGACGGACCTCATCACAGGAAACCGTCTGCCCGCAGGCTCCGGACACCCAGAGAACACGGTGAAATCAATGGCGTGGGGACGCTGGCAGTCTCTGAACCCGGTCACAGTCCTCGGAGCGTCCGCGCTCTGTCGCGGTTCAGGATCTGCCTGCGTGACGGTGCTCGCGGGCCCCGATTCCGGATTCACGATCGACATCGATCCCCGCGCTCCTCTACTCAGTCGGATCAGTCAGCCCGGATGCCTCACCATCGTCGACCCGTGCATGTCCCGCCAGCCGACGCGACTGGAACTCGGACCCGCCAGAGAGCAGACATTCTCAGCCTTGGGCACCACAGTCTTCGCCCCCGCCTCCCGGACCACGCCCCAGCCAAGTCGAACTCGCTCAGACACTCACATGCTTCGTGCCTCCACCGCTCGCGGTCGGGAACCCACGCATGTGGCACCCAGACTGATCGACGATCCTCGCCCGGCCAAACCTCCCCAATGGTGGGCGTTCCTCATCCCCATCGCCATCGGTGGGGTCCTCGCCCTCGTCACCGGAATGTGGTGGTTCCTCCTCTTCAGCATGTCCGCGCCCATCTCCGGATACGTCGCCTACGTCATGGAGAAGCGTCGGTATGTCCGCGATTGCGCTCAATGTGTCATCGACCGGAAAGGCGCCGTCGAGACAGCGAAGCGCAGGTTGGCCACTCTGGTCATCGAACACAGGCGTCGGCTGCAGTCAGAGTCGGGTCTGTGCCTTGGCTTCGGATCAGCGCTCGGCCCCATCACTATCGCCGATGAGCTTCGCACAGGCACCGATCACCTTGACGGGACGGTCATCATCGATGATGTGCCGCTTCGCATCGACCCGAGCACAACCTCGGTGACGGTCACCGGCGATCACGAGCAGCTGCGCCGCATGGCCCTGTCCTGGTTGGCCGATCCCGCCTACGAGTGGTCCCCCGACCAGAACCTGCTCCGGCTGCCGGAGCTGCAGGGCGGTCGCTTCAGCCACGAGGATCCAACCGAGTCGATGATCTGCGTAAGCTTTTCCGGACCGGATTCAACGACGACGCTGCATGCACAGGCACCCGCGCCCACCGCCTCGATCTCCCTTTCGCTGGGCAGTCTGGCCCAGGCGCGCACCGAGGACTCCTCAGCGGTAGAAGGTCCCGTGCCCGGCAGAACTCTCACTGCCGCCCTCATGCCACCCGGCCGGTTCCTCACCCTCGAATACCGGGAGGTGAGCAGGGCCGGGAACGAGCGTCTGCCCAACCACGGCCTCGGCGACCTCTATGATGACGCGCCGCAGGCCATTCGCCGGCGCTGGGCTCGAACTTCGCCCGGACCGGTCACGATCGGGCGCGGACAAAACGGGGACATCACCCTCGACCTCTTCAACGACGGACCCCACGCACTCGTGGCGGGCACGACCGGCAGTGGGAAATCCATACTGCTCCAGACCTGGCTGCTCGCGATGGCCTTGGAACACCCACCTTCGCGGCTGAACTTCGTCCTCATCGACTTCAAGGGTGGGGCGACATTCTCCCCACTGGAAGATCTGCCGCACACGGACAGCGTCCTCGATGATTTCGATTCGGCTGCAGCCTTCCGCGCCTTAGTCTCAGTCCGTGCCGAGATCACCCGACGCGAGCGACTCCTCGCCGACCACGAATGCTCCGATGTCCTCGAACTCGACGATCGCCCGCCGAGGTTGGTCGTCGTCATCGATGAGTTCCACGCCCTCATGGCGACCCACCCGAAGGCAGCCGATCTGCTCGAGCACCTGACAGCTTTGGGCCGGTCCTTGGGCGTGCATCTGATCCTTGCCACGCAGCGCCCGCTCGGCATCGTCACCGGGCAGATGAAAGCCAACATCAATATTCGGGTGTGCTTGCGCGTGCGCGAGGATGCGGACTCCTTCGATGTCATCGGAGTCAACGATGCCGCACGCCTGCCACCTGAGAGCCCGGGCGCTGCGTGCCTCGACTCGGGTTCGTCGATCGTGGAGTTCCGGGTCGCCGTCCCCACGTCCACTGCTGTCACCACTGCCGAGGTGCGCCACCGGCCTCGTCTGCGACCGTGGGAACCTGGCCGGGGTCTTCCCACCCAGCACAGCGTCAACGGAATCCGTGTCAGCAATCTCCAACAGGCAGACCGTGAGAACCGTGACCAGTCACATCCGCCGCCGCCTCCACGTCACCCTGTGGTTCTCCCACCACTGCCCGATCTCGAGAATGTCCCTGTACTGTTTTCAGCGTCGTCTGCTGAGGGCAGCCCCAAAGAAGACGATCCAGGGGTGACGGATACGTCGGTGACCGGGATCGTGGACATTCCCAGCCACCAGAAGCAGAGCACCTGGTCATATTCTCCTGCCCTCGATGGCTCGACCATCATCGTCGGCAACGACCCAGATGCCATCGCGTCAGTCATGCGGCGAATGGCATCCAGTGCCGCTGCGACCCACCGAGTGGTGGCCCTGGGACGAATCGCAGAGTCCATGGATTGGGCCGAGGTCACTTGCGGAATGGACACCGGGTGGCGATTTCACACGATCCTCGACCATCTGCACCGTGCTTCTACGGTAGGCAACGTACCCACCGGCACCGGCACCCTGCCGGCCACGATCGTGGTGTGCAGCAATTGGAACGAATTCATCGACTCCATGGACCACCAGATGGCTGCCGAAACGGAACGGCTGCTCAAATATGGTTCTGGGTTGGGGTTGACGTTCCTGTTGGCCGGGTGCCGCACGTCTACGAGCACAAGTGCCGCCTTCACATCACAGGTAATCTTCCCACCTGGGGCAGGAGGTGACGGACTCAGCGTCGGATTGTCCCGGCAACGATTCGTCGGAACGTGGCCCGAATACAGGGCAGTGCTCGTGGGCCCCAATGCACAGGAAGCCGGTGGTGACGGCGCCGATGTGCAGTTGGTGCCTCACCAGCAGAATATCGCCCACGCATTCGACAGCCATGACAGACGCGGCACCTTCGAACCACGATGGCGCGGACTCACTGCGGTACCCGGGCGTGGAGCCCCGCGACTGGATCCGGCGGGCACAGGGATCCCGCTGGGAACCGACCCCTTCGGTGCCCTCGTTGTATGGGATCCGAACCGTGACGGAGAGGTTCTCAGTGTCAGAGGATCACCGCAGTCTGGGAAAAGCACGACAGCAGCCATGTTGCAGGAAACGTGTTCCTCTCAAGCAACAGCCAGCCGGAAAGCGCTCGCGGTCCATGACGATGCGCATCTGGAGACGAACTCGGACGCCGTCGATCTCGGCGACGGTGGCCTGCATGTGCTGACGATGCCGGTACGGTTCACTCCCGGCTACGGCTCATCATTGGCTAAGGCACAAGGCCTGGGGCCGATGCTGATCCTCGGCGCCCACAGTCGGCAGGACCTCAGCAACCTGGGTTTCCTCAGGCTGCCACCACTCGACGGGGATCCGGGGACAGCATGGTTCGTCACCGAGCAGCGAACTCAGGCAGTGAGGCTCTTCTCAGCGGAGAGAACCGTTGAGCCCAGTCCCAGCCCGGCACACCTACCGGGCTCTCTCGCGACATCGAATCGATCGTCTTAACTTCTGGATGTCTTGTATCGAGCTGGACGTCTTGTATCGACCCTGGTCACGGCAGAGTTCGCCCGGCCGATCACGATTCGAGGCGACGATCAGTCAGTGTGCGCGTTGTGCCTGCCGGCGGGCATTGACTCGGTGTGGTCGATGAGCTGGTAGGGGCGGCGGCCCTCACCCCGAACAATGGCGAAGTAGGCCAGCCACAGTGCTCCGACCCAGAGAAGACCCACCCACAGTGCCGGACGGGAATCAGGCACGATTCCGACCATGACGATGACGAAGCCGATGAACGCCACCGTAGCCCAGGACCCCACGGGCCACAGCGGCATCGGGAACTCACTGCGCAGTCGGTTCTCCTGTGCCAGCACCCGTTTCATCCGAATATGAGCGGCGAGGATGACCAGCCACACCAGAACCGTCGCAAACGTCGCCAATGCGCCCAGCAGGAACAGGGCCTGGTCGGGGTAGAGATAGTTGAGGAGCACGCCGATCAGCAGAGCCACGATCATCGTGATCACTGTCATCACCGGCACTCCGTTGCGGGTGGTGTGGGCGAAGGAACGCGGTGCCTGCCCCTGTTCCGACAGACCGTGGAGCATCCGACCGGCGCCGAAGATATCGGCATTGATGGCGGAGAGCGCCGCCGTAATGAGCACAACCTGAAGGATGGCAGCTGCCGCACTGAAGCCGACAGAGTCGAAGATTGCGACGAAGGGACTGATCTCCGAGGTGATCTGGTTCCAGGGCAGGATGCACATGATCACCCCGAGGGTGAGCACATAGAAGAGCAGGATGCGCACCGGCACCGAGTTGATGGCGGCCGGCAGCACTTTCCTGGGGTTCTGTGCTTCACCGGCGGTGACTCCGATGATCTCGATGCCGCCGAAGGCGAACATCACGATCGTGAATGATGAGAGAAGTCCCCAGAATCCGTGGGGGAACAGCCCACCGTGGTCGAACAGAGCCTCCGGACCCATCTGATCGTGGGAGGCAATGCCGAAGCCGAAGATGATGATGGCCACGCCGGCCGCGATGAGGGCGATAATCGCGACGATCTTGATGAGCGCGAACCAGAACTCCAGCTCACCGAAGACTTTGACGCCGATCATGTTGATGGCGGCGATGAAGAACACGACGGCCAGCACCCAAATCCAGCGCGGCACTCCGGGGAACCAGAAGCCCATGTACACGCCGATGGCGGTGGCGTCGAAGACGGCGACGAGGACCATTTCGAAGACGAAGGTCCAGCCGACGAGGAAACCGGCGAAGGGGTGGAGATAGCTCGATGCGAACTGACCGAAGGATCCCGAGACAGGGTGGCGGACCAGCATTTCGCCCAACGCACGCATCACCATGAAGACGGCGGCACCGCCGATGATGTAGGCAATCAGCACAGACGGACCAGCGGCCTGGATCGACTCCGAGGACCCCATGAACAGCCCCGTGCCGATGGCCGACCCCAAGGCCATGAAACGGATGTGCCGGGCACTCAGTCCCCTGTGCAGGCCCACGTTCTCAGTGTCCTTGGCATGGCTGATCGCCTCACTGCTCCCCCTGTCAGCTGAAGACATGGGTGTCCTACTTTCTCTCAAACTCTCTCGACAAGCCTGGCCCAGTCATTGTGAGCTCTGGGGCCTTCGGCCGGTAGGCGCCTCAGACACGGTCCGAGGATCGGTGAGGTGGTCCCGGCTGCAACGTCTGCTCAGCGAGCGTCGGCGGGCGGTCCCGAGAGAGTTTCGTAGCGGTAGAGTTCCGTGGCTTGACCGGATTCGAGGAGTCGGTCTGCCAGGGCGGAAACTACCGGCATGCCACTCGTGACTTCGAGGACGACGTCGGCATCGACGGAGAGCCGAGCGAGGAGGAGCTCGGCGTCGGCGATCGCTGCCCTGAACAGCTCGCTCGTAGTGTCGGAGGCTTCCTCGCGAGTTTCGAACATCGATCCGATGAAGAGTTCAGTGGGTGCTTCCTCGTCGTCACCTGGTGCCGGCATGGCATCCGTGATCTCGACGCCAGTCTGGTTGGCTTCGCGAGCGTAGGAGACAGCGAAGGCGCTCAGCCCGGAGTCTTCAGCCGCACCGGCGTCACCGCCCAGCAGAGCGGCGCCATGGGCTCCGGCGGCTTCGGAGAGGAACGCGTTGTTGACCTGTCCGATCGTCAGCGGACCAACAGCGTCGTCCTTGTTCACAGCCGTGTACCAGGCCAGAAACGCCTTCGTCAGTTTCACCGATCCGGTGGCCACAATCTCGAGGTCCTCGGCACGTCCGCCACCGCTGGGCGGCAGTGCGCCGGCGGCAACCTTAATCACTCGTGTCGTCGTCAGAGGAGTGAAGCCCAGTGCCTGCGCGAATCCGGCACCCGGGCTGCCGGCCTGCACTCGTGTGCGCAGGTCCAGTCCTTCCAGTGCGGTCCCGACGGTCTCGGCGCAGGCGGCTTCGAAGAGTTCTCGTCCCTGACCGTGGCCCTGTTCCTCGCTGGCGACCTCGACGTGGACCCACGCCCGGTGAGGGTGAAGCGGAGATTCGGCGATCGCGGCAGCACCGACGGGAACCTCGGGCACTACCTCGGCGATGACGGAGCGCAGCAGGGGTGCGTCCGAGGACGGGCGGAACAGGGACCTGGCCATATGAGCGGCCGGCGTATCGGCGTCGGTGAACACCTCGTTCAACCGCAGGTCGTCACCATCGGTCAGGTCTCTGATCGGCATTGTGTGCGCTCCTTGAACGGGTCGAGAACTTGATAATCTTGGCGTCATGACTGACTTAAGCGATCCTACCGCCGCCGCCCGCGCCGCGGCCACGACCATCAACTCCAAAGCCGGCATCGAGGCCCATGACATTGCTCTCGTTCTCGGCTCGGGATGGGGCGGGGCAGCGGAGCTCCTCGGCGAGACGATCAGCGAGATCTCCGCCGCCGAGGTCCCCGGCTTCCACGCTCCAGCCGTCGAAGGCCACGGAGCCACCCTGCGCACGATCCGGATCAAAGCCAGCGGAAAGCACGCCCTCGTCCTGGGTTCACGCACCCACTACTACGAAGGCAAGGGTGTGCGCGCCGTGGCCCACGGTGTCCGCACCGCCGCTGCCGCCGGCTGCGCCAACCTCGTCCTGACCAACGGCTGCGGCGGACTCAACCGCAAGTGGGCCGCCGGCACCCCGGTGCTCATCTCCGACCACATCAACCTCACCGGCACCTCCCCCATCGAAGGTGCGAATTTCGTTGACCTCACCGATCTGTACTCCCCGCGCATGCGAGCCATCGCAAAGGAGATCGACCCCAGCCTCGACGAAGGCGTCTACGCCCAGTTCCGCGGACCCCACTACGAAACCCCCGCCGAGGTGCACATGGCCGGAGTCCTCGGCGCCGACCTCGTCGGAATGTCGACCTCTTTGGAGGCTATCGCCGCACGTCAGGCCGGTCTGGAACTCATGGGCATCTCTCTGGTCACGAACCTGGCCGCCGGCATTCAGGAGACCCCGCTGTCCCATGCCGAGGTCATCGAAGCCGGAGTCGCGGCCGCCCCACGCATCTCCGGACTGCTCGCCGACATCGTCGCCAA
The DNA here is from genome assembly GCF_014897515.1 of Brevibacterium sp. FME17. Classification (NCBI taxonomy): domain Bacteria; kingdom Bacillati; phylum Actinomycetota; class Actinomycetes; order Micrococcales; family Brevibacteriaceae; genus Brevibacterium; species Brevibacterium sp. FME17. Next base: position 111,186 of record NZ_JABUYD010000005.1, read on the forward strand.
GCTCTGAGCGAGCCCGCACACTCTGAGCAGCTGCTGCCCCGAAGACACACCGGCATCACTCGCCCGCCCAACCGCATCCCTCTCGCCGACAACACCGGACAAGGACAGACATGACCCGAGTAGCCGATCGCTTCACCAACGGATTCGATGCCGACGTCGTCGAGGCATGGATCGCCGACGACCCCGACCAGCAGACAGCAACCACCCTGCGCACTATCCTCGCCGCCGCGACGACCGGTGACGAAACGGCTCTGGCCGACCTCGAAGATCGCTTCGCCGGCCCCCTGACCTTCGGCACCGCGGGTCTTCGCGGAGAGATCGCGGCCGGACCGAACCGTATGAACCGCGCCGTCGTCATCCGCGCTGCGGCCGGGCTCTCCCGATTCTTGCTGGACACCGTCGGTGAGGGCTTCACAGTCGTCATCGGCTGCGATGCCCGCTACCGGTCTTCCGACTTCGCAGCCGACACCGCCGCCGTCGTCACCGCAGCGGGAGGGACAGCCATCCAACTGCCCGATCAGCTGCCCACTCCGCTGCTCGCCTTCGCCCTGTCCCACCTGCAGGCCGATGCCGGTGTCATGGTCACCGCCAGCCACAATCCGCCTGCTGACAATGGCTACAAGGTCTACCTGGGCCAGCGTCCGCTGCTGGCGATCGAGACCAATCCGTCCGCCGCCCAGGCTGGTGCCGGCGCCCAGATCGTCAGCCCGGCCGATGCCCTCATCGCCGAACGGATCGCCGCGGTCGAATCGGTCGCCTCGGTCCCGCGTGCCGAGTCCGGTTGGGAACACCTCGATCACTCAATCGTCGAGACCTACCTGGCTCGCATCGAGGCACTGGGGGTGAGAGCAGAGTCCGAGCTGTCAATCGTACTCACCTCACTCCACGGTGTCGGCGCCTCCGTCGCCGAGGCGGCTCTGACCCGCACCGGCTTCACCGATGTGCACCCGGTGCCCTCGCAGCAGGCTCCGGATCCGGACTTCCCGACGGTCTCGTTCCCCAACCCCGAGGAGGTCGGGGCCCTCGACGAATCCTATGCGCTGGCCCGCGAGGTCGGTGCCGAACTCGTCATCGCCAACGACCCCGATGCCGACCGGTTCTCCGCGGCCATTCCGGATGCCTCGACTGCGTCCGGGTACCGGCAGCTGTCCGGTGACGAGGTGGGTCTGCTGCTGGGCGAGGATGCCGCGGTCCGGTTGGCTGCCGGGACACATCATGCGGCACAGCTCGGATCCTCGCCCGGCGCCTTGGATTCGGTCGAAACCGAGGCACCGGACGTCACTGGCGGGGGTGCGGAATCACCTGCTCTGGTGTTTGCGAACTCGATCGTGTCCTCTCGAGGGCTGGCCTCAGCTGCCGCCAGCCATGGCTTCGCTGCGGCGAACACGCTCACCGGTTTCAAATGGATCTCCCGCGTCACCGGCCTCGTCTTCGGCTACGAGGAGGCGCTGGGATACTGCGTCGACCCGTCTGCAGTGCGCGACAAGGATGGAATCTCCGCGGCCGTAACCTTCGCAGCACTGGTCTCGAGGCTGAAGGAGCACGGGTCGAGCATCGAGGCAGAACTCGATCGGATCCGGAAGCGCGACGGCTTCTTCGCCACCGCCCCGCTGAGCTTTCGCCTCGACGATGTCTCTCTCATCACTACGGCTATGGCGAAGCTGCGGGAGAATCCGCCGGTGTCCCTGGCTGGGTCTCCCGTCGTCGAAATCCACGACCTCTCAGCCGGTTACGGAGAAATACCTCCCACCGACGGGATCCTGCTGCTCTCGGAGTCGAACTCCCGAGTCATCATCCGGCCTTCGGGCACGGAGCCAAAGCTCAAGTGCTACCTCGAGGTCGTCGCCGAACCCTCCGAGCTGGAGGCCTCGATCCACGCCGACACCCGGGCCGCGGTCAGTGCAGGAATGCGGCTGCCGGCCACCTCGGCGAGTGCTTCCCTCGCACCGGCCCTGACGGAGCGTCTGACCTCTATAAACACCGAGCTCAAGGCCTTCTTCGGCCTCTGATCCGATACCTGGCCCGGATGTTGGTACAAATTCTGATCATGGTGAGTGCCTCGAGGATTGGGCGCATCTCCAGTGGCTTGGAAGCGACGGCACCTGACCAGTCAGGACTGCCGCGGCTCCTGTGAGGTTGAGCGCAATGACGACCAGCGCCAATTCAGAAGATGGTTCGAACCTGCCTGATACACGGTGGAAGCAGCGCAGTCATATCTTTGTCACTGAGGCAGATGGAGCCAACCGGGTGCTTGTGCAGTGAACTCGCCACGCCCGAGGCAGTGACCGGCTCCGGCGGGAACCGCGCCGAGGATGGTGGCAATAGCGGACAGCGCAGAGTGATTGTCACGGTCGACCATCGGCGCAGGCTCGGGCCACGAGCCGATGATGATGCCGGTGACCGGAATCTGCCTGCTCCTGAGCGCTTCGGCGGTCAGAGCGGTGTGGTTGAGGGTGCCCAGGCGCGAGCGGGCGACGATGACGGCACCGATGGAGTCTCTGTCGGCCGATAGGCAGGCGACGATGTCGGCGGCCGTGTGGCCTCCGAAGTCGACGAGCGCTCCCCCTGAGCCTTCGATGAGGACGTGGTCAGCACTGGTGCGTTCGGCAACTGTGCGGATGAGCTCTGCATGCTCGGCTGCGCTGGGCAGGATCGGGACTGCGCCGGTAGTATACGAGACAGATCCGGCCGATTCCACACGGGCAGCCGGAAGCGGAGCCATCGGCAGACGCAACGTGATATTCGTAAACGTATGGATTCCGGTCAGCCGGGCGACGATCTGAGCGTCGGATTCGGCGACGACATCGCTGTAGTCGGCTTCAAGCTGCTCACGCTGAGGGTCCTCAGGGTCGATGTGCCCCGTCTGGATCGGCTTGCACATGACCACCCGCCGCCCGGCCGCTGTCAGCGTCGCGGCCAGAGCCGCGGTAGCGATAGTCTTGCCGACACCGGTGTCGGTTCCCGTGACGAGCAGGAAACGCGGAATCACTCTGCTGCCGTCGAAACGCAGGCGTCGGTGATCGACCGGATCCGCTCACAGGCATGGGCCAGCTCATCGGAGCTCAGACCAGCACGCGCGGTCGGCCGCACGCGCGTGATCCCGTCAGGGACGGATGGTGGGCGGAAGCAGCCGACTAGGATCCCCTCCTTGCGCAGCAGAGCGCGGGCTCGCACTCCGGATTCTGGAGTCGGCATCGGCACTGAGAGCACCGCGCCGGCAGGAATCGGCACCTCAAGCGCAGTTGCAAGTTGGGCACGCGAACCTTCCATCGATGCCACCCTGTCGCGAGTGATGAGGCCAAGCGCTGCATGGGCCGCTGCCGCGTTGGCCGGGGCGAGCCCGGTGTCGAAGATAAAGGAGCGGGCAGTGTTGACGGCGGCATCGCGGATGAGCTTGGAACCCAGCAGCGCTCCTCCTTGAGAGCCGAGCGACTTCGACAGGGTCGCAGTGACGACGAGCCGGTCACGGTGTTCGATCAGGCCTGCGGCGGCGCCCATTCCGCTGTGTGCCTCGACACCGGCCACGCCGATCCCGTGGGCCTCGTCAACGAGCAGCAGAGCATCGTAGCGGGCGCAGTGTTGAAGCAGTCGCGGCAGATCGGCTGCGTCGCCCAGGACGGAGTAGACCGATTCGACGATCACGAGCGCCTCCGCCTGCTCACGATAGGCCAAGGCGGCTTCGACGGCGCTCGGATCGTTGTGGGCAACGACGGTCAACGAGGCCTTCGTCAGGCGACAGGCGTCGATAAGTGAAGCGTGATTATGGGCGTCGGAGACGATGAGTGTGTCCGGCCCGGCTAAGGTCGTGACGGCGGCGATGTTGGCCAGATATCCGCTGGAGAACGTCACACATTCCGGGTGGCGCAGCCGTTCGGCCAGCGCGGCTTCCAAACGATGATGGGCGGGTGTGGTTCCGGTGACAAGCCGCGAGGCCCTGGCTGAGGTGCCATAGCGTTCGATCGCCTCGATCGCCGCCGCGCGCACGATCGGATGTTGCGACAGGCCCAGGTAATCGTTGGAGGCGAGGTCAAGTCCGTTGAGCACCAGATCATTGCGGTCCAGATCGGCGGACCGTCGCCATTCGGCTGCAGCGGCAAGGCGGGAGGCAATGACATTCACTGCAGCTCTCCTTCGGAGTGCGCCGCGGCGGCTGCGACCATCGCTGCTGTGATCGTCTCCATCGTCTCCGGCGTCGAAATGTAGGGCGGCATCGTGTAGATGTGCTGCCGAAAGGGCCGCAGCCACACGCCATGCTCTGCGGCGATGCGCGTGGTGAGTCCGACATCGACCGGGCGATCGAGTTCGATGACTCCGATGCCACCGGTCACACGCGCCTCGGTGACGTGCGTCAGCTGTCGCGCCGGGGCAAGACCGGATTCGAGAGCCGGAGAGATGCGGGCGATGGCTGGCTCCCACGCGCTCGTGTCATCGGCGAAGAGCAGCCCGACCGAGGCGGTGGCTGCCGCGCAGGCCAGCGGATTGGCCATGAAGGTCGGTCCGTGCATGAGCGCCCGGTGGGAGGAGGCGGTGATGACCTCGGCTATCGGGCCGCTGCACATGAGCGCTGCCAGCGTAAGATAGCCGCCGGTCAGCGCTTTGCCCAGGCACATGACATCCGGGGTGATGCCGGCCGACCGGCAGGCGAAATCGGCGCCGGTGCGTCCGAATCCGGTGGCGATCTCATCGGCGATGAGCACGGCGTCGATCTCGTTGGCCAGTCGCCGGAGCGCCCACAAGGCGGCTGGGTGATAGGGGCGCATGCCGCCAGCGCCCTGAAAGAGAGGTTCAACGATGATACCAGCGAGTTCGGACCCATGCGCGTCGACGAGGTTCTCAGCCAGGACTACCCATGCATCGACTTCGGCGGTGGAAGCCTCCGGCAGCGGAGGACGCGGCAGGAACAGCTGAGAGGCCAGCAGCCCGGCGAAATCGGCGTGCATCCCGCCGACCGGATCGCACACGCTCATCGCTCCGCTCGTGTCACCGTGATAGGCGCCTTCGAGGGCGAGGAAGCGTCCGCGGTCACGTCCGCGAGCCTGTTGATACTGGATGGCGAGCTTGAGCGCGACTTCGACCGAGACCGAGCCTGAGTCGGCCAGGTAGACATGGTCGAGTCCGGCAGGTGTGACCGCGACGAGACGCTCGGCCAGGTCGACGGCCGGCCCGTGAGTCAGACCGCCGAACATGACATGCGAGAACGAGCGAACTTGGGCTGTCAGTGCCGCGTCCATGACCGGGTGGCGGTAGCCGTGGACAACCGCCCACCACGAGCTCATTCCGTCCAGGAGCCGATGCGTCGTGCCGGACGCATCACACAGTTCCACATGGGGACCGGCTGCACCGGTGACTGAAAAATGCGCGCCAGAATCGAGCGGACCATAGGGATGCCACAGGAGACCAGCATCCCTCTCCAGGGTACTCTGGGGGCCTGATCGTGCCGACTCAGGCATTGGGAGAAACCTCTGTGCCAGCACCGCGGCGACGGATCGTCGGAATCGTCACGCCCGAGTTGCCTGCCTCGTAACCGACAGGCGCCAGTGGTTTGCCGCACGGCAGTGTGCCAGCTGAGACTGGTACCGATGCAGCCTCGCTCGATGCGCCGGTGCCGGCAGCGAACGCACCTTCGCCGTTCGCGTGGCCGGGTGCTTCGCTGTCGAAGGCAGCGTGATGGGCTGCCCGGTGGGCCTTGAGCTCGTCACGCAGCTGCTGGGCACTCTCGGTGCCGACAATCTCGAACCCGCCATCGACGATCATGTCGAGATCCTCTTCGGCAGCCTGGCCCTCCGAAGTGAGGTAGTCGCCGAGGAACAGGGAATTGGCCACATTCAGCGACAGCGACTGCAGCGAACGCAGGTGCATTTCGCGGCCGCCGGCGATGCGCAGTTCGCGATCCGGGCACAGGAAGCGCACAGCGCACAGAATCCTCACACAGTGCTGCGGGGTCAACGTGTTGGTGCCCTCCAAAGGAGTGCCGTCGAAAGGGATGAGGAAGTTGACCGGGATCGAGTCGGAGTCGACAGCCTTGAGCGATTCGATCGCCTCGATGATCTGGTCGTTCGTCTCGCCCAAGCCGACGAGGAGTCCCGAGCATGGGGAGAGGCCGGCGCCGCGAGCCCTGTCGACGGTGTCGACCCGGTCGGCGAAGGTGTGCGTCGAGCAGATGTCGGCGTAGTGGGACTCAGCGGTGTTGAGGTTGTGGTTATAAGCATCGACTCCGGCCTCTTTGAGGCGCTGCGCCTGGCCATCCTTGAGGAATCCGAGACAAGCGCAGACCTCGACGTCGGGAGTGGCAGATTTGATTTCCTCAACCATTCCCGAGACGCGCTCGACATCCCGGTTCGACGGACCGCGGCCGGAAGCCACGAGACAGACGCGCGAGGCACCTCCGGCCAGGCCGAATTCCGCCTGGCGCTTGGCCTCTTCCTTGGGCAGCCAGGAATACTTGAGGATCTCCGCTTCGGAGCCTAGGCGCTGCGAACAATAGCTGCAGTCCTCCGGGCACAGCCCGGACTTGAGGTTGACGAGGTAGTTGACCTTGATGCGCTTGCCGAAGTGCTCGCGCCGCAGCCGGGCTGCGGCTGCGACGAGGTCGAGCAGATCCTCATTCGGGGACGACAGGATCGCGCGGGCATCGGAGGCAGTGGCCGGGGTGCCGGAGAGCACACTCTCGGCGAGTGACAAGTAGTTAACCATAATCCAATTATTGAACACTGTTCAGGAGAGAGCAAAATCGAGCTCTCCGGACGCAGCCGCATCCGCCACCTCCAGACGTCCTCCACCTTCGGAATGATCAATGGCCGGAAGAACGGCTTACAATGACACTTGAGCGCTTCGACGGACTCGTCACTTTCATCCCCTGGCTACGTGGCAGCACTCGACCCGGCACCCAGGTGAGCAAAGCGCCACTCGGCTCACCTCCGGTGGTGATAGTCTCCATCCGCCTGATGGCGTGGCAGCTCGGAGTGGGCGGCTCCCTGATGCGAACTGAAGATCTGGTTGACTTCGCCAGTCATATACCAACCGATCACCTCACAGCAGCAGGATCCTGACCAGGGTCTCCCGATCGTGATCCTCTCGAAGCCGGAAGAGGCTGGTGCCCTGGATGAGTCGTATGAGCTGGCCCGAGAGGTCGGTGCCGAACTCATCATCGCCAACGACCCGGATGTCGACAGGTTCTCCGCAGCTATCTCGGATTCTGCACTCGCGGCCGACTACAGTCAGCTATCCGGCGACGAGGCGGGCCCTCTGCTGGGCGAGGACATCACGAGCAGGCAGACCGGAGCTCCGGACGGCAGTGTCTTTACGAACTCCATCGTGTCCTCGCGTGGTCTCGCCGCTGCCGCACGTGCTCACGACATCCGTGCCTTCAACCCTCTCACTGGTTTCAAATGGATCTCCCGCGTTCCCGGCCTGCCCTTCGGCTTTGAAGAAGCCTTGAGCTACTGCGTGGATCCGACCGTCGTCCGCGACAAGGACGGTAATTTCTCCACCGCACCCCCTGAGCTTCCGCCTCGAGGACGTCTCACTCATCATCGAAGCGATGACCCGTCTGTGAGAGAATCCGCCGACCACGCTGACCGGTTCATCTGTCGTCGATCACCGGCGATCGCCTGACCGATTCGGACATCCCTCAGGTCGCTTCCCTGACTACTTCCGCAGCAGTTCGGCAGCCTTTTCACCGATGACGACCGTCGGCGCATGAGTATGGCCGCGAATGATCTCCGGCATCACGGACGCGTCAGCAACGCGAAGCCCACTGACCCCCCGAACCCGCAGCTGCGGGTCGACGACCGATGACGTGTCGGTGCCCATCCTGGCTGTCGAAGTCGGGTGATAGAGCGTATGCGAGGTACCCTCGAGTGCGGCGGAGAGCCGCTCTTCAGCAGGAAGGCGTTCAGCACCGAGCGGCGCTATGTAGCGGCCGCTGGTGACAGCGGAGATCGACGGGGAGGCGATGATGTCGCTGACTATGCCCAGAGCCCGCAGCATCGTCGCCCGATCAGCACCTTCGGGATCGGAGAGGTACCCCGCATCGATGATGACCTTGTCGCCAGGATCGGCTGAAGCCAAGGTGATGCTGCCTCGGCTCTGTGGCTGCAGAAGAACCGGGCCGAGAGAAACTCCGTGGCTAGGGATCCCATTGAGCCCCTCCTGCACGTATGCGACCGGTGCGAAGATCACTTCGATGTCCGGAAGGGCCAGAGACTCTTTCGAACGTACGAATCCATATGCCTCAGCAACGTTCGATGTCAGCATCCCCTTACGCCGAACGAGGTAGTTGAGGACACTGCGGAGCTTTGTCGCGTCCTTGAGAGTACCGCTTTCAACCTCGAGGCAGAACAGACTCGAGAGATGATCTCGCATGTTCTTCCCCACCTCGGGAGCATCAACGAGGACCGGAATTCCGTGTGAATTCAGCTGTGCGGGGTCCCCGATACCGGAGAGCATAAGCAGCTGGGGGGTATTGACAGCACCAGCGCTGAGGACGACTTCGCGCCTGGCCTTCGTTTCGAAGCGCGCTCCATCGACCACATAGGAGACTCCAGTGGCGCTGTGCCCGTCAAAGAGCACCTTCTCAACCAATGCCTCGGTGCGCACCGTAAGGTTCGCCCGTCCCTTGGCTGGCTTCAAGTATGCCTGTGAAGTGTTGTGGCGAGCCCCTCTGAGCTGGGTCACCTGAGCCTGTGTGAAGCCTTCGGGCCGCGCAGAATTCGCTTCCTCGATTCGATAACCTGCCTCGGCCGCGGCGTTGAGGAAGGTTCGAGTCAGAGGTCGAGGGGCAATTTGAGCGGTGACGCTGATATCGGTGGCTTCGAAGGTCGGTGCCAATGCTTCCCACCCCCACGCAGGTCCGGCCAATGCGGCCCAGTTCTCATAATCAGCAGCGTACCCTGGCACCCACATCATTGCGTTGAGCGAAGAAGAACCGCCGAGTACTTTTCCACGCGGCCAGTACACAGTGCGGCCGTCCAGACCTGGTTGCGGAGTTGTCTCGTAGTTCCAATCGACAGAAGACTTGAACAGCTGGGAGAACGCGGCCGGGATCGAGATTTTGGAGTCCGTGTCCGCTGGGCCGGCTTCAAGCAGCAGCACCGAGACATCGGGGTCTTCGGACAGGCGCGAGGCGATGACGGCTCCGGACGAACCGGCGCCGACGACGATGTAATCAAATTGATCAGTCATAGGTGATGCTCCTTTGTGCACAGTGCACGATGACGGTCTGGAAAGTGTTCAGGCTTGGAATGCGTGGAAGAATATGCTGGGCAGCTTTGCCCAGCTGGGGCTGGCGGCGAATTCAGTCAGAGCCCGGCCAGTGCGGGCTGCGCTGCGTGCTGTGACGAACCACGGTGGTTTGGGAAACAGTGAGAACTCCCCACCGAGGACTGACCGGGGGAAGGGGCGGAACGGCCCGGAGACAACGGTCCGCTCGGTCTGCGGGATGAGCAGCATGTTGTGCACGACGCCGATCCCGCTCTGCACGTCTTTCAGCGAGTGCCCGGGGAAGGCGCCCCACGTGGCCTTGGGAGTGAGGAAAGCCAGGCCGGTCCACACATTGATTCCGATCGACCCGTAGCGCAGCCGTTCGATCTCGGCGTCGAATCGTGATCCCAACGCTTTGTGTGTGCCGGGGGCGATGATGACGTTCGCCCCCAGGGTGCCAGCGAGCCTGTCGTTGGCATAGTCAACAGCCGAACGGAGGAAAGCTGCGCTGTTTTCGCTCCGATGCTCGGCAGTGCTGTTTCCGGCAGAGATGATTTTGATGCCGAGAACCGCAGCGAAGTATTCGGTGGTTTCCACATCGGCAGGCTGATCAGAATCGATTGTGACCAGAAGTCGCTGCCCGTGGGAAAAGGACTCGACGTTCTCATGATCAGCCGCCGCCTGGTGCAGTCTGTTCTGGCTGCCTGCGTACCACGGAGTTCGCGAGTCGATGCGCTCCAGCGCATCTTTGAGCGCATGAAGGAACTCGTCACGTTGGCTCCAGTGCGCGTCGATGATGATTGTCTGAGCGGCGATGCAATTGTGGCCGGCATTGTGCAACCGCATAGTGGCGATGTTCTCCGCCTGGAATCTCAGGTCCGCTTTCGACCATGCGCCGGGCACAACGATGATAGGAGAGACTCCGCCGAGTTCGCTGGTGATGGGTTTGCCAAGGACCGGCGCATCGGAATGGTCGCTGCCGTGTTCGCCCCAGACGATTCGGTCATGGGTGGTGATGCTGCCGGTGATATGCACATGAGAGATGTCGGGATGTTCGCTCAGGTACTGACCGACCTCGGCGCCGCCTTGGACGATCCTCAGAAGATCGGCGTCGATAAGAGGGCCCAGCGCTTCCCGGTACACCGACAGGAGCGGCGCCAAGGAGGGGTTGATCTTGAGGAGACTGGCTCGATTGTGAGCGATGAGTTCCGTCAGCACATCCAAGGGCCCGATCGAGGTGATGTTGCCAGCTCCGAGGACGAGGCTGATCCCACCGGCCCTGCCGAGTTGCCTGGCTCCCAGCCCGGCGCCCGTACGCACTTCCTCGGCAGTGACACCAGGTAGGGTCCACACCCTCGCGGAGAAACCGTGGAACAGGACCGACTCGAGAAGATCGGCTGGCAGCACCTTCCAGGTCAGTCTGCCTCCGGCTGTCTTCGCCGGTTCGATCCCGTCCACCGGAGAGCTGCCGGCTGCCAACCGTCGCAGGCTCGCAGCGGCGGAAGAGAATCCAGCCAGAGCAGCGTACGGGCCGGACATCCATTCCTCACCGACCAGCTGAGACTCGGGGTCCACCCCTTTGATATCCGCAGCCGTACGAGTCCACCGAGTCACATTCCGGGCGATCGACTCATGTGTGCGTTCGAGCAGGCGTGAGCGTTGGGCCAACGACATGTCCGCCCAGGCCCGCACTCCTGAACCCAATGAGGTGATCGCGTCGTCCAGACGAACGGTATCCAAGGGATAGGCGGGCGCGCCGAGCCTCGCATGCGGCTGCGCAATATTGCCGGTAGTCATGTTCTCTGCTCCTCGTTGAGCCAGTTCGCTCGCAGGTTCCATCCTGCTCTGGCCGCTTCATTGCCTTCAGTGATGCCAGCATATCCACGACCGGTCGTCTTCCCCTATGGGCGGCGACCTAGACCTTGAGCGAAACCATTGTGCCTGCGCACAAGCAACAGTCACCCTGGCTTGATGAACCTCAACGGTGAGCAGAGCGGCTCCAGTCCAGCATCAGTCGGCACTCACCCTGCCTCGAGGCTGGATATCGACTGCCTTGCTCGCCTGATCGCCGATGACATCATCACCGGAGACCAAGCTTACGCAGAGAAGCACATCCCGATCGAGATTCTGGTCGACCTCATCACACCGAACATCCATTCCCTCCTCAACTATTTGGAAGGTGGGACTCTCGATCTCGGTCCTGCCTACAACACGGGACGGGTCAAGGCCGAACACGGGATGGAGCTGTCGGGTGTCCTCCATGCCTATCGCTTGGCCGGTTTGAGGTTGTGGCGGGAGCTGGCGATGACCCCGGATAGCGAGTACAGCGGCAAGGACGTGTTCCCTCTGGGCGCCGAATTGTGGACGGCTCTCGACGATCTCTCCACAGCTGCGGCCGAAGCTCACCGAGAGGCCACCGGGGCGCGTGAGCGCTGGGCCGAACAGTCTCGCATCGCCGCCGTCATCGACTTGCTCTCATCGACCGTGACATCCGAACGCCGAAATACCGCAGCCCACCTGCTGCAACTTGACGATCACTCGCGCTTCTTCGTCATGCTGACCGATGCACAGGCTTCGGGCATCGAGGTCCTGGGCGCGTGCACACATTGGGCTGAGATCGATGGTGGCCGAGTGTGTCTTTTGGCTCTACGCGACAGAACGGAGTTTCTCTCCACGACCAGTGGCGCCAGAGCAGGATTCAGCGAGGAATTCCATTGCCTCGATGATGCGGCCGAGGCCGCGCGTCAAGCTCGCATCGCGCTGAAGTGCCTGAATGATCGGGCCGAAGGCATTTATCACTTCGGACAATCTCCGACGGATACCCTCATCTGCTCCCAACCATCACAAGCCCGACAGTTGGTCAGACGAACCTTTGCCGAGTTGCGCACCCAGCCACAACCGAATCGTGACATGCTCCTCGACACGTTCGAAGCGTGGGTCGAAAGTGGCGGCTCGCTCTCCAGAGCCAGCGAGGCTCTTTACTGCCACCGCAATACCGTGAACTATCGGCTGCGCAAATTCGAGACCTTGGCTTCTCGGTCGATTTCCGACCCTGCAGATCTGACAGCGCTGACCACCGCCTTGCGAACCATCCGCCTTTTGGATTGGCCAGAGTCTGCCTGAGGCTGCCCGGGACGCCAAGATCTGCCTGAGACCGTGTCCCGCAATTGGACGTAGCCTCACGCGTCGTATCTGAGCTCAGTCGCTCAGCTCCGCGAGGATTCCAGCCGATCCCGACAGCCCCAGACGAGACGCTCCTGCGGTAATCATCTCTTCTGCAGCTTCCACGGTGCGAATTCCGCCTGAGGCCTTGACACCGAGGCGATCGCCCACGGCTTCGCGCATGAGCGAGACGGCATGTGCGCTGGCTCCGCCTGCGGGGTGGAAACCGGTCGAGGTCTTGACGAAACCTGCATCTGCAGCCTCGGCGCGGCGGCAGGCTTCGACGATCTGTTCATCGTTCAAAGCTGCGGTCTCGAGGATGACCTTGACCAGGGCGTTGCCGCTGGCCGCGACGACGCCACGAATGTCAGCCTCGACTGCGTCGAAGTCACCGGCAATGACCTGACCGACGTTGATGACCATGTCGACTTCGTTCGCACCGTCGGAGACTGCACGGGCAGCCTCGGCGGCCTTGATCTCTGGCTTGACCTGTCCGCTGGGGAAACCGACGACCGTGGCGACGACGAGATCGCCGGAATCGGAGACGGGAAGCATCGACGGGGATACGCAGATCGCGAGCACACCAAGGTCCTTCGCCTCTGACACGAGTGCTTCCACATCTGCAGGCGTGGCTTCGGGCTTGAGCAGCGTGTGGTCGATGATCGCTGCGACTTCGGCTCTGCTGGTCATGTGGTTGTCCTCCAAGGTGAATGGTGCGGTGTGATTCGTACTGCGTGAGTTGGTACTGCGGTGATGCAATGCGCGTGACGGCGACTCAGGTGATCGTCTCAAGCACGATCGACGCGGAGACCGCGCTGAGGTCGCCTCCGATCTCGACGGCATCCTCGAGAGATTCGATCGCTCGGGCGAAGCGTTCTGGAGTCGCCGTGTGCAGGGTCATCAGCGGTTGGCCTTCGGCAACGGTGTCGCCAGGCTTGGCGTGGAGTTCGATGCCGGCCACGTCCTGGACCGGGTCCTCCTTGCGTGTTCGTCCGGCACCCAGGCGCCAGGAGGCGACTCCCACGGACAATGCATCGAGCCGACTGAGGACGCCGGACGCAGGCGCCGTGATGACTTCGGTGTGCTCGGCGACGGGCAGAGCGGCGTCGGGGTCACCGTTCTGGGCCCGGATCATCTTCTTCCACACGTCCATGGCCCGGCCGTCACCCAAGGCGGCACGCACATCGACGTCGGTCTTCCCTGCCAGACGCAGCATCTCCTCGGCCAGGGCGACGGTGAGATCCACGACGTCGGAGGGGCCGCCGCCGGCGAGGACCTCGACAGACTCGCGGACCTCGAGGGCGTTGCCGACTGTGAGCCCCAGCGGGGTGGACATGTCGGTCAGCAGCGCCGAGGTCCTGACCCCGGCCGCCTTGCCCAGGTCGACCATGGTCCGAGCCAACTTCTGGGCCTTGGCCAGGTCCTTCATGAATGCGCCGGATCCGACCTTGACGTCGAGGACAAGTCCTTCGGTGCCTTCCGCGATCTTCTTCGACATGATCGATGAGGCGATGAGTGGAATGCAGTCGACCGTCGAGGTGGTGTCGCGCAGTGCATAGAGCTTCTTGTCCGCAGGAGCTAAGCCGGAGCCTGCGGCGCAGATGACCGCGCCGAGGTCCTCGAGCTGGTCGAGGATGGCCTCATTGCTCAGACCCGCCTGCCAGCCCGGAATGGACTCGAGCTTGTCCAGGGTCCCCCCGGTGTGGCCCAAACCGCGACCCGAGAGCTGTGGGACGGCGACGTCGAAGACCGCGACCAGCGGGGCCAGAGGCAGGGTGATCTTGTCCCCGACTCCCCCTGTCGAGTGCTTATCCGAGGTCGGGCGGGACAGGGATGAGAAGTCCATCCACTCGCCCGAGGCGATCATCGCCTGCGTCCAGTCCGCGATCTCACCAGGTTCCATGTCATTGATGAAGATCGCCATGGCCAGTGCGGCCATCTGCTCATCGGCGACGACACCGCGGGTATAGGCATCGATCACCCAGTCGATCTGCTCTCTGCTCAGGGTACGGCCATCGCGTTTGGCGGCGATGACGTCGACGGCATCGAATGCCTCTACGCTCACAGTGTCAGTCCTTCGTTCTTCGAGTGTGGCCGACGACCCGGCCACTGGGGTGACCGATGTGGCGGCCACTGGGGTGACCGTTCTGGTGGTCACCATTGATCGCCGAGGTGGCGCTGGGATCGCGGGGCCACCTCGGCGATATCGGGGTCAGTGCTTGGCGGAGCCTGCGCCCGGCGCATCACCGCTCAGATGATCTGGTCCGAAGGCATCGGGCAGCACAACTGACATAGGAGCCCTGCCGCTGGGCATGTTGAGCATCATCTCGGTGCCGCCGTGTTCGAACAGGAGCTGCCGGCAGCGTCCGCACGGGGCCAGGGTCGCTCCCGCACCATCGACGCAGTCGAATGCCACGATCCGGCCTCCGCCGGACATGAACAGATCGGAGACGAGTGAGCATTCTGCACACAGCGTCACCCCGAACGAGGCATTCTCAATATTGGCGCCGCTGACGATTCGACCGTCATCGACCAGTGCGGCCGCGCCCACGGGATAGGACGAATACGGAACGTATGCGCAGCGCATCGCTCTCATCGCCTCATCTCGCAGCAGCGACCAGGTGTCCTCGCTCAGGTCGTCGACCGAAACGGGGGTGGGTTCCACGCTCCACACGTGTTCAGAGGCTTCGACATCTGTGGAAGTCATAGGGGATACCTCTCTCTTAGGGTTGGACTATTTCACGTACGGCACGCCTTCGGCCGCCGGTGGGCGAACCCGGCCGACGAAACCGGCGACGGCGAGAACCGTGACGATGTAGGGAAGCATGAGCAGCAGCTCGTTGGCCACCGGAGTTCCGATGGACTGCAGAGTGTTGCCCAAGCTCTTGGAGAAGCCGAACAGCAGGGCAGCAAGCAGGGCACCCTTCGGGTTCCACTTGCCCAGGATCATCGCCGCAAGGGCGATGTATCCCTGTCCGGCCGACATCTCTTTGCCGAATGCCAGGCCCGATCCGACGGTGAAGAAGGCACCGCCGAGGCCTGCGATGGCACCGGCCATGAGGGTATTGCGCACGCGGGTGAAGTTGACCTTGATGCCCACTGTGTCGGCTGCCTTCGGGTGTTCGCCCACGGCCCGCATCCGCAGCCCCCACTTTGAGCGGAACACGAAGATCTGGAGGGCGATGACGACGACGTACATGATGTAGACGAGGATGTTCTGGTCGAAGAGCACCCGTCCCAGGATGGGGATGTCCGAGAGCAGCGGGATCGGCAGGTTAGGCAGCTGCTTCCGGGAGTTCCACAGGCCCGGGTTCTGTGTGAGGACCGTCGAGTAGAGGAAGCTGGTGACTCCGACGACCAGGACGTTGAGCACGACGCCGATGATGATCTGGTTGACCCAGTACTTCACCGCGAAGAAGGTGAGAACCACAGCCACCAGCGCGCCGGCGATCGGGGCTGCCAGGAGACCCGCATAGGGGTTCTTGACCACTGAGGCGACGACTGCGGCAAGGAAGGCACCGGCCAGCAGCTGACCTTCGATGGCGATGTTGATGATGCCGGAGCGTTCGCCGACGAGCCCGCACATGGCGCCGAAGATCAGCGGCACGGACAGTGCCAGGGCGCCAGCCAGCAGCGTGGTCAGGGGGATCACGCCGCCGCTGCCGCCGCCTGCCCAGGCAAGGAAGGACACGACGAAGAGGATGCCGAAGACCATCGGGAACCATCCGGCCAGGGTGATCCGCTTCAGGGCGAGGTAGATCGAGGCTGCGGCCATGACCACGAGGATGAGCGAAAGGACCAGTCCGGCTACGGTCGAGGACACGACGACATCCGGAATGGCGAAGAGGTCTCCGCCGGTCGCGATCCGGAATGTCGTCTCTCCGTCACGGCCGATGAGGCCGAAGAAGATGAGCGAGACGAGGGCCAGGATCGAGTAGGTGATCGGGAACTTCCACGCGATCGGGGTCAGTGCCTTGAATTGTGCCGAGGACTTCGCTGCCGGTGTCGCAGCGGCGGTGTTCTGAGCGCTCATGTCAGGCCTCCTTCCGCTTGAGCACCGGTGTGGGCAACCGGAAGATCGACCTCACGAGTGGTGGGGCCGCGATGAGCAGGACGATGACGGACTGCACGACGAGAACGATGTCGATCGGCGTCCCGGTCTGGGACTGCATGAGGTAGCCGCCGGCCTTGAATGCGCCGAACAGGAGACCTGCCAGGAACGTCCCCAAGGGTTTGGACCGTCCCAGCAGGGCCACGGTGATGGCGTCGAAGCCGATCGACCCGCTGATTCCGCCGGTGAGTTTGAATTCCGTGCCGAGTACCTGAGCCGCTCCGCCGAGTCCGGCGAGTGCGCCGGCAACGATCATCACGAGGATCGTCACCTTCGACACGGAGATACCTGCGGTTCGCGCCGCGTGCGGGTTGGCACCGACAGCCTTGAACTCGAAGCCGATGGTGGACCGTTCGAGCAGCCACCACACGAAGATCGTTGCCAGGATGGCGATGATGAAGCCGAAGTGCAGACGGAAGGGTGGCGGCAGCAGCAGGAACATCTGCGACGAATCGTCAAGCGTCCGCGACTGCGGGTTCGCCGAATCGGTGTGGGTGAACCAACTCTGCTTGAGCAGGTAGCCCAACAGGTAGCCGGCGATGGAGTTGAGCATGATCGTCACGATCACCTCGTTGGCTCCGGTGCGTGCCTTGAGCACACCCGCGATGCCGGCCCAGATCGCACCGCCGATCATGCCGCCGATGGCTGCGATGAGCATATGCACGACGGGTGGCAGGTGGAGGGCATAGCCGAGGTAACCGGCGATGGTGGCACCGAGGATGACCTGGCCCTGACCGCCGATGTTGAACAGTCCCGAGCGGAAGGCCAGGGCGATGCCCAGGCCGGTGAGGATGAGCGGGGTGCCGCTGACCAGGGATTCGGTCAGGGGCCTGATGGCGCGCTCGGTGGTGCGGGCATCCCAGTCGAAGATCGCACCGCGAAACAGTGCGGAGTAGGCGTCGCCGACGGTGGAGAACAGGGTTGAGAAGAAGACCCCGGGGGCTGCGAAGATGTTCATCGCCGCTTCGACGACTTCGGCGTTGGACACGGCGATGAGGACACCACCGACGAGAAGGGCGACGACGATGGCCAGCACCGAAACCAACCAGGAACCGGATAGGATTTCTTGCAGCAGATTCGGTTCTTTGTCCGGCTGGGCTTCGGCGCTCGGAGGCGGGGTCGCCGACGGTGCCGCCGGGGAGATATCGGTTGTCATTTCGTCTCCTCCGCCGAGGTGGTGGCGCAGTTGTCATCGGATGCCGCGGTGGCGGCGTCGCTCTTCTCAGGTGCCGCGGTGGCGGCGAGAGCTTCATCGGCAGGGACGCCTGCCATCATCAGGCCCAGGGCTTCACGCGAGGTGTCGGCACCGACGATGCCGACGATGCGGCCCGAGTACATGACCGCGATCCGATCGGCGAGTCCGTAGACCTCGTCGAGTTCCGTCGAGACGATGAGGCAGGGTGTGCCGGCATCGCGTTCGGCGATGACACGTTTGTGAACGAATTCGATCGAGCCGACGTCGAGGCCGCGGGTGGGCTGGCTGGCGATGAAGAGGCGCAGGTCGCGGCCGAGCTCACGGGAGAGGACGACCTTCTGCTGGTTGCCTCCCGACAGAGTCGCAATCGGGTCGACGACGCTGCCGAGGCGGATGTCGAACTCCTCGACCTTCTTCTTCGCCTCGTCGTTGATGACAGCGGACTTGAGATTGAGGCCCTTGGCATACGGAGGACGGTCGTAGACGTCGAGGATCATGTTCTCGCGGATCGTGAACTCGGCGATGATGCCGTCGGTGGACCGATCTTCAGGAACGAACCCGATGCCGGAACCCAGACGGTCCTTGACGGACTTGCCGACGAGGTCCTTCCCATCGAGAGTGATCGAACCCAACCTGGGGTCGGTCAACCCGATGATCGTTTCGGCCAACTCCGTCTGACCATTGCCCTGGACGCCGGCGACGGCGAGGATCTCACCACGGCGGACGTCGAAGCTGACATCGTCGACGACGACGTTCTCGGCCTTGTCGACGACGGTCAGGCCGCGGACCTGGAAGGTGGCGTCACCGGGATCGGCGTCATCCTTCTCCGTCGTCAGGGATACGTGACGGCCGACCATCTGGCTGGCCAGCTCCGCCTCGGTGGAATCAGGGGAGGCCTCACCGACGATCTTGCCGCGGCGGATGACGGTGATGGAGTCCGCGATCGCCCGGACCTCACGCAGTTTGTGGGTGATGAACACGATCGAGGTGCCCTGCTCCTTGAGCTGGCGCATGATCGAGATGAGCTCGTCGGTCTCCTGCGGGGTGAGCACCGCGGTGGGCTCATCGAGGATGAGGATCTTCGCGTTGCGCGACAGTGCCTTGATGATCTCCACGCGCTGCTGGGCACCGACCGGGAGGTCCTCGATGAGGGCGTCGGGGTCGATGTTGAAGTTGAAGCGGGCAGAGATCTCCCTGACCTTCTTCCGTGCCTCGGCGAGGTCGATGAGTCCCATGGACTTCGTCGGCTCATAGCCCAACGCCACCGACTCGGCGACGGTGAACACGGGCACAAGCATGAAGTGCTGATGGACCATGCCGATCCCGGCAGCCACAGCATCACCAGGACCGGCGAAGGTCACAGGCTTGTCGTCGAGGAGGATCTCTCCCCCGTCGGCGTCGTAGAGTCCATAGAGGACGTTCATCATGGTGGATTTTCCGGCGCCGTTCTCACCCAACAGGGCGTGGACTTCGCCCGGTTCGATGGTGAGATCGATGTGGTCGTTGGCCACGAACGATCCGAACACCTTAGTCATCCCGCGAAGCTCGAGTTTCACTGCTTCCGGTACTCCTCACAAATTCGAAAACTGCAGGGCCGAAAGGACTCGGCCCTGCAGTTTAACCTATTCGCCTATTTGGGCGTGCTCTCAGATTCCACGGTCAGCGATCCGTCGATGATCTGCTTCTTGAGCTCTTCGACCTTCTTCTTCACGTCCTCAGGAACTTTGTCATCGAAGTCGTGGAAAGGAGCCAGTCCAACGCCTTCGTTCTCCAGCGTGCCGACATAGGGCTCGGAGCTGAACTTGCCGTCCTTGTCCTCGGCTATGGTGTCCTCGACCGCATTGGCGATCTGCTTGACTACCGAGGTGAGGATGATGTCACCGTATTCTGTTGACTTGTAGCCGTCGGAGTCGACCCAGATGATCTTCACGTCTTTGGCGTCTTTTGCAGCAGAAGCTGCGCCGAGGCCGACAGGACCCGCCACAGGCATGATGATATCCGCCCCTTGGGAGATGAGCTGCTTGGTCAGCTCCTGTCCTTGGCTCTGATTGTCGAAGTCACCGGAGAACGATCCGTCCTGCTTCTCCTTGTTCCAGCCGAGGAGCTTGACGTTCTTCTTGTTCTCTTCGTTGAATTTCTTGACACCGTCAGCGAATCCGTCCATGAAGATGGTCACCGAGGGGATCTGGATGCCGCCGAAGGTGCCGACCTTGCCGGACTCGGACGTAGCCGCAGCCACATAGCCAGCGAGGTAAGCGGCCTCAGCGGTGTTGAATACGAGGGGTTTGGCATTGTCCAGCGTCACCGGCTTGCCGTCTGCATCGGAGAAGGTTGAGTCGATAAGAGCGAAGTTGAGGTCAGTGTTGGCTTCAGCTGCTTCTTGGATATTGTCTTCCAATTTGAAACCAACGCCGATTGTCATGTTGCAACCCTGCTGAACCATCGTGTCAACATTCGGCTGATAGTCGGCGTCAGATGTCGATTCGACTTCGCTGGTCTGAATCCCCAGGTTGTCTTTCGCAGCGTCCAACCCATCTTTGCTCGATTGGTTGAACGATTGGTCGTCCCAGCCTCCGGCATCCGAAACCAAACAGCCGAGGTAATCATCCGCGCTATCCGACCCTTCGCCGGATCCGCAGGCGGAGAGAACGAGGGCAGATGCGGCGACAATCGACACCGCAGATACGAGCTTCTTCACGTTTACTCTTTTCTCAAGTTGCTCACGTCCAGCACTGGCGTCGATCGGGCGCAGAGTCCTCCGCCGAAATTGTGAAACCACTGGATGATCACTCATATTTCAATGAATTTTCCGTCAGTCTAATTCACCTCAGACCCAGAACAGGGTCCGCTAGCATCCGAATCGTCGACACCGATATGAAAACGCAACATAACTTCATGTTGACGTCAGCCCACCCCGACACTCGACCGCGGCGGACACCAGCTTCTGCTCCGGTCCCCGGCTGCCCGCTCGTTACCCGCGCATGCTGGTCCCAGGACCCTTGTGCACTAAACTGGAAGGCGATATGGCACATCTTCTCGGGGCTGAAGCCCTGCACCTCGAATACCCCACCCGCATCGTCTTCGACTCCGTCACGCTCGGCGTCGACGCCGGAGACATGATCGGCATCGTCGGCCGCAACGGCGACGGCAAGTCCAGCCTGCTGGGCATGCTCGCCGGCACCATCGAACCCGATTCCGGCCGCGTGACCTACCGCGGCGGAATGCGCCTGGGCATGCTCAGCCAACGTGACACCATGGACTCCGACGCGACCGTCGGCTATTCCGTCGTCGGCGACATGGACGACCACGAATGGGCCCGCGACGCCAAAGCCCGCGACATCATCTCCGGTCTCATCGCCGACCTGGATTGGAACGCCACAGTCGGCAGCCTCTCCGGAGGCCAGCGCCGACGAGTGGCTCTGGCGGCACTGCTCATCGGAGACTGGGACCTGCTAATCCTCGACGAGCCCACCAACCACCTCGACGTCGACGGCATCTCGTGGCTGGCCAAGCACATCAAGAACCGCTGGTCGAAGAACTCCGGTGCTCTGCTGCTGGTGACTCACGACCGGTGGTTTCTCGACGAGGTCTGCAACAAGACGTGGGAAGTCCACGACCAGATCGTCGAACCCTTCGAAGGCGGATACGCCGCCTATGTTCTCCAACGCGTCGAACGCGACCGAATCGCTGCCGCAACCGAACAGAAGCGCCAGAACCTCATGCGCAAGGAACTGGCATGGCTGCGCCGGGGTGCTCCCGCCCGGACTTCGAAGCCGAAGTTCCGAATCGAGGCGGCAAACCAGCTCATCGCCGATGTCCCGGAGGTGCGCAACCCGATCGAACTGAAGAAGATGGCGACAGCCCGACTCGGCAAGGACGTCGTCGACCTCCTCGATGTGTCACTGAGCTTCGGGGAACAGCAGATCCTCGACAATGTCACCTGGCGCATCGGTCCCGGCGAGCGCACCGGAATCCTCGGCCCCAACGGTGCCGGCAAGTCGACCCTGCTCAGCCTCATCTCCGGTGAGCTCGAACCGGATGAAGGCAGAGTCAAACGCGGGAAGACTGTGAAGGTCGGAGTCCTCGACCAGCAGTTCAAGGAGCTCGACGCCATCGCCGGACAGAAGGTCCGCGAGGTTCTGTCGGAGTCGAAGACGAGCTTCAACATCGAAGGCAAGGACTACACTCCGGCACAGCTGCTGGAGCGCCTCGGCTTCGCCAAAGAGCACCTCTCGGCCCGCGTCAAGGAACTCTCCGGAGGGCAGAAGCGCCGCCTGCAGCTGTTGCTGCTGCTCATGTCCGAGCCCAATGTCATCATCCTCGATGAGCCGACCAACGACGTCGACTCCGATATGTTGGCGGCGATGGAGGACCTTCTGGACTCCTGGCCGGCCACCCTCATCGTGGTCTCTCACGATAGGTACCTGCTCGAACGCGTCACCGATCAGCAGTACGCGATCCTCGATCATGGTCTGCGGCACGTGCCCGGAGGCGTCGACGAGTATCTTCAGCTGCGCGCCGAGAGTGCGAAGTCCGGTAAGTCAGGGAAGTCTGGTAACTCTGCGAAGTCTGGCGCGGCTGGGAAATCCGGCGGGAATTCGTCGAACTCCGGCTCTGGCAACGCCGCCTCGTCAGCCGACACCGGGGCAGAAGCGCTCTCCGGGTCCGAGGCGCGGGCAGCGAAGAAAGAGGTCTCCTCGATCGAACGCCGCATGGAGAAGCTGAGCAAGCGAATTGCTCGGGCCCATGACGAGATGGCCGACCACGACCAGACCGACTTCGAGGGCCTACAGAAACTCACCGCATCTCTGCAGGAGCTCAAGGACGAAATGACCGGGCTGGAAGAGCGCTGGCTCGAAGCCTCCGAGGCTCTGGACGCCTGATCGTCAACGAAGAAGTCTGCTGATCGTCAACGAGGAGGTTCTCTGATGGTCGACACCGACCGAATGCGTGCACTGCTAGACGCCGAAGAGTCCGACACCAGAAGACTCATCGCCTCACTGTCGTCGGACATCAAGGATCTCTCCGCTGCCCGCGAGGGTGACAACAGCGACGATGAGCACGACCCGGAGGGTGCGACGCTTGCCTTCGAACGGTCACAGGCAGACACTCTGCTGCGGCAGTCGAAGGAACGTCTGACCGACATCGCCGAGGCGGTGGCCAGGCTTGAGGACGGCACCTTCGGAATCTGCGTCAGCTGCGGGAAGCCCATTCCCGACGTGCGTCTCGAGGTCCGTCCGTACGCTCAGACCTGCGTCGCCTGCGCAAGCTGAGCGAATCGGTTCATTCCGATTGACGCCTGACACTGTGGTAGTGGGCGAGCAATGCGAGTTGAGTTCGATTAACACAGTCGAATTTCGACATCAGGCGTGAGACATGGCCTTTGATCGTTGCTTCGCTGAGATAGAGATAGGCGCCGATCTCAGCGTTGCTGCACCCGTCTGCCACTTGTGCCAGCACCTCCTTCTCACGGTCGGTGAGATCACCGTCATCGGGCTGTGGCGTCGTTGGCCGCTCTGGCTGGAGCTGTGATTGAACGAGTCTTTCCAGGCTTTCCGGTGAGAGCACAGCACCACCGGCAGCGATGACACGAATTGTCTGCACTAGTTGATCGGTCGGGGTGGTTTTGAGGAGGTAGCCGGAAGCTCCGGCGCGGAGCGCAGCGAGAACCTGAGCGTCACTGTTGAACGTGGTCATAACGAGCACTCGTGGCGGTGTCGGCATTCTGACGATCTCGGCAGTGGCGGCGACTCCGTCCACCCCGGGCATCCGGAGGTCCATGAGCACAACATCCGGGGTCAGACGCAACGTCTCTTCGACTGCCGCCGCACCGTCCATCGCTTCCCCGACTACGTCGATGTCCTGGGCAGGAGCCACGAGCTGGTTGAGGAAGGCACGGACCATGGGGTCATCGTCGACGATGATCAGCCTTGTTCGTGGGTCGTTCGACATCTGATCATTATTCACTGGCTGGCGCCTTCCCTGGAAACCGGTTGCTGCGGAAACTGTGCCGACAAGACAAATTCACCGGTTTCGTCGCAGTCGGCGTGGAATCTCCCGCCCAGCAATTCCACGCGGCGGGCAAGCGCGGACAGGCCGTTTCCCGACCCCGTCGTTGCAAGGCTGCTGCCGGTTGCCACCTCATTGCGCATCTCGAACCGAACAGAATCGTGTCCCACCACCAACGTGACGAATGCCCGAGTACCGGGTGCGTGCTTGTGCAGATTGGTCAGCCCCTCCTGAGTCAACCGTACAAGCGTTCGCGCGACGACTTCGGTAACGGTGGTCGAGTGAGCATCGGTCGCCAGCTCAATGCTTGGAGCCACATGCCGACTCTTTTCGACAAGCTCTCGGATCGCCTCAGTGGGAATCTCGACCTGTTTCGAAGGAGTGTCGCGCTGTTCTCCGGAACCATCAGAAGTTGCCGGTGTCTGCCTCAGAACACCAACGAACTCTCTCAGCTCTTCGAGGGCACTGCGTCCGGTGTCGCCCATTGTCGCGGCAATGCCGCGGAGGTCGGTGTCAGGAGCCGTCGCTGCGATGACATTCGCCTGCATGACCAACAGCGTGACATGGTGCGTGACCGTATCGTGGAGCTCCTCAGCGAGCTTCTCACGTTCGGCCCGTCTGATTTTCTCGTCTGCCAGCTCTCGTTCCTGCCGCGCTCTGTGCAATTGATCATGCTGAGCCCGCCTGAGAGGCAGCACAAGACTGACGCATGCTCCGGCGAGTATGGGCGCCGAGGCGGCGAGTACGGTGATGATCACGGGAGCGCCGTCGATTGTCATACTCACGGACGCACTGATGACCCAGCAGGTCAGCCCGGCAGCTCCGGTGACGAACTGTGCTGGTCGGGACGCAAATCTGACGAGGTTGGCGCTGACGATGGCTGTGGACACCGGCATCCACAGCAGAGCTCCCTGTGAATACAGCTCTCGCCACTCCGGCCCAAGTGCGAGCAGGAGTGTTCCGACGATGAAAGGGACCGTTCCAGCAGCTGCCGGTAGTCGGTCGCTGAAACCGATCAGAACCGCGCCCAGCATCTGCAGCACGAATCCCGCCACGAGGGCGTCAGTGTTCCCGCCCGGCAGCACCAGTGTCCCAAACAGCGTGTCGGCTACTGCCAGAACAGACAGTATCCCGAAGGGAATCCGCTCTTTCATACATCCCCCAAACCAGCAGATGGAATGCTCTGCCCGATAGTTCCCCATCAAACCACGGTTGGGCATCTGAGACATCACTTCGGCGAGGAACACCGAGGCGATGCGACGAATGATGGCGCTGCTCCCCTACCAAAGTAGGTTCTCCCGGCCGACGTCCTACTTTCGACTTCGGCAAATCCAACCGTAAAGCGCTGGTGTCAGCCGTTCGCACGCGATTTGATGGATGACGAACCCACGAAACATGTCCTCACACCGAGCTGGATCGGAGACAGTATGTCCATTGAAGTTGCCGCCCTGGTGAAGACATACGGGGAGGTTCGGGCAGTCGACAACCTGACTTTCACGGCGCCTTCCGGAAAGGTCACGGGCTTCCTCGGTCCCAACGGTGCCGGAAAATCCACCACCATGCGAATGATCATCGGCCTGGATCATCCGACATCCGGCTGCGCGACTATAGGCGGACGTCCGTTTTCTGATTTCACCAATCCGGTGCGTGAAGTGGGTGTCCTTCTTGATGCTGCGAGCGCGCCCTCGCGTATGAGCGCCCGGACTCACCTTCGCTGGATCGCCCAGGCGGCGCGGATTCCACGAGACCGGGCCGATGAAGTCATGGAGTTGGTGGGACTGGGTTCCGCAGCGAGCAGACGTATCGGTTCATTTTCTCTGGGCATGCGACAGAGGCTGGGGATAGCCGTGGCCATCCTCGGAGACCCGGGGACCATTCTGCTTGACGAACCGGTCAACGGTTTGGACCCGGAAGGGATTCGCTGGGTACGCGATCTGATGCGGAGCATGGCAGACGAAGGACGAACTGTGCTCATCTCGAGCCATCTGATGTCGGAGACGCAGCAGGTAGCTGATCGTGTGGTCGTCATCGCGCGGGGACGTCTCCTCAGGGACATGCCTACCAAAGAACTGATGAGCAACGTGCCAGGCGATGACACACGTGTTCGCTGCAACGATCCGGGCGCGCTGAGTCGAGCGCTCGAACGTCACGGTGCTCGTGTCAGACGAGAGGACTCAGCAGCAGTGGATCTCTTCGTTCGCGGTGTCACACCCGAGACGATCGGCGAAATCGCACTGCAGAGCCACGTCGTCATCCACCTTCTCACGCCGGTCGCAGCTGACCTGGAGGACGTCTTCATGCAGTTGACGTCAGCAGAGAACCTGCAGACAGGAAGGACTGCCGAATGATTGCGACTGCGCTCAATGTCCATGCAGACGCTCCGCCACGGATCACTGCGACCATAAGATCCGAATGGACGAAGCTGTGGGCCGTTCCCTCCACTCCCGTCCTCATCGTCATCACAGGCGTTCTCACGATGGGGTTCACGGCGCTGATCACGGTATTCGGTGGCGACGCTGCAATCGCTGCCCCACATGGCGAAAGCCAGTATCAGACGATCTTCTATGGAAGCGCCTTGGGGGTGTTCGCCTACGCGTTCCTGACGGCCGGATTCATGGGGTCTGAGTACCGAAGCGGGATGATCGCCTACACCTTGACCGCGACAAGCAGCCGGACGAAAGTGCTGCTGTCCAAGCTGATCATCGTAGCCGTACTGGGCTACGCGGCCGGACTGATGATCTCACTGGGCAATCTGGCCGTCACACAAGGCGGCCTGACGGCAGCAGGGCTTCCTCTGCTGGATCCGATGGCACCATCACTTGTCCGAGCCATAGTGGTGTTCACTGGAGCGGGGATGATGGTGCAGGGGCTTTTGGCCTGCATGCTGGCTGTTCTCTTCCGCAACGCCACGGCCGCAGTCATCTCCCTCGTGCTCGTGAACACACTGCCAGTCGTGGCAGCACAGTTCTTGGGAGAGTCCTATGCCATGAGCATTCCACGCCTGCTGCCGGGATCCCTTCTAGAGAGCCTCGCCGGCCTCTCTGTCCCTGGATCGGCCGGCTATCTGCCCTGGGGATGGGCAATGATCGGCCTCATCACCTGGCTGTCCGCCATTTTCAGCGTCTCACTCATCGTCATGCGCAAGCGCGACGCTTAAGGGACCCAAGGCACTGCTACTCGGGAAAGGAAGATATGAGTCTCAAACTGACAAGCGCACACTTCACCACCATCGGAGAACCGGAAGATGTTCTGCACACCGTCAGGAACGCACTTCAATCAGTCGGATATTCGTGGAAGGCAACCGGTTCGGTCTCGGCGACCGCCAGCAAAGCCGATGCTTCCAGCGCTGGAGAGCAGCCCCGCGGATCGGCGAAAACTCAGATCGAAATCGTTCTTGACGGGCCGATTCTCAGAACCAGACGCATCTCTCGAGGCAACCACAAAGGATTTGTCGGTGTGGTCCAAGTCCAGCAGGACCACCGTCGTGCGGCCAAAGCCGTAGAAAGGGCACTGTTGGAGGCTGGGCTTCTCAGCGACTGATCTTGGCACCTCCGCACCTGCCTTGCCTGCATCGTCCATACCGCTGTCTCGGCGCTTCCTTTCTGCTCTCAGCGGCCGTTGCCATCGTCGGCTATCTCCGTGTGGAAGCCTGCCGGGAATGACTCGCGCTCATGTGCTCATTGAGCACACCGTAGTCGAGCGCGCTGCTCAGTGCGGAATAGCTGCCGCATGAGACAAGCTCTGCTGTGGAGTCCTTCACGACCGCATATGCGGCCTGAGCGACACTGGAGCCAAGACTGATTCTCGCCGCACCGCATTCCCCCAACTCTCTGACGCTGAGGCTTCCCGGGCCGGCCATGACATTGACTGGGGCAGTGATTCCAGCTGTAAGAGCGGATACAGTCTCTGCAGACACAGCACCAGGAACGAAAATCCCGTCCGCGCCGGCGTCAAGGTAGCGCTCTGCGCGAGCGATCGCTTCCGAGATCTGCTCGGGCTCTGTCCCGAGTCCCGTCAGAAGAACATCTGTTCGCGCATTGATGAACAGCTTCGTCCCAGCGGCGTCGGCGGCCTTTCGTGCAGAATCGATCCGCGCAGCAAGGGCGTCGGGTGTCCGGAATCCGTCTTCGATGTTGACACCGACGACCCCGGCATCGAGTAGCGCCTTCACCGTCTCACCGACATCGTGTCGAGCCTCGGCATATCCACCTTCTATATCCGCGCTCACGGGTACTCGAACTGCCTCGGCAATGGCGAAGACAGCAGACAGTGCCGCAGATCGGTCAAGCTGGTTTCCATCCGGGACACCCGCAGACCAGGATATGCCGGCGCTTGTCGTCGCTATAGCCTGGATGCCTGCTGCTTCGGCGAGCAAGGCCGATCCGACATCCCATACATTGCTGAGGAGGAGAGGGTGCTCTCCGTGATGCAGAGCGTGGAAATGGTTCGTCTTCTCTGAGTGATTCGGTTTCATGCCTTCAGTCAAACAAGACTCGATGCTCATGTCTGGCGGATTTCGGACGTCACCGTTCCTCTCGGGGCCTATGCGGTGCCAACGCTTCGCAACTCTAGGAGGTCAGTCTCGACGAGCCCTGACTCGAGGGATTCGGCGACCCTAAATACGGACTTCGAGAGTCCCCGAAGAGTCCAGCGCAGTCCCGTGCGCACGACCATCGGGCCCACAGCCAGACGAAACCGATAAGCCGCGCCCGTTCGGCCCATCGCCACGTCATGACCGCGAACGTCCAGGCGCAGGATCGACGTTCCGACTCTGCCCAGTTCTCGCCGTTGGGCATTCGAGAAGACCGAAAGTCAGTCGAAAATACATACTTCGGTCGCAAACTTCGAAGCCTGAGGACGATTCGGAAGAGCCAATGACATTCTTAGGCTCGATGTCATGAACACATCAGTCATCAAATCCACCGAATACATCGCGGCTCTCCGCACTGAACTCATTGGTGCAGGGCCGGCAAAGCGTGCAGTCGCGCTGCTCAACCAGCGGACCCTCTTCCCCCATCGCGGGAAGGCGACCTTGACTTCAGGTCAATTGGAGCTGGCAGGCTGGGATGACAGAGGCGCAATCGCGATCAGCCCAACCTCGGTTCGTCGAGTCACCCGACAGTTCGACAGTCATTACGGTGCCTTCGTCGGCGGTGCCTCAGCCAAATGGGGAGCTCCCATCATCATCGAGCTCAAAGACGGGACCGCACTCTACGTTCTGTTCGACCATCGCGCGTTCCTCGAAAAGACGGACAACCCAGCGTGGGAGGACGCACTGCTGGGGTGGCTGTCGTGATTGAAGCCCACCATCTCACCAAGCGCTATGGCACGGCGACTGTGGTCGATGACCTCTCGTTCACGGTTCGGAGTGGGTCCATCACCGGGTTTCTCGGACCGAACGGTGCCGGAAAGTCGACCACTATGCGATTGATCTTAGGACTCGACCGTCCCAGTGAGGGCGTCGCCCTCATCGACGGCGAACGATTCCACAGTCTCCCTACGCCTGCTCGAACTGTCGGTGTCATGCTTGAGTCGGGTAGTCGGCAACCTCGTCTTTCCGCCCGCGCTCATCTGTCCTGGCAAGCCAAAGCAGCACGTCTCCCATCGTCACGAGTCGACGAGGTGCTCGAACTGACCGGACTCGCCGAGGCAGCGCGGAAGGAACTTCGCGATCTTTCACTGGGAATGCGCCAACGCCTCGGGATCGCGTCGGCGCTCCTGGGCGACCCCACACATCTGATTATGGATGAGCCGATCAATGGACTCGACCCTCAAGGCGTGCTGTGGGCCCGGTCGCTGTTCCAAGAGCTGGCAGCACAGGGGCGCACGGTGTTCATCTCCAGCCATCTTCTGTCCGAGATGGAAGCAGTCGCTGATCGAATCATCGTCATCGGCCAGGGGCGTTTGATCGTTGACTCCACGATGGACGATCTTCAGCATCAGGCTCGATCCAGTCACACCATCGCTGTATCTCCACAAGCTCTCGAACTCACACAAATTCTTGAGAAGGACGGTGCAAGGGTGGACGTGGCCGCAGACGACGAGAACAGAAGAACCCTGAATATCCAAAATCGTACGGCATCTCAGGTCGGAGAGATTGCCGCGAAGAACGGTCTCTCTCTTCATCGACTTGTCCAAGAGAAGTCAACGTTGGAACAGGCATTCATGCATCTGACGGCGGGAGCCCTCGAATATCAAGGCACAGGCCACAAGCCGCCGAGAGCACCCGTTGCCTCGACTGATAAGGATGGAGGCATCAAATGACCAGTTCTATCGAAGACAAGAAGAGGGGACTCCGCCCCCGATTGCTCGACTGCCTGACGAGCGAAATGGTCAAGGCTCTGAGCACCAAGTCGACGAGTGTCACTCTCGCGATCTCAATCGGAGTCTCCTTGTCCGTCACCGCGCTCATCAGTGTGTTCAATGACGGCAGCGCAGATCCGCTGTCGCTCAGCTTGATCGGCCCTTTCCTCGGGACATGGCCTTTGGTCGTCCTGGCTGTCAGCATCGTGGCAACAGAGTATTCGACCGACATGATCCAGCAGTCCCTTGTCGTGACGCCCCGACGCGGTCGACTCATCGCTTCGAAATTATTCCTTGTGACAGGTATCAGCCTGTTGGGAGGTCTGATTCTCGCTTTCCTGTGCCTTGCGTTGAGTCAGCTGATCCTCGCGGGGAGCGATAAGCCGAGCATAGGATTGGGTGATATTGAGACATTTCGAGCTGTCACCGTGACCGGTGCATTCGCCGTTGTCTACCCGTTGATCGCTGCGTGCCTCGCCTTCGTCACACGCAATGCAGCGGGTGCCGTCCTGCTCACTCTGTTGATCGCGTTTTTCCCAATGGTGATGGCCGAACTCGGGTCATCATGGTGGGCCGAGACCGCGGTGCGGTTCGCACCAGGTGGCCCCATGGAAAGTCTCACTGGCCAAGCACAGCCAGGAACCGTTGGATATATGGAGACCGGGCCAGCCGCACTGATCACAATTGCATGGCTCGTGGTGTTCGCCATTGCGGCATTCATCAGTCACATACGCCAAGACTCCTGAGCAGGGCCCCCTCTCCCCATGGAAGCGGATACAGGTCGCAATTCCGGGTGGCACACGGCAAGCTGGTATGACCGGCGCGGAGATCCGCGTCGGAAATTCCTACGTAGGGTCGACAAATGAGAGACATCATCGTCGTTGATTCTCATCGAGTCTCACACGAACGCTGGTTCGATGCCGGTGCGATGGCGGTTGCCGCCGTTATGGTCGCCGTGTGGGTGATCGACTCCAAACCCGAGCCGAGTTATGCTGGACCGTTCTTCTACATCGTGAGCTATACGATCGGACTCCTCAGCATCATTGCTCAGGCGTGGCGCCGCAAGTATTCCTGCATTCTGGCGGGCACTCTCATTGTCGGTTCAATCTTTCTGCCGGTGCTGTCCGGGCCCAGCCTTGTCGCTCTGTTCTCTGTTGCACGCCATCGGCCGTTGAAACCTACTATGTGGGTGACTGTGCTTGCCTTGGTCAGTGCTCCATTGCAGATTCTCGTGGGATCACCGCTCGCAGACAATGATTTCTGGAGAGGAGCCATACCGCTTCACCTAGGATGTCTTCTCGTCGTCGGGTGGGGCATGGCGATGCGCTCCCGCAGAGAGGTAGTACGCTCGCTCCAGGAACGTGCGGAAGGCTTGGCTCGGGAGCGAGATCTCGTGGCTGATTGGGCCCGACGTGTTGAGCGGGAGGAGATCGCCCGCGATATGCATGACTCGCTGGCTCACCGTCTGTCCCTCATCAGCATGAGTGCCGGGGCTTTGCATTATCGACAAGAGGAGATCCCCTCCGACTTGGCAGACCTTGCAGCGACGTTGCAGAAGAATTCCACCAGTGCCCTGGCAGAGCTGCGGTCTGTCGTAGGTGGAATTCGTTTAGGAAGAGCCGACGAATGCGCTTCTGCTATAGATCCTGGACAATTCAGCGTCGCGGATCTCATCGCGGATTCGCGCGCATCAGGGCAAGACGTCAAAGCTGAAATCTCGCTGGCTCCAGACCTTCCCCCGAGCATTGCACGCATCTCCTACCGAACGGTTCAGGAGCTTCTGACCAATGCACGCAAACACAGTCCCGATCATTCCGTCACCCTCGCCATGACGGGAAACCCTGAGTCAGGGCTTTCGATTCTGTCGACGAATGGACTGGAGAGCGGGACTGATGGGAACCCATTGGGAGGATTCGGTCTGCTGGGAATGGCAGAGCGCGTCAAAGTTCATGGCGGTCGGCTGTCCGCGGGTCGTACGGTTGCCGGTCGGTTTGAAGTAGAAGTCTGGCTCCCTTGGAAGGAGGACTGATGGAGCGTCCAGGAACTCCGATCACCGTAGCTGTCGTTGATGACGACCCCTACGTGCGATCGGCTTTGACTGCTGTCCTGTCTGCGACAGACGGATTGTCTCTGGTGGGCTGTTTCAGCGATGGGCTGGAGGTCGTCGAATTCGGTCCCAGGGATGTCGACGTGGTTCTCATGGATATTCGAATGCCTCAGATGAACGGTATCCGAGCTACCGAGGAGCTCAAACGACACACCGAGTCACCAGCGGTCATCATGCTCACAACCTTTCATCTCGATGAGGAGGTCACTGAAGCTCTTCGCGTTGGAGCGACCGGTTATCTGATGAAGGACACGGCGCCCACCGAGCTGGTGGAAGCCATTCGCAAAGTCGCACGCGGACAGACGATTCTCTCGTCGTCTGTGACTCGGCAGCTGATCGATCTGGTGCGTTTCAATGCTGATCGGCGGCAAGTCGCTCGGCAGCGGCTTGAGACGTTGACGCCACGAGAGTTGGAAGTCGCCGTCGCGATCAGCACCGGACAAGCCAATTCTGAAATCTCTCGGGAACTGTACATCTCCGTCCCTACTGTCAAAGCCCAAGTCAGCAGCATCTTCACCAAGCTTGGTGTGACCAGCCGATTGCAGATAGCGCTCATCGTACGCGACGCTCAGGCAACGCAATGAGGAATTACTCGTGCGGATCCTCGAATCGCGTGGCCGACATACCTGCGGTTGGTCTTGAAAATCCTGAACAGTACCTGACTTCCGCCTTACAGGGGGATGGGTTCTTTCTGCTTCGAGCGGCAGACACGCTATCGTGGCGTCGTGCCCACACGAGATCACCGCCTAGACCGCGCCAAAGGCATCCTCATCTTCGCTGTCGTGCTCGGCCACCTGCTGGCCAGGACGCACCCATGGGAAGATGGCGTTCTCAGCGCGCCGATGTACCTCATCTATTCGTTCCACATGCCGGCATTCGTGTTCCTGGCCGGGATCACAGCGAAGTCGACGCGACTTCCCGAACGAGTACTGACCTTCTTCGTACTGCTGTTCACTGTACTGCCCCTGATGTGGGGGTTCATGTGGTTCGTCGGTCTCGAACCTGACTACAGCTTCCTGACACCGTTCTGGTACACATGGTTCCTGCTGTCGATGGCGTACTGGATGATCACCGTGCCGTTCATCGAGCGTTTCCCACGGACCGTTCTGGTCACCTCGGTGGTGGTGGGGCTCTTCGGCGGCATCCTGCCGATCCTCGATACGGAGCTCTCAGCATCGCGGTCCATGATCTTCTGGCCCTTCTTCGTCGTCGGCAAGCTCTACGGCAAACAGATCCTCAACTGGGCGGGCAGTCTGCGCACCTGGCAGAAGCTGTTCTTCACCGCGGCGGCCCTTGGCTCTGTGGGCTACTTCTACCTCGACCAGGTCGACTACCACTGGTTCTACGGCAGCCTCAACTTCGCACATTTCAATGTCAGCGTCCCCGAAGGCGTCGGCCTCCGGCTCATCATCAACATCGGGTCCGTGCTTATGACGCTGATGCTGCTCATGTGGGTCGGTGAAAAGGACAACATCATCGCCAAGATCGGCCGGCACAGCCTCGCGATCTACGTCATCCACGGGTTCGTGGTCCGTGGTCTCCAGCCGGTTCTAGACGACAGCCAGGATGCGCTCAGCACCCCCATCGTCCTCGCGATCTGCCTGGCCTTGGCCCTGCTCACCACCTTCCTGCTGTCATGGTCACCCATCGAACGAGCGCTGCGCTGGTATTCATCGACTGTCACCAAGCTGCTGCTCATGCCGTTCGCGCAATTGGGTTCGCAGCCCGGCAAGCATTCGGACAAGGCTTCGTCGTAGGGCTCTGTCCCAGGCCCCTTTCCCAGGGCCTTGTCCCAGCGATTCGCGACCGCTGTGTAAGCGATTCTCAACCGCTGCATAGCGCCATGAGGCGTCTGATTCGCTGAGAATGACTCCGAGTGTCATATGACTCTTTTATGTCATTGTGACGTCGGCAACTCCTTCCGAGATGGTTGGATGCGGAGAGTTCGGGTTCTCAGCCTGAGCGAGTTCAATCGCCTGTCCTCTACCTTCCATACGGAGAGCACTCATGACCAGCAACGCTCTGACCCAACGCCTCGACGCCGGACCTGTCATCTGCGCCGAAGGATTCCTGTTCGAACTCGAGAAGCGCGGCTACCTGTCCGCTGGAGAATTCGTGCCCGAGGTCGCGCTCGAATTCCCTGACGCCCTGCGATCCCTGCACGTGGATTTCCAGCGCGCAGGCTCGGACATCGTCGAGGCCTTCACCTACAACGGCCATCGCGAGAAGATGCGGGTCATCGGCAAGGAAGATCTCCTCGAACCTCTCAACCGCTCGGCCCTGCAGATCGCCCGCAGCGTTGCCGACGCCAAGCCCGGCAACTTCATGGCCGGGAACATCTCGAACTCCAACATCTGGGACCCAGAAAGCCCTGAGCGTCAGTCCGAGGTCCGTGCCATGTTCACCGAAATGGTCGGTTGGGCTGTCGACGAAGGTGCTGACCTCATCATCGGTGAGACCTTCTACTTCGCAGGTGAGGCCATCGCCGCAGCCGAGATCGCCAAGGCCAGCGGCCTGCCCGTCGTCCTCACGCTGGCTCCCATGGCCTTCCAGGAGATGGCCGATGGCGTCGGCATTGTGGAGACTGCGCAGAAGCTCGAACAGCTGGGCGTCGACGTCGTCGGCCTCAACTGCTTCCGCGGACCTGCGACGATGCTGCCGTGGCTGAAGGAGATCCGCGCGGCGGTGTCCTGTCACGTCGGTGCCCTGCCCATCCCCTACCGCACGACGCAGGAAGAGCCCACATTCTTCAACCTCTCCGACCCCCGCGCCGAGGTGCCTTCCCCGCACAATCGCACCTTCCCCACCGCTCTCGATCCGCTACAGACGAACCGCTACGAGATCGGCGCGTTCGCGAAGGAAGCCTATGGCCTGGGCGTCAACTACATCGGCGTGTGCTGCGGGGCTACCCCGATGCACATCCGTGAAGTCGCCGAGGCGGTCGGGCTGACCACCGACGCCAGCCGGTTCTCGGAGAACATGAAGAACCACTTCATGTACGGCGACAACGAACGCCTCGCCGACAACGTCGTCGCCCTCGGCTCCACCGCCTGAGGCCAACAGTCAGCAGCACCGCGCGCCAGCAGCACCGCGCGCCCGTCGGCAGCGCGCCCCGCACCGGCAGCATCAAAGGTCTCCTGCCCAACGGGACGTTTCTGTGCTGAGAGCGTGCAGTGGAACTGCGGGTAGGAATGGTGGCCACGGGTAGGAACAATCGATTCCCCGCTGCGGTGGCCATCACGCACTGAGAGCGCCAAAGCTTCCCGTTGCACAGGGAGGTTTTGGCGCTCTCAGTGTGAGGCGAGGCTCTCGCAGCAGAACCCTGCGGGGTCAGCCCTGAGGCGTCACGCCGATCGAATCGAGTGCGGCTTCGAGGCGGGAGATGGTGCCGTCGATGTCGCCGAGTTTGTCGAGTCCGAAGAGTCCGATCCTGAAGGTCGAGAAGTCTTCCGGCTCATCACACTGCAGGGGCACGCCGGCCGCGATCTGGACGCCGGCTTCCTTGAAGCTCGCGCCGGTGGCCAGCTTCGGGTTATCCGTGTGGACGACGACCACGCTGGGCGAGGCGAACTCGGGTGCCGCGACCGAGGGCAGTCCACGATCGGCGAAGACCGTGCGGACCCGGTCACCGAGTTCGAACTGGGCGGCGGCGAGCTTGTCGAAGCCGCGTTCCTCGGTTTCGAGCATGAGCTTGGCGTTGTGCGCCAGCGAATCGGTCGGCATCGTCGCGTGATACGGCGCCCGGCCCTCTTCGTATTCGTCGGCGATGAACAGCCACTTCTTCAGGTCCATGGCGAAGCTCGACGAGGTGGATTCCTGGACGGCGGCACGGCCAGCTTCGCTGAGCATGACGTAACCAGCACAGGGTGAACCGCTCCAGCCCTTCTGCGGCGCGCTGATGAGGACGTCGACGCCCAGGTCGGTCTGTGAGGCCCACACAGCACCCGAGGCGATGCAGTCGAGGACGAAGACCCCGCCGACATTGTGGACGGCGTCGGCGACCTGGCGGATGTAATCATCGGGCAGGAGCATCCCGGACGCGGTTTCGACGTGGGGTGCGAACACGACGGCTGGGCGTTCGGCCTCGATGGCGGCGACCACCTCGGCGATGGGAGCAGGAGACCAGGCCGACTGGTGCTCATCACTGCTCGGCGATGCCTTGAACACGGTGGTCTCGCTGGCGATGTTCCCGGCGTCGAGGATCTGTGACCAGCGGAATGAGAACAGTCCGTTGCGGACCACGAGGCACTTCCTCCCGGTCGCGAGCTGCCGGGCCACGGATTCCATGGCGTAGCTGCCGCCACCGGGGACGATGGCCACGCTGTGAGCGTCGTAGGCCTCGCGCAGGACGCGGTTGATGTCCTGCATCACGGAGACGAATCGTCCCGACATGTGGTTCAAGGATCGGTCGGTGAAGACCACCGAGTATTCGAGCAGGCCGGCGGGGTCAACATCTTCGTGTGGCAAAGTCATGTCTCCAACATTGCCACGTTCATGAGATTTGGGCCACTACCGCCCAATTGCAGAGACGTCGCCCCTCAATGCAGAGACTCAGGCCCTCATAGAGTCACTTCGCTGCGGTCACCGGACCACAGCGTGTGGAAGCTCCCGTCCCGGTCCGTGCGCCCATAGGTATGCGACCCGAAGAAGTCCCGCTGACCCTGCACCAGCGCGGCCGAGGCCCGCGAGGTACGGATGCCGTCGAAGTACGCCAGCGCCGAGGCAAGTGCTGGGATCGGAACACCGTGCACGGCGGCATCGGCGACCGTATCCCGCAAGGCCTGCTGTCCTGCGTTGAGTGAATCCTGGAAGTAGGGATCGGCCAGCAGCGAGCTCAGCGCCGGGTCCGCCTCGTAGGCTTCGGTGATTCTGTCGAGGAACCGGGCACGGATGATGCAGCCTGCCCTCCAGATCCTGGCGACCTCGCCGAGTTCGGTGTCCCAGCCGTATTCCTGTGCGCCCGCAGCGATCTCGTGGAAGCCCTGCACATAGGCCAGGATCTTTCCCGTGAACAGTGCCTGGCGCACGTTCTCGATGACCTTGTCACGATCGACGGGCGCCGAGGTGGCAGTCGAGGGGCAGTCCAACGTCGTCCCCGAGGAACGGAGGACGGAGGCCGAGGAGAGAGATCTGGCCGCGACCGCCTCGGCGATGGTGGCGACGGGGACACCCAGGTCGAGTCCGGTCTTCACGGTCCATCCCCCGGTCCCCTTGGCTCCGGCAGAATCGGCGACGATATCGACGAACGGCTGGCCCGTGGCTTCGTCGGTGTGGTCTAGGACCTCGGCGGTGATTTCGATGAGATAGGACTCCAGCTCTCCCCGATTCCATTCCCGGAAGACCTCGGCGATCTGGCACGGGGTGAGCCCGAGCCTGGTTCGCAGCAGCGCGAAGGCCTCGGCGATGAGCTGCATGTCGGCGTATTCGATGCCGTTGTGGATCATCTTGACGAAGTGACCGGCCCCATCCGCGCCCACATGGGCGATGCACTCCAGCTGGTTCGCCCGTTCGCCTCGCCCGTCGGCGGGTTCGGCATTCCCATCGTCGGGTTCGGCACGAGCGGCGATGGGTTCGAGGATCGGTCGCAGCCTCGACCATGCGGATTCGGTGCCGCCGACCATCATCGACGGGCCTTCGAGGGCACCGACCTCTCCCCCCGAGATGCCGACACCGACGAATTCGATACCGGACTCGGCGACAATCTCACCGCGGGTCATGGTGTCGGTGAACAGCGAATTTCCGCCGTCGACGATGATGTCTCCGGGTTCGAAGACCTGGACGAGATCGTTGATCGCCGAGTCCGTGGCCTTGCCCGCATTGACCATGAGGATCGCCACGCGCGGACCCGAGAGTCTGTCGGCCAGATCCGCCGGTGAGGAGGCGACGAGGAAGTCCGCCTCGGGGTGCTCAGCCGCTACGCCATGAGCTCGGTCGACGTCGCGGTCGTAGATGGCCACACGTGCGCCCGACCGGTCGGCCAGGTTCCGGGCGAGGTTTCGTGCCAGGTTCGAGCCCATCACTCCGGTGCCGATCACGCCCACTTCCGCGGTCATACCCATTCCTCTTCCTCGTGCCTGATGCTCGCGCCTGGCGGCTGCGCCTCACAGTACTGCCTGACAACACATGTCCAGGTTGACAGGTGCACCCGTCTCATTTAAATTTTTATAAATCTGATTTAATGAGTGCAGTTTAGCAATGTCATCATATTTTTACGAGAGGCCGATTGAGATGGACCTTCCCCCGCTTGTCATCATGGGGGTGTCCGGCACAGGGAAGACACTGATCGGCCGTCGCTTGGCTGCAGAACTCAAGCTCGCCTTCGTCGACGCCGATGACCTTCACAGCCCGGACAACAAGGCGAAGATGCACGCTGGGGTCCCTCTCACCGATGAGGACCGATGGCCGTGGCTGAGGAACGTGGCGAACGAGCTGAGCGCGACCCCGCCGCCCGTCGTCGCCTGTTCCGCACTGCGACGCAGCTACCGGGACTATCTGCGGGAGCAGGCCCCGGACACCTTCTTCGTCCATCTCACCGGGGACCGCGAGATCATCGTCGAACATCTCGCGCGGCGTTCGCATGAGTTCATGTCGCCGACTCTCATCGACTCGCAGCTTGAAACCCTGGAGGCCCTCACTGTCGAGGAAGCGCATTTCCTCGCTCCCATCAACCTCTCCCCCGCCGAGGTGTGCCGATACATCATGGAACGCCTCCCCTTTGCCGACTGACCCCTGCCCCGTGTCACCTGACCATTGCCGAACCTCAAGGAAGAGGAAATCGTGACCGAGATCGACCTCAACTGGACGCTGTCCGCCCCCGCACTGCTCGTCATCGCCGCCGCAGCCATCGCCGTGCTGCTGGTCCTCATCATCCGCTTCAGACTGCATGCCTTCATCGCACTCGTCATGGTCAGTGTGCTCACCGCCCTGGCCTCAGGCATCTCCCCCGGCGACCTCGTCCCGGTCATGTACGACGGCTTCGGCTCCACTCTGGCCAGCGTCGCACTCCTCGTTGGCCTCGGCGCCATGTTGGGTCGGATGCTCGAACTCTCCGGCGGGGCACAGGTACTCACGGATGCGCTCATCAAGGTCTTCGGGGAGAAACGGGCGCCCCTGGCTCTGGGCCTGACCTCGCTGCTGTTCGGGTTCCCGATCTTCTTCGATGCCGGTTTGGTCGTCATGCTGCCGATCATCTTCACAGTGGCCAAGCGCCTCGGCGGCTCTCTGCTGCTCTATGCCATGCCATCGGCGATCGCCTTCTCGGCCATGCACATCTTCGTACCGCCGCATCCCGGGCCTGTGGCGGCATCGGGCCTGCTGGGTGCGAACGTCGGCCTCGTCCTCATCTGCGGTCTCATCATCGCTGTTCCCGCCTGGTACCTGTGCGGGTATCTGTTCGGCCTCTTCGTCGGCAAACGCGTCGACGTCCCCGTCCCCTCACTTCTGGCACATGACCCGGCCGAGGAATTCGCAGATTTCAGGTCCTCACCGAAACTCTCAACGGTCCTGTTCCTACTGGCTCTGCCGCTCGTGCTCATCTTCCTCAACACCGGGCTCGACTTCGCCGGTGAGGCCGGCTGGGTCGACGCCGAGTCCACTGCGATCACCTCCTTGCGGATGCTCGGTGAAACTCCGATCGCCCTGCTCATCACTGTCTTGGCGGCGATGTGGCTGCTGGGGTGGCGCAAGAAGAAGGGCGTCAGCATGGTCGAGAACATCGTCGACTCTGCTCTGGGCCCGGTCTGCTCGATCATCCTCATCACCGGAGCCGGCGGCATGTTCGGCGGTGTGCTGCGAGCCAGCGGGATCGGTGATTCCATCGCGGACTCCCTGGCGGCGTTGGGGCTGCCGGTCATCGTGGCCGGATTCGTCATCGCAGCGATCGTGCGCGTCGCCCAAGGCTCGGCGACGGTCGCACTCACGACCGCTGCGGCCCTCATGCAGCCAGTTGTCGTCGGCAACCCGGACTTCTCGAGTCTGCAGGTCGTCGCCATCGTGCTGTCCCTGGCGGCGGGCTCCGTGGTCGCCAGCCATGTCAACGATTCAGGCTTCTGGCTCGTCTCCCGGTTCTTCGGTATGGATACCAAGACCACGCTGAAGACCTGGACCGTGGGCCAGACCATCCTCGGTCTCGTCGGATTCGCCTACAGCCTCGCCCTCTATGGAGTCGCGAGTACGTTCTGATCCCTGCATTCGGATCAGGCCGCAAGGATCAGTACGTCCTGAGGCGGGGCTGGCCCTCCCAGGCGTCTTCCATCTCGGTGAATGCTCGATCCATCATCTTCGTCATCGCAGCGTGAGCTCGTTCGGGGTCCCCGTTGCCGATGGCGTCGGCGACATCGAAGTGCCATTGCAGCGCTTCCGGGTGGGGGAACTTCGGCATCAGACCGGCATGCGTGCGGCCGCGCAGGATTTCGGCGACGACTGTGTCGAAGGAGGCGAAGAGTTCGTTGCCACCGGCTCGCAGGACTGCGCGATGGTAAGCGATGTCGACGTCGAGCACCGCCTCCACATCGCCCTTGCTTCCGCTGGCGCGCATTCTCGCGGCCAACCGCATGATCTCCTCGGCCACATCGGCTGAGGCATGGATCGCGGCGAGGTATGCGGCCTGCGGTTCGATGGCGACTCTCAGCTCCGTCAGCGAGCGCAGCTGCAGGGCCGGGGTGGCGGCCATTCGCCACCGCACCACCAGTGGATCGAGGATGGTCCATTCCTGCATGGACAGAATCACCAAGCCCAGGCGACGGATCGGTTTGACCATCCCCAGGGACTCCAGGACGCGGACCACTTCGCGCACCACGGACAGCGAAACCTCGTAGCGCACGCGCAGCTCCTCGGCTCGGATGACCGTTCCCGGTGCCAGGGCGCCGGTGACGATGTCCGTGCCGACTAAGTTGAGCAGTGTTTCGTGGAGATTGCCGCCGGCTGCACGGCCTGCTGTCTGCGAGTCACGTTCCCGCTGGTCGCCTGCCCGCTCGTCACCTGCAGACCCCATGCTCGGATCCTTTGCGTCAGCCATCAGTGGTGGTCGATGACGTGGGCGCCGGGGGCCGGACCGGTGGTCCGCAGCGCTTCCTTGACTCCGCGCGTGGCCTGGAGCAGGACCGCGAGGTCGAGTGCGTGGTGGGCGTCGCGGGCGAGGAACCCGATCGTCGGACCCGAGCCGCTGAGCAGGGGCAGGAGTGCACCGGCGGCACGGCCGGCCTCCATCACCTCGGCGAGTTCGGGCATGGCCGATATCGCGGCATCGGTGAGGTCGTTCGCGGCTGCCGCAGCCAGGCTGTCCGGGTCACCGGCGGCGAGCGCGGTGAGGACCTCGGCTGGCACTTCGGCAGGCTCGGGGTCGGGTGTGAGCTCATCGAATCGTGCGTACATCGCCGGTGTGGACAGCTGCCCCGCCGAGGTGGCCATGACCCAGTGGAATGAGCCGCGGGTGAGGACGGGGCTGAGTTTCTCCCCGCGTCCGTGGCCGATCGCCGTTCCTCCGTGGAGGAGGAAGGCGACGTCGGCGCCGACGGCGACCGCGCAGTCGTGGAGGATCGACTCCTCGACTCCCCCGAGTAGGTGGGCGGCACCGCACAGCGCCGCGGCCGCGTCGGCCGATCCGCCGCCCATGCCGCCTGCGACGGGCACCTGTTTGTCGATGACGATGTCGAGGTCGCGCAGCACGTCGACATCGCGTTCGTCTTCGAGCGCCGTGATGAGAAGATTGATGGCCTTACGGGCGAAGTTCGAGTCGTCATGGGGAACGTCGGCGTCTCCGTACCGACCGCCCACGACGATCGAACCGCTGCCGCCGGGGATGAGAGTCACGGTCTCATTGAGGTTGAGTGCTTGGAACACGGTGGCGAGTTCGTGGTATCCGTCATCGCCTGCCCCACCCACGCCGAGGTGGACGTTGATTTTCCCCGGTGCCTGCACCTTCACCGGTGTCTGGGTCGTGGGACGCGAGTGCAGCTGGGCGCTCATGATTGTGGGCTTTCCTGAGCTTCGGTGCCCTCCGCTGCAGTACCCGCTTCTGCGCCGGCCGCCGCGAGTCGTTCGAACTCGGTGACACCGAGGGCTTCGCCGCGCGTCTTCGGGTCGATGTCTGCGGCGCGCAGCAGGTCTTCGGCTTGCTGAGGGCTGCCAGCCCAGTTCGCCAGGGCCGCGCGCAGGGTCTTGCGTCGTTGGGCGAAAGCCGCGTCGACGACACTGAAGAGGCGACGACGCTGTTCGGGGTCACGGTGGGTGCGAGTCACGTCGATGTGGACGAGACCGGAGTCGATGTTCGGTGCCGGCCAGAACACGTTCTTGCCGATGCGTCCGGCCAGGGTGACGTCGCCGTACCACTGAGCCTTGACGCTGGGCACACCGTAGGTGCGTGATCCGGGGCCGGCGGCGAGGCGTTCGGCGACTTCGAGCTGGACCATGACGAGCACGGTCTTGAGGCTCGGGAAGATCTCGAGGAAATGCAGCAGCACCGGCACCGCGACGTTATAGGGCAGGTTCGCGACCAGGGCATCGGGTGCCGTCGGCAGCTCGGTGACCCTGAGCGCATCGGCGTTGACGAGCTCGAAGTTCGCAGGCTCGTCAGAAGCGGCCGTCTGCCCGTATTTCTTCACCGTCGCCGGCAGCCGTGCGGCCAGGACCTCGTCGATCTCCACAGCCGTGACATGATGCCCGGCTTCCAGCAGACCCAATGTCAGCGAGCCCAGGCCGGGGCCGATCTCGACCACGCTGCTGTGGTCCTGAAGCTTCGCGGACGTGACGATCGAGCGCACGGTATTGGGGTCGATGACGAAGTTCTGCCCCTTCTGCTTAGTCGGGCGCAGACCGATGTCGGAGGCGATTTCGCGAATGTCGCGTGCGGTCAATAACGTCACAGCAGACAACTTACAGCACTCGTTCGCAGGCACAATCACCGAACGCCCCTGTCGCCATTTCCTTATACTCCTGCAACATCGTCAGTCATGTGGCTAAGCGGTGACTGCCATACGACCGATACGACTAAGAACCGTCGGCCATACATCCGAGACGCACCAGTCATCGGACCGGCACCAGGACGATAGGGTGAACAGTATGGATCCGCAGACACTCACCGAACTCCTTGACGTTTCCGTGCTCGACCGGCTCGACGGGATCGAGGACCTGCCTGCGGACGAGCTTGCCCGATCGGCAGCTCTGCGCAAGGAGGGCTATTCCGCCGAGGTGACCGCCGGACTGCTGACTCAGGCACAGCTGCGTAAGGACGCCGTGAAGAAACTCGGCCCCTTCGCAGAGGACATGCTGTTCACACGCGATGGTCTGGCCCAAGCCACACGACTGCCCGTCGCCGCCCACCATGCCCGCCGCCTCCTCGGCGAGGGCAAGGACACCCGTGGCAACACAAACACCAATGACGATCAGAGCACCGATGCCGCAGCGGCCGACTCCGCACCCACGATCGCGGATCTGGGCTGTGGGATCGGCGCCGACTCCTT
The DNA here is from genome assembly GCF_014897515.1 of Brevibacterium sp. FME17. Classification (NCBI taxonomy): domain Bacteria; kingdom Bacillati; phylum Actinomycetota; class Actinomycetes; order Micrococcales; family Brevibacteriaceae; genus Brevibacterium; species Brevibacterium sp. FME17. The sequence continues at coordinate 154,733 of NZ_JABUYD010000005.1, forward strand.
CGCCTTCGCCGGGATGGGCGCCCAGGTCACCGCGGTCGACGCAGACGAGGTCACCGCCGCCATCGCCAGCTTCAACCTCCGCCACCTGGGCAATGCCAGCGTCGAGCATGCCCGCGCAGAGGACGTCGACACCGCCGCATTCGACGCCCTGTGGTTCGACCCTGCCCGCCGCACGGTCGGCAAGGGCACCAAGGGCGGTTCCACCGCACGCATCTTCGACCCCGAAGACTTCTCCCCCTCCCTGTCCTGGGTCATCGACAAGGCGCTCGCGGCGAAATCCGCGGGCGTCAAGCTCGGACCGGCACTCGATCACGGCCTCATTCCCGATGAGGCCGAGGCACAATGGGTCTCCCACCTCGGCGAGGTCGTCGAGGTCTGCCTCTACTTCGGCGAGGCCCGGCAGCGCCCCGGACGCAGCGCCCTCGTGATGGGTGATCGCACCCTCTTGGTCCACGAAGATGATCTGCCAGAAGACGATGAGGACGGTGTCGGCGAACTCGGCCAGTACCTGCTGGAACCCGATGGAGCGATCGTGCGCGCCGGACTCGTCACTGCACTGTGCGGACCGTTACAGGCTCGTCGCGTCCACCCGAAGATCGCCTACCTGACCACGGACGTCGACCCCAGCGGACCTGCCTCGGCCGGGGTCACCTCCTATGAGGTCACCGATGTGCTGCCGGCAAAGATCCCGAGCCTGCGCAAGGCCCTCATCAGCCGCGACATCGGCTCGGTCGTGATCAAGAAACGCGGAGCTGATATTGTTCCAGACCAGGTCAGGCGTCAGCTCAAACTTCCGGCAGGAGACAAGGCGACACTGGTCTTCACGCGCCTCGGCGATCGCCATGTCGTCCTCCTGACTCAGCCCTGCTGAACCGACTCCCCCGCACACCGCCCTCGATCCCACCTCACTAGGAGAATCCCCATGAACCGCTCCGACGTTCTCATCACCGCCGACGAACTCCTCGCCCGCCTCTCCGACGACGGATCCACGCCGAGGCTGCTCGACGTCCGCTGGACACTGCAGAAGCCCGATGGCCGAGACGACTTCGCCGCCAGGCACATCCCCGGAGCCATCTACGTCGACATGGACACGGAACTCGCCGCGCGCTCGGATCACGACCCAACCGAGGGCCGTCACCCGCTGCCGTCTGCCGAAGCGTTCCAGGAGCAGGTCCGGACCTGGGGCATCGACCAGCTCACCGAGGTCGTCGTCTATGACGATAATTCCAGCCTCGGCGCTGCCCGAGCATGGTGGCTGCTGCAGTGGGCGGGAATGAAGGCACGTGTCCTCGACGGCGGTCTGAACGCATTCGTTGCAGCCGGAGGCGAGCTGACCGCCGGAGCCGGTGACCCCGTACAACCGAGCACCGTCACGATCACTCCCGATTCGATGCCCGTCCTCGACGCCGATGCTGCCTCAGCGTGGACCGGAGTCCTGCTCGATGCCCGCGCCGGTGAACGCTTCCGCGGAGAAACCGAACCGCTCGACTCCCGGGCTGGCCACATTCCGGGTGCCAGGAGCGCCCCGGCCGCTGAGTACACCGCCGATGGAAAATTCGTCGACGAGGAGACTCTGCGTACGCGCTTCTCAGACCTCGGTGCGCTCGATCAGCCAGTCGGCGTCTACTGCGGCTCCGGCGTCACCGCCTGCCACAATGCTCTGGCGCTGGCGAGCCTCGGTGTTGAGACGAGCCTTTACCCGGCCAGCTGGTCGGGATGGTCCTCCGACCCCGCCCGCCCGGTCGCCACCGGGAGCTGAGACTCGCAGCGCGAGCCTGACAGCCCGCCCGCTGTACCCGCCTCACTTGCGGGCGCCAGCTCGCGAACAGGAGTGCCATCGCCAACGGTTGGTAAGTTCGTCTCGATCCGGTCGCTCAGATCGAGACGAACTTACCAACCGTTCTCCCAGCGCCGCACGGTCGCAGCGCCTCACAGTCCCTGCGCCGCACGTGCACCCCACGGTTCGCGTGCTTGTCGCACACTTCGCGTACTCGCCACACTGTTCTTGCGGGCGCCACACTGTTCGCGAGGCCGTAGAAAAGTCATGGCGAAAGTGTCATCTTCGAGTTGTCATACAGACCTATTCGTTACATAAGCCCATCGACCATGACGAGAGATGGGTCATATCTATGCTGGAAACCTACGCCGAAACAAGCAACTGTTACAAAAACTTTGGTACTCAATAAGCCTCTGACCAGCATCTTCGTAAACGATCACGACAAAACCCCGTCTAATATAACGAAAACGTGACATTGGGTCACTGATTGGTTACAGTTGTGAAGGTCGGTCGCGAAAGTGCCGGCTTCACAGCGAGAACCGCACGCCACGCTCGATGTGAAATCTCTACGGACCACAGTGGCGGTTGGGAATCTTCCAATAGGTGACGAGAGGAAAACGTGGCAACTAAGCAGCATGGCCGCCGCGCCGCAGAAGCTAAGGTCAAGACCCCTTTGACCGAACTGACCGATATCCTGAGTGCCAATTCCGCCGTCTTCGGACGTCGCGCAGCCGTTGTTGCTGCCAGCGGTGGCCTGCTCACCGCAGCTGTCCTCCCGGCAGCCGGACAAGGAGCCGATGACAACGTCGCAGTCTCCGCTGAGTCAGACGCTCAGACACAGGTTGAGTTCAAGAATCAGACGGCGACCGTCGACGCTGGCGAGGGTTCGTCATCTAAGGACAAAGACAAGAAGCAGGGCGCTTCATTCGGCGCAGAAGTCGAAAACGTCACTGCTGAGGCAGCTCCTAAACCGAAGCCAAAGCCGAAGCCCGTCGAGACCGCCGAAGATAAGAGCGACGACGAAGCTGCACCGGCCCCGAAGCCCGCCGAGGACAAAGACGACTCTTCTGATTCCGCAAACACCGGTTCCTCGGACTCCGGTGACAAGGACAAGAGCAAAGACTCCGGCTCCGATGATGCCGGTTCGATCGACGGCTCCAAGGCCGAGCAGGTCATGGGCTGGGCAGCCAAAGGCGTCGGAACCCCATACGTCTACGGTGGAACCTCGCAGAGCGGCTGGGACTGCTCCGGTTACACCGCCTGGGTCTACAGCAAGGTCGGTGTGAACCTGCCTCGCCAGTCCGGTGCTCAGAAGGCTGCCGGCAAGGTCGTCTCGCAGTCTGAAGCCAAGCCCGGTGACCTCATCTGGCACCCCGGCCACGTCGGCATCTACGCCGGTGGCGGACAGATGTACGATGCCGGTTCCCCAGGTTCAGGCACCTCGAAGCGCAGCTACAGCTGGATGGGCAACGTCACTTTCATCCGCGTTCTCTGATCCAATACACATAAAGAAACCCTTCGTCCGGCTTGATGGTCCCAGCCGGATGAAGGGTTTCTTTGTGTCTGAACTCGGTTCCGCTGCTGTCCGAGGTCTCCGCTGCTGCCTGAAACCTCAGTTGCAGTCCGGAGCCTTATCGCTTCCCTCATAGTCGACAGGCAGTTTGCCTGAGGCACTGAGATCTCCCTTGAGCCATTTCGCCACGGCTTTCAGAGCATTGGGGTTGCTGTCATAGGCGGTAACCGCCGATTTTGCCGAGGTATTGCGCATCGTCCACGGTGCAGTAGTGCCCACCGCCACCTCGGCGGAGGTGTTCGGGCTCAGGCTCACACTCGTACCGCCGGACCCGACCTTCAGCCCCGCCTCCTTCGCCGCCTTGGTCAGCGCGGTCTTCTCCTTCTCGGCCCCGCCGACGATGGAGATGGAGTCGGTGCCCTCGAAGGAGCATTCGCCCTTGAGCACCGTCAGCGACTTCTCGGCCACATCGGTCAGAACCTTCTTCGGGTCCTCGGCACCGGCCGCCCCGGCGCCCTCAGAACCAGAATCCTCGGCGAGCGCCTTCTGAGTCTCGGCGGTGGCCAGCTGCATGGCAACCACGCGCTCGGCCTTCTTCACCAGATCGGCCTTCTTCAGGTCACCGTCCTTCATGGCCGTGACCACTGCTTGCTGGGCGGCGGAGGAATCCGGTGGCATCAGAGCGAGATCGGCACCGGCGGACAGGGCTTTGACCGTCTCTCCCCCATTCAGATTCTGGTTCACGGCCTTCATGTTGAGCGCATCGGTGATGATGACGCCGTCGAAGTCGAGGGTCTCCCGCAGCGAGGTGTAGGCGTTCTTGTTCAGCGTCGCCGGCGTCGTTTTCGCGTCGGGGAGGCCGATGTGTCCCATCATCACCATCGGAATGCCGGCCTTGACGGCGGACTTGAACGGCAGCAGGTCCGAGTCTTCGAGTTCCTTGATGTCCTTCTTCGACACCGGAAGGCTCTCGTGCGAGTCGACGTGGAGGCGACCGTGGCCGGGGAAATGCTTCGCGGAACTGGCGACACCGCCGAGGTGGTATCCGGTCACAGCCTGGGCGACGACCTCAGCGACGCCCTTGTGATCGTCCCCGGCCGAGCGCACGTTGATGGCCACGTCCTTCTCGCCGGTGGTGACATCAGCGTCAGGGGCGAAGTCGATCGTGAAGCCCAGGTCGGTGAGGTTCTGGCCCTGCACCTTGGTCGCGTTCTGCGTCAGCTCGGGATCTTGGGTGGCAGAGAGTGCCATCAGCGGTGGGAACGGAAGCGCACCGGTACTCAACCGCGACACCGGACCGCCCTCCTGATCGACGCCGATCGACACGGGCTGTCCCTTGGAGCGGGCACCGTCGACTGCCTCGGTGACGCCCTTGACCTGGTCAGGTGTCGGATTCTCGGGCAGATTGTCGGCCATGATGATGACCCCGCCGAGGTGGTTGTTCTTAAGCATGCTGACCCCGGTCTGCGTGTCGGTGCCTGACCAGGTGCCGATGATGAGTGACCCAGCCAATTCCTCGGCGGAGAACGAATCGACGATTTTCTTCGCTTCGTCGGCGAAGTCCTCGGGGCTGATATCCGCGGGGTCGACGGCCTTGTCTGGTTCGGCCTTCTGCGCAGTTTGCGGGGAGCCGTCCCCCTCGGTCTTCTTCGGTTGCGGGTCGGAAGTTCCGCCGGAGCAACCAGTCAGGGCGAGTACGGCGGTCGCGGCGATGATGCCAAGTCTGGGGCGCATAGGCACCATGCTAATCGCCGAAGCTGAACCGACGAACTACGCCTGGCGGTGTGATTCGCTGCCGGCTCGGAGTCAGCTGGCCTCAGAGCGCTTCGTGGGCGGCGAGTCGTCGCACGGTCTCCTTCGCACCCTGTTCGTGCAGGGAGGCCAGCGCTGTCAGGTAGTGCCCAGTGAAGCGGGAGTCCTCGGCCAAGGGCCCGAAGAACTGTTCTTGCCGGACGAAGGCCAAAGCATCGGCCGCCTGTGAGTTCGCGACCTGCTGCAGCTGTGCGGCAAAACGGTCGACGATGGTGAACGGCGCTCCCTGCTCGTCGCTGCCCTCGGCGTAGCGGGCCCACGATGCGCAGATCGCAGCCGAGACCTCGACCGGTGCGCCGGAACCCAGATTGTCAGCGATGACGGGGACTAGCCATTTGGGGATGCGGTCGGAGGATTCGGCACCGAGTCGGGCCAGAGTGTCGCGGATCTCCGGATTGCTGAAGCGTTCGATGAGTGAGTCTTTGTACCCTTCGAGGTCGATGCCCGGCAGTGGTTCGAGGCTGGGCGTGCCTTCCTCATCCATGTATCTGCGCAGGTAGGAAGCGATATCCGAGTTCTCCATCGCTTCGTGAGCATAGGTGTAGCCGGCGAGGAGGCCGAAGTACGCCAGGCCCTGATGCCCGGAGTTGAGCAGGCGCAGCTTCATGTGCTCATAAGGTCTGACGTCGTCGACGACTTGGACGCCTGCCCGTTCGTACGTAGGCCTGCCTGCAGTGAACGCGTCCTCGAGCACCCACTGGAAGAAGGGTTCAGCGACCACGGGCCAGGCATCCTCGAGTCCCGCGTCCTCGCACAGCTCGGCCCGGTCGGCATCGGTGGTCGCCGGGGTGATCCGATCGACCATGGCGTTCGGGAACGCCACATGGGCATCAATCCAGTCCGCGAGTTCTGGGTCGACGAGGCGGGCGAAGGCACCGAACATCTTCTTCGCCACATGGCCGTTCTCCGCGATATTGTCACACGACTGCACGGTGAATGGGGGCACACCCGCGTCGCGGCGACGACGCAGGGCCTCGATGACATACCCGAAGACGGTACCCGGCAGCTGCCCCGCGGCCAGTGCTGCCACATCGGCGACGATCGTCGCGTCCTCGGAGATGAATTCCCCGGTCACCGGGTTGACGTTGTATCCGCCCTCGGTGACGGTGAGTGAGACGATGCGGATCTTCTCCTCACCGAGGAGGTTGATGAGCCCCTGCGGATCGTCGGGTCCGTAGCGGTAATCGATGATCGACCCGATCACCCGTCGTTGACGAGTGCCGTCGGGATGTTTGAGCGTCAGGGAGTAGAGGTGGTCCTGTCCGGCGAGCGCATCTCGCATGCGCACGTCGTGGGGCAGGACTCCGGCTCCCACGATTCCCCAGTCTGTGGCCTCTCCCGCGCTCATGAGGTCATCGAGGACCATTGCCATATGGGCCCGGTGAAAGCCGCCGACGCCGAAGTGAACGATGCCGGGAGTCACTGTGCTGCGGTCATAACCGGGTACAGTGACACCGCGTGCCGCAATCCGTTCAAGCGTCGATTCGCGCAGTGACAACAGATCAAGATCATCGTGTGCGCGGTCATCGCGTGCACGACCATCTTGTGCAGGGTTCGTGGCAGGTACAGCGTCTGTGGGTTTCATCATCTCTCCCCTGATCGTCGGTCGAGCCGGTCGGACATTCGGTTGAGCATCACTTCACTGCACCCATCGACAGACCCTGGACGAGTTTGTCCTGGGCGGCGATGCCCGCAACGAGCACCGGCACCGAAATGATCAGCGAAGCCGCGCAGACCTGGGACAGGAACAGTCCCTGGGAGGTGACGAAGCTGGTGAGGAACACGGGTGCCGTCGATGCCGCCGTCGAGGTCAGGACGTTGGCGAAGAGCAGTTCGTTCCACGAGAAGATGAAGCAGATGAGGGCTGTGGCCGCCAAACCGGGTGCGGTCAGGGGCAGCAGGATCTGCATGAAGACACGGGGAAGCCGGGCACCGTCGAGCTCGGCGGCCTCGAGCACCTCAACCGGCACCTCGGCGAGGAATGAGCGCATCATCCACACGGCGATGGGCATGTTCATCGCGGAGTAGATGATGATGAGCAGGAGCCAGGTGTCGAGGATGCCGAATGCCTGCGCGACCAGGTAGATGGGCAGCAGTCCCGCAACCATCGGCAGCATCTTGGTCGACAGCAGGAAGAACAGCACGTCTGACCAACGCTTGATCCGGCGAATGGCCAGCGAGTACGCGGCCATCGTCGACAGGACCAGCACGATGAGGGTCGAGACGATCGCCGCGACCGCGGAATTGATCAGCGCCGGCCAGGGGTTCGCACCGCTGCCTCCGCCGAAGAAGTTGCTGTAGGAGTCCAGGGTCAGGGGTGCGAAGAAGCTGGGCGGGTTCGTCGAGGCATCTGTTTCGGCATGCAAGCTGGTCAGCAGCATCCACAGCAGCGGGGACACGAAGAGTAGTCCCACGAGCCAAGCCAGGAGGCCGAGCAGAACTTTTCCGGTTCTGCCCTGCCCCGCACGCCTGGGCGCACTTGCCTTCTGACGCGGAGGACTGCCGTCTGCCGGGTCGGTGGTGGCCTGGCCGACAGGGTCTGCAGGCCCCGTGGATGCTGTCGATGCAGACATGTCTGAGGTGCTCATGAGTTCTCCTCCTTGAGCAGAGTGGACGCGGTTCGCAGTGCGAAGGTCGCGATGACAAGTGAGGCGATGACGACGATGACGCCGACGGCGGAGGCGACTCCGTAGTCTTGGGCAACGAAGAACTCCTGGTAGATGACATAGGGCAGGTTCGCGGTTCCGAGTCCGCCGGAGGTCATCGTGAAGACGGTGTCGAAGTTCTGCACGATGTAGATCGTGCCGAGCAGCGCCGCGAGTTCGATGTAGCGGCGCAGGTGCGGCAACGTGATGAATCGGAATGTCTGACCAGGTCCGGCACCGTCCACCAGAGCCGCCTCGTAGACGTCCATGGGTCGCGACTGCAGACCGGCCAGCATGATGAGCATCATGAACGGGGTCCACTGCCAGACGAGCACGATTCCGATCCCCAGCAGCGGGTGTGTGCTCATCAGGTCCGGCTGCGGCGCATTCTCACCGAAGACGGAGGTCAGCAACCCATTGACCAGTCCATAGGAGGGGTTGAAGATCGCATGTTTGAACAGCAGTGCCGCGGCTACGGGAACGACCAGGAATGGAGTGATCATCAGCGTGCGCACGAACCCACGTCCGATGAACTTGCGGTCGAGGAGAAGCGCGATGGCCAATCCCAGCACAGCCGAGACCAGCACAACAGAGACGGTCAGCCCCACGGTGACGAATACCGCACGCAGCAGATCCGCATTCGTGAAGACGGTGATGTAGTTCTGCAGGGTGCCGAAGCTGATGTCATCGGGGTAAGCGGCGTTCCATTTCATGAACGAGATGACGATCGTGATCGCGAACGGAATCTGCGTGACGAGGATGACGAAGATCAGAGCCGGCAGCATTGGGGCCCGCAGCGACCACCGCTTGCGAGCACTCGAGGATGCGGGGCTGGGCGAGGTGGGTGCGGGCGCTGCCCGAGTTCGGCGATCTTGCGCAGGAGCTGACATGGACGACCTCCGGTGATGGATGACAGTGGGTGGCAGTGTGGCCGGATGCTTGGGCGGAGACGCGATCGCCTCCGCCCAAGCCGCCTGAGTCACTTCTTGTACTTGTCTCCGACCTTCTCTGCTTCCTTCTGTCCCTTCTTCAGCGCCTTGTCCACTGTGGTGCGTCCGGCGATCGCCGAACTGATGTCCTCGGAGATGCCCGTCGCCAGATCAGCGAATTCGGGAATCGTCACGAACTGCACTCCGAGAGTCGGACGCGGCTGCACACCGGGGTTCTTCGGATCGGCCGAGTTGATGGCGTCCTCGGTCTGCTTGTAGAACGGTTTCGCGGCCTTCTGGTAGTCCTTGTTCTCGTAGGTCGAGGTGCGTTTGCCTGCGGGCACGTGCTGCCAGCCCAGTTCTTCGGCAACGGTCTCTTCATAGTCCTGCGACGAGGCCCAGGCGACGAACTGCTTTGCAGCATCCTGGTTCTTTCCTGCCTTCTGGATGCCCCAGGCCCAGGTGTAGAGCCATGAACTCGACTTGGTCTCCTTCACCGGAGCTGCGACGTATCCGACCTTGCCTTTGACCGGTGAGTCATCGGCTTCGAGGGTTCCCGTAGCCGCCGTCGAGTCGTACCACATCGCAACATTGCCCTGTTGCAGGTTGGTCAGGCATTCGGTGTATCCGGCCTGTGGTGCTCCTGATTCGCCGTGGTCGTTGATGAGATCGACGTAGAAGTTCGTCGCTTCTTTGAACTCTTTGGAATCAACCTGAGCGTCCCAGTTCTCATCGAACCAAGTTCCGCCGAAGGTATTGACCACGGTGGTCAGGGGCGCGAACATCTCGCCCCAGCCGGGCAGGCCGCGCAGGCAGATGCCTTTGGTTCCCTTCTCGGCACCGTCGACCTTCTTCGCCAGATCGGCGACCTCGTCCCAGGTGGGATTGTCCGGCATGGTCGCCTTCGCCTTTTCGAAGATGTCCTTCCGGTACATCAGGAAGGAACCTTCGCCGTAGAACGGCTCCCCGTAGATCTGGTCCTCATAGGTCATCGATTCGGCCATCGGCGCGAGGATGTCGTCCTGGTCGAACCCCTTGGCATCGACGACCCCCTCGTCCATCGAGGTCAGCCACCCGTTCTTGGCGTATGTCGGGACTTCGTAGTTCGACATCGAGGCCACATCGTAATTGCCCGCCTGGGCGGAGAACTCCTGACCGATCTTGGCGCGGACCTCGTTCTCCGGCAGCACCGTATAGTTGACCTTGATGCCGGTGTCCTTGGTGAAATGATCCGCGGTGAGCTTCTGCAGGTCCTGCATCTGCGGATTATTGACCATGAGTACGTTGACTTCTTCGTTTCCTCCGCCGCTCGAACTGCCTCCGGCGCCACCACACCCTGCGAGTGTGAGTGCTCCGACCACTCCGATGGCCGCCGCTGTGACAGCCCGGCTCGTGATCTTCTGCTTCATCGTGATTACCTTCCCTCGCCATTGCGGGATTACTGCCCGCCCTCGGGTGTGCTTGAAGAAATACATATGAGCATCAGTGCTCACATGTGCAATACTGTGTCATGATTTAATCAGATGTGCAATAGATCACAGATGAGCGGCGACGTGGCCGCAATCGACTCGAGAGGAGGGCCATGAGCACAGCACCCACCGCCAGACACCGCCGGTTCCTGGCTCAGCTGGCCAGAGAGCACTATGTTCAGGGCCGTTCGAAGGTGGAACTGGGCAAGGCCCACGGACTCAGCCGATTCCAAATCGCTCGCCTGCTGCAAGAAGCCGTCGACAATGGAGTCGTCACGATCACAATCGAAGCCGATGCCGGCGCCGACGAGGGCAGAGCCGAAGCGCTCGCGGCGACACTTGGCCTGAGGTCAGCAGTCATCGTCGACCTTGAACACGAGGGTGACGCCGCCCAGCGAATGGGACGTGCCGCACTCTCCTACGTCGACCGTCGTGCTCGCCCGGGGATGCGCATCGGGCTGGCCTGGTCACGCACACTCGACGCAGCGGCACAATTCGCTCCCGCACTCCCCCGCTGCACCGTCGTCCAGCTCGCCGGTGCACTCCAGCTCGGCTCGCAGCGTCCCAGTTCCGGGATCTTCGCTCGGTTGGGACAGGACGCCGCCGTGACCATGGTTCGGCTGCCGGCTCCTCTGCTGGTCACCGAGGCGGACACCGCCGCCGATCTCAGCGCCCTGCCCGAGATCTCCAGTGCCCTTGCCGCAGCGGACGATCTCGATCTTGCAGTCATCTCCGTCGCCGCCTGGGCGCAGGAGCAGTCCTCGGTCTGGGAGAAGTGCAGCCCCGAGCAACGCGCGGCAGGGTTGGCTGACGGAGCAGTGGCCGAAGCCTCCGGGCGCCTCTTCAATGCCGCCGGGGTCGAGGTCGACACCATCGACGATCGTGTCATCGCCGTCACCCTCGATCAGCTGCGACACGCAGCGACCACCGTCGGTGTGGCTCGCGGAGCGCAGCGCGCCGAGGCTGTTCGCGCAGCCTGCGCCGCAGGCATCCTCGACGTCGTCATCGTCGACGAGGCATTGGCCGGAGAAATCCTCGACCGCTCGGCGAACGAGGCACAGCCAGACGCGCAACCTGCTGTGCAGTCCGAGGAGTCCCGATGACTGCCGACCACGGAGTCCCGGTGCCTACCGAGCGCAATGCCCCACTGGCTGAAACCCCACTGACTTCAGAACGCGGCTTGGTCGCCGGAGTCGATTCCTCGACACAGAGCTGCAAGGTCGTCATCGTGGACCCAGACACAGGGCAGATTCTGCGCACCGGGTCGGCCCCCCATCCTGCTGGAACCGAGGTCGACCCCGAAGCCTGGTGGTTCGCCCTGCAGGAGGCAATCTCTGACGCGGGTGGCTTCACTGATATCGCCGCCGTGAGCATCAGCGGACAGCAGCATGGTCTCATCACTCTCGACCAGCACGGGCAGGTCATCCGCGACGCTCTGCTGTGGAACGATCTGCGCAGCGACGCGGCAGCTCGGGCACTCATCACAGAGATCGGGGCAGACGAGTTCGTCGACCGGGTCGGCGTGGTTCCTGTTGCATCGTTCACCGGGGCCAAGCTGCGGTGGCTGCGCGATCATGAGCCCGAGAATGCTTGCAGGGTGGCAGCCGTGGCCTTGCCCCATGATTGGCTGACCTGGCGCCTCCTGGGTTACGGACCGCATGATTCGGCCGCGCCTCGAGGTCCTGTCCTCGAGGCGCTCGTCACCGATGCCTCCGATGCCAGTGGAACTGCGTATTTCTCGGCGGTCACCGGACGCTACGACCTTGACCTCTTCCGCACAGCATTCGGTGCCACGGCGCGAGAGGCTGGTGCCCCCAAGGCTGAAGCGGCCGCTGACATCGCACCCATCATCCTGCCTCGTGTCCTGCAGCCCCACGAGAGTGCCGGTCAAACACCCGAGGGCATTCTCGTCGGCCCTGGCGCCGGAGACAATGCGGCAGCCGCATTCGGACTCGGAGCCGTACCAGGCGACGTCGTCATCTCGATCGGCACCTCGGGAACCGTCTTCAGCCCCACCGAACTCAAGATCAACGATCCGTCCGGAATCGTCGCCGGATTCGCCTCGGCCGACGGTGGGCGGCTTCCACTCGTCGCCACCCTCAACGCCGCCCGTGTCCTCGACTCTGCGGCAGCGGTGCTGCGAGCCAGCCATACCGACGTGGCTGCACTGGCCCTCGCCTCGACTCCTGGTGCCGATGGGCTCACTCTCGTCCCCTATTTCGAGGGCGAGCGCACTCCCAACCTTCCTGATGCAACAGCCCGCTTAGAAGGCATGACCTTGGCGAATTCGTCTCCGGAGAATATCGCCCGAGCTTTTGTCGAGGGCATGCTGTGCGGTCTGGCGGACGGGCTCCAAGCGGTGCTGCGACAGGGCCTGAGCGTCAGACGACTGCTCCTCATCGGCGGGGCGGCCCGCAACCCTGCAGTGCGCGAGGTGGCCAGAGACATCTTCACCGTTCCCATCGACGTACCCGAGCAGGCTGAGTACGTGGCCATCGGAGCCGCGCGGCAAGCGGCCTGGACATTGACCGGCACCTCACCGAGGTGGCAGGTCGAACTCGTCGCAACTCTGCACCCGAGACCATCACGGGTACGCGAGCAGTATCGCTCGTTCGCTCGCACCAGCGTCACCGATGACAACAGCCCTACCCACGAGAAGTCACACAATGATCACCGCAGATCGTCGGGTGCCCACGCACCCGTGGAAGGTTGAGATTCACTATGGCAACAGTCACTTTCGATAAGGCAATGCGCCAGTACCCAGACACGCTCACCCCGTCAGTCAATGAGATCAGCCTCGATATCGCCGATGGTGAGTTCCTCGTCCTGGTCGGTCCTTCTGGCTGCGGGAAATCCACAACTCTGCGTATGCTCGCCGGCCTCGAACCCGTCGACGGAGGGCACATCAGAATCGGTCAGGACGATGTCACCGAGGTTTCGCCTCGGGAGCGAGACATCGCCATGGTGTTCCAGAACTATGCGCTCTACCCACATATGAGTGTCGGGGAGAACATGGCCTTCGCACTCAAGATCGCTGGTGTGGCCAAGACCGAACGCAATGAACGGGTGCGTGAGGCCGCTCAGCTGCTCGACCTCGAGCCCTACCTCGACCGCAAGCCGAAGGCCCTCTCCGGCGGGCAACGACAGCGGGTGGCCATGGGACGAGCCATCGTGCGTTCCCCGAAGGTGTTCCTCATGGACGAACCACTGTCGAACCTCGATGCCAAACTGCGGGTGCAGACTCGTGCACAGATCGCCTCACTCACGCGCCGCCTCGGCGTGACCACTGTCTACGTCACGCACGACCAGGTCGAGGCGATGACGATGGGCGATCGGGTTGCGGTGCTCGCTGACGGGAGGCTGCAGCAGGTGGACACTCCGCGGGCGCTCTACGACCGACCCGCGAATCTCTTCGTGGCTGGCTTCATGGGTTCTCCGGCGATGAACCTCATCGATCTGCCGCTGCGTGACGGGGTGCTGCACATCGGTGAGTCAGAGATCGGACTGAGTGACGCGCAGCGCTCGCAGCTCACAGAGGATCAGGTGACGGCCGGAATCCGCCCGGAGGACTTCCGACTCGAGCCCAGTGGCGGTCTGGAAGTCAGGGTGGACCTAGTCGAGGAACTCGGCGCCGATGCCTATGTGCATGGTCGGGCAACAGAGGGTGCCGGCGACATTCCGATCGTAGCCCGAGTCAGTGGACGCACACGCGTGGTCAGAGGTGACCTGGTCAGGGCCGTTCCCAACTTCTCTCGCCTCCACCTCTTCGACTCACAAACTGGTGCGCGCCTGTCCGATGAGGCCGAACCTGCGGCCTGAATGTGGCGCTCAACAAACGGCCGAGGCAAGAAAATCGGGCGCGGAATACTATGATCGACCCATGGTCGATTTCGCACGCTCACCCCGCTCCACGCTTGGAGTCGAATGGGAACTGGCTCTCTTGGACGGGGACAGCCTTGATCTGACTCCCGCTGCCGATGTTCTCCTCGCCGATGTCGCCCAGTGTGCACCCGAGTTCGAGAAGCAGATCGTGGGTGAAATGCTCACGAACACGATCGAGCTCGTCACCGGCGTCCACAAGCAGGTCGCCGGTATCGCTGAGGACCTGGCCACGTCAATGGGTGCCCTGCGCACCCTGACCGACGGTCGCGGGATCGAACTCATGTCTGCCGGGACCCACCCATTCGCACAGTGGCAGTCACAGGAGGTCCGAGACAAGGACCGCTACCTCGAGCTCGTCGATCGCACCCAGTGGTGGGGTCGGAATATGCTCATCTTCGGCGTGCACGTCCATGTCGGCATCGACTCCCGGGACAAGGTCCTGCCGATCGTCAACGCACTCCTTGCCTACGTCCCCCATCTGCAGGCTCTGAGCGCATCATCACCCTTCTGGGGCGGAACCGACACCGGTTACGCCTCGAACCGGGCGATGATGTTCCAGCAGCTGCCCACCGCAGGTCTGCCGTTCCAGTTCGAAGCGTGGTCAGACTATGAGAAGTATGTCGACGACATGCTCACCACCGGCATCATCGACAACATCAATGAGATCCGCTGGGATATTCGTCCTGCCCCGCACTGGGGAACCGTTGAGGTCAGAGTCTGTGACGGGCTGCCCACGCTCGAGGAGATCACCGCGATCACAGCCCTCATACAGTGCCTCGTCGACGACTTCTCTGTCCGTCTTGATGCCGGCGAGGCCCTGCCGACGATGCCGGACTGGTTCCACGATGAGAATAAGTGGCGTGCTGCCCGTTACGGCATGGACGCCATCATCATCGAGAACGCCGAGGCTGATGAGCGCCTGGTCACCGAATGCTTGGCCGATGAGGTCGCACGCCTGACCCCGGTGGCCGAACGCCTGGGCTGCCTCAGCGAGCTGAATTCCATCACCTCGATCATCGACCGCGGTGTGCCCTACCAGCGGCTGCAGAACGTGTACAAGGACACTGAGTCACTTACCGAGGTGACCAGGTCCCTGATCAGCGACCTGCGCACCTCGTATATCTGAGCCCCCTGCCGTCTGGCAGCACCCTCGCAACTGCCGCCGGGAAGTATCACTGCGGCAACGCCGGAGCTTCGAAACACCTAGGCGTGCAGAGTGGTATCGGCGCTCCGGCGCTGTCTCGACGTTGCGCGGCCGAGTGCAGCGAGAACCAGCGTGCCCACAAGCACCTCCCGCGCTTACAGGCCCCCCGTACTCACAGGCCCCCGTGCTCACAGGTGCGGGCGAAGAAGTTCCAAGAGCACGGGCAGCGACGCGGCGACCCCGGAGTGCAGGTTGTAGTCGGTGAGTTCGTCGATGGGCACCCAGGTGAGTTCGATGCTCTCCGGGTCACTGATGATCGGTTCGAAATGACGCAGGGCCCGAGCGATGACCGTCGTGTACGACCAGTCACCGAGGTCGAGGACATAAGTGTCGAGAACCTCGATGCCTTCGCCCGCGAGGTCTGGCACACCGGCTTCTTCCCATGACTCGCGCACGGCCGCTTCGATGGCGGATTCGCCCAGGTCACGGGCACCACCGGGGAAGCCCCAGGTTCCTCCTTCAACGGACCACAGCGCACGGTGCTGCATGAGGATCCCGTGTTCGGGATCAAGCAGCATCAGCCCCGCCGCCCCGTTGAGTCCCCAATGCTTCTGCCCGTCCGAGCCGAGAGTCCATCCGTCACCTGATCGCCGAGGCGGTAGGTAGTCGGGCAGATCCTTCGAGTTCGGGCCGTAGGCGGTCTCATCGCGTGAGGCACCGCTGCGGTCGTGTGTGTAGGCGTTCTGGTCGCCGGCGTTCGGGTCAGACGAGGACATGATCGACATCCAATGAAGAGACTGCGGCAAATGACAGGTCGCTGGGTCCGATTCCGCGGCGGACGAGTTCAGCTCCGAGGGCTGCGACCATGGCCCCGTTATCCGTGCACAGGCTCAGTGGCGGCACCCGCAAGGTCATCCCGGCCTCGGCGCACCTGGCTCCTAAAACCTCGCGCAGGTGGGAGTTCGCGGCGACTCCCCCGCCGAGGACGACATGGTTGATTCCGGTGTCGGCTGCGGCCAACACAGTCTTGGTCACGAGGACGTCGACGACGGCGTCTTCAAACCCCGCGGCGATGTCGGCGACCCGCAGGTCCGTACCCAACGTCTCGGCCTTCGTGACCTCCCGTAGTGCTGCCGTCTTGAGTCCGGAGAAGGAGAAGTTGAAGCGACGCTCGGGGTCGCGCATGTCCTGCTTCTTCGCCAGCCCACGAGGGAACTTCACGGCGGTGCGATCGCCGGGGATTCCGCTGCCGTCGAGCTGTCCGAGAGCGGCCTTGGAGATGTTCGGCCCACCGGGGTAGTTCAGCCCCAGCAGGCGTGCGGTCTTGTCGAAGGCTTCACCGGCGGCATCGTCGATCGTGGCGCCGATGAGTTCGATGTCATCGACGACGTCGCCGATGCGCAGGATCTCGGTATGCCCGCCGGAGACGAGGAGCGCAATGGTCGGTGTGGTCAGGCCGTCGACGTCTTCGGCGATGAGGTCCACCGCCACATGCGCGGCGAGGTGGTTGACCCCATACAGCGGCAGGTTGAGCGCCGCGGCCAGGCCCTTGGCGGCACCGACTCCGACCATCAGCGCACCGCTGAGGCCGGGACCCGCAGTCACCGAGATGGCGTCGAGGTCGCCCAGCTCAATGCCTGCCTGATCGCAGGCAGAGGCAATGGCCGGTCCGATGGCCTGGACATGTGCCCGTGAGGCAACCTCGGGGACGACACCTCCGAAGCGAACGTGCTCATCCATCGACGATGAGACCGTGTTGGTCAGCAGCGTCCGTCCCCGAACGATCCCTACCCCGGTCTCGTCACACGAGGATTCGATGCCCAGCACCAGCGGTTCGCTCATACGTCGTTCGACCCGCCCTCACTGTCCTCGGGTTCGGGTTCTGCGGTGCCAGCAGTCGCCGCTTCAGCAGTCTCGGCTTCGCTGTGCTCAAGTTCGAGATCCGCGTAGAGCGCGAGCAGCTCTTCCTCAGTGGCTTCGACGACGTCGAGTCCCAGGGATCGGGCGAACAGCCGCATATGGGTGTCCCACATCGGTCCGAAGTCCGCAGCCTTGAGGCGAGCGCTCTCCACATCGGGTGCGGACTGGGTGAAGATCAGCAGGGTCGCGTCCCCGTCGGTGAGTTCGAGGGGCAGCAGCTGCACTCCGAGCACACCGAAGTCCTCGAGTTCGACGAGCACATGGTCTTCGACTTCGCTGCTGAGGATCTCACCGTGCAGTTTGGTCTCACCCAGATCGAAGGTGATCGCGGGATTGGCATCAGCGCCCGGGCTGCCTGCGTCGCCTTCACCATCGCCACTGCCATCTCTCGCAGCCTCACCGATGGCGAAGGCGGCGAACCATGAGTTCGCGGTCTCGGCGTCGACGAGCTTGGACCAGACGGTCGCAATGTCGACGGCCAGCGGCAGTTCGATGACGAGATCGGTGCCGTTCTCCCAGTTCACAAGGCGTGGGCTGGTACTCGTCATGCTTCCACCCATGCTTCGTTGAGGGCCGTGATCTCGTCATCGGCCAGCTGCAGTTCGGTTCCTGCGAGCAGTTCCGTGAGCTGCTCCGGCACCCGCGCCGAGGCGATGGTGGAGGGAATGAAATCGTGTGACAACTGCCAGGCCAGGGTGGTGGCGGTCATCGTGGCGTTGTGCGCCGAGGCCACGTCGTCGAGGATCTCAAGGGCGCGAAGTGCCTCTTGGTTATCGAGGAAGTCGGCAACTCGTTCACCGCGCACGCTTCCGGTGGCGTCTCCCCCGGTGTGCTTTCCGGTGAGGAATCCCGAGGCCAATGAGTGGAACGGAAGTTCAGCGATGTCATTCGATCGCAGGAAGGCCTGTTTCTGTGGGTCCACAGCACCGCGGGACACGAGATTGTACCGGTCCTGGACGACACGATAACGGGCCAGGGAGTATTTCGCGCTGATCTTCATGGCCGACTGCAGACGATCCAGGCTGAAGTTGGAGGCGCCGAGGTAGCTGACCTTCCCGGAGCGCACCAATGCGTCGAAGGTCTCCGCCACTGCCACCTGATCGACGTTCTCGTCATCGGTGTGGGCGTAGTAGACGTCGACGTGGTCCGTTCCGAGGCGACGCAGGGAGGCGTCGACGCATTTGCGGATATTGGCCGGGTCTAGGCCCTTGTGCTTCGGATGCATTCCCACCTTGGTCGCGATGACCATGTCATCGCGGTTGCCTCGCGAGGCCATCCATTCGCCGATGATGGTCTCCGACTCTCCGCCGGAGTTGCCTTCGACCCACACGGAATAGGCATCCGCTGTGTCGATGAAGTTTCCACCCGCCTCGGCGTAGGCGTCGAGGACTGCGAAGCTCTGATCTCGGTCCGCACCCCAGCCGAAGGGATTGCCTCCCAGATGCAGCGGGTGGACCATCAGATTTGTGTCAGCCAATTGCACTCTTTCCATGGCCCCAGCCTACCCTTTGGCCGACCTGACCAAAGGGTCCGGACCACGTTATGAGCCAACATGGCCCGGCCCCTTGTACAGCACAGCCAATGGCAGTCGCACCGGCGGGATCGGTCCGACTCAGGGCAATCTGGGCCCGACTCAGACGAGGTCCGAGGGGTCGAGCCCGATACTGCGCCTGATTCCCGACCGGATTCCGAAGCCGGCGACAACTGCCACAGCCAGTCCCGTTCCCATCACGATCCACACACGGACCGGAACCTCGGAAGCCGCGCGCTTCTCCTCGGCTTCCTGGGCGAAGACCGTGTCATCGTCGATATCCGAGCCCTTCTTCACAGTGTCGTCCTTCTTGCTGTTCGCCGACTGCTTCGCACCGGCGCCTGATCCTGTTCCGGATCCGGCCCCTGATCCTGCCCCGGCCCCAGCACCCTGTTGTCCCGAGCCTGCTGATCCGCCGCCACCCTGCTGCTGGCCCTGACCGCTTCCGGCTGCCGGTGAATAGTCAGAGGCCACCGGCGAGTAGTCGCCGAGGGCGACGGTCAGCGGTTCGGCGACCTTATAAGGATCGCGCACACCGCCGGAGGTGAACCAGTACGAGTACTGCCCGGTTTTGTGCTGGAAGTCGACGAAGTCCTGCGGGAATGAGCCCCAGTAGGCTGAGTTCTCACCGTTCTTCTCCGCCTGTGCCGAAGCATTCTCATCCGAGCCGCCAATCGAGCTGCCGGAGGATCCGGACTTACCCTTATCGTCGTATTTCACTCCGAGGAAGTTCGGCTGCGCGGTGATATGACCGTCGTCGAGGAGCGCATCGACGTCGATGTCATTGAGTTTCGCCATTGTCACAGTCGTTGGCTTGAGCTCAACCCACTTGGACGCGTCGAACATGTCGGCACCATAGCCGCTCAGCGACGCCTTGAGCGTGCCCTTCCCGTTCGAGTCCACGTCGAGGACCGGGTCTGTGGCCGACCAGTAGGTCATGCCGCCGTAGAAGGCGACGGTGAAGCTGCCCTTCCACTGCACGCTCACGCGGGAGTCGGTCGCTGTCACAGCCCCCTGAGTCAACTTGACCCGTGATTGTGTCCACGATCCCTTACGCGTGGTGGAGACAGTCTCACCGGCGGAATCGAGGCACTTATTCGCCCAGGTCGCCTTTTTGAACGCGGACCCGTCGGGCTTTTCGATGGTCACATTGCCTGCAGATGATTTGTAGACACCGTCCTTCTCAGTCCAGACCGCCGCTGCGCCCGTGTCTTCGGCCTTGCCCGCGGAGAGGAAGTTGCATCCACCATAGAACGCTCCGGCGTTGGCTTCTTGATTGAGCGACCAATAGAGCGTAGCTGAGCCGTCGCCGGTGGCACCCCCGCCGCTGCCGTCGCCCTTGCCATCCGAGTCTCCCCCACTATCCTTGCCGTCTCCGTCCCCTCCGTCGCCGTCGTCACTGCCTTCACCGCCGTCGCTTGGCTTGTCAACAGGTTTGCCGTAGCCGACCGTGACCGGGTTGGTCTTCTTCCGCGGCTGCAGAGTCGTCTCCGAACCGGCGGAGGTGAACCAGTACGAGTCTTGCCCGGTCTCGACATTGAAGTCGATCCAGTCCTGAGGCATGGCACCCCACCAGGACTCGTTCTCGGCAGTCTTCGGTGCTTGTGGGTTGCGTCCTTCCGTGTCGGTTTTCACCCCGAGGAATTCAGGAGTGAACTCGAACCCGTCGTCAGTGACGTCGACATCGCCCTTGTCGATGTCGACGATGGTCCCCTGAAGTGGTGTGAGTTTGTTCCAGATGCTGGGGTCATCCATGTCCGCGCCGTAGCCGGAATAAGTGCCAGTGATGGATCCCCTGCCGTTCTTGACCTCGAGCTTTGGATCGGAGATCGTCCAATAGGTCATGCCACCGTAGTAGACGAAGCTCCAGGAGCCGTCCCATTCGATCGTGGCGCTGTTGGTCTCGGGGTCGACGGTGCCAGTGCCGTTGACGATCCGGACGCTGTCACCCGTGTGGTTCTTCTCGGCTGCGGCGTTGGTCTTGCCGTTGACCGATGTGCCGTCAAGCGTTCGGCACTTAGTCTCATAGTTCGAGTATTGCGTTCCATTGGATTTGAGGATGGATGTATTGCCTGCCGTGAAGTTGCCGCCGGCATCGGTCTTGAACACCGCACCCGCGTCTTCGGCCTTCCAAATCCTCGCACTGCCAGCGTCTCCGGCTTCACCGGCGACGAAGAAGTTGCACCCGCCGAAGTATGATCCGCCGGTCGACTCGTCGTTGACCGACCAGTCGAAGACGGCGTCCTCAACGTCCCTCTTACCGGTCGGCTCATCCGTCGCACCGTCCGAAGAGCCGTCGGCCGCCGTCGTTTCCTGAGGAGTCGAATACGGGGCCGACATCGCCTGTGCCGGGGCAGCGAAGCCGAGACCCACCAGCCCGAGCGCGGCAATTCCGGCGGCTCCTCGCACGAATGCACTCCGTAAGAATGAGGAGATTCCAGTTCTCATCGTTCTTCGTCTTCCGTTCTCGTCCGCGTGGACGGTACGTGGTGTCGTTGTCATGATTTCGTCGTCGGCAGGGTTGTCGTCTCTGTGTTGTCCGCTGGGACAGACGACAGCACCCTGGTGTCCCTCTCTTCTGCCGGCTCTGTCGCGGCATGAGCCGGAGCGCCGCCGGTCGGATCTGTCCAACCGCGGGCCGCATCACCGTCGCCTTTCTTCTCGTCTTGGAAGAATGCGATGACCTGGGGAGGCAGTTTTCCGGTGCCGGCTCCCTGATGAGTCGACTGCGCCACAGCACGCTCGGACCCGCGTTCGAGCTTGGCCAGCTTCAGTTTCTTGCGGCGCTGCATCTTGATCCTCCGTTTCTGCAGCTTGTGCTTGGTCTTGATCCGCTTCTTCTCTCGTCGGTCGCGTTCCTTCTCCATCGCGGCCGGACTGACGCCGAGCAGGAGGCTCTTCACCGCGAGATACCCGCCGATGCCGAACCCGAGGCCGATCGCGATGATGCTGCCGAGCACGAGGACACCGGCCAGAATGGCGAAGAAGATCAGCCACGATGTGCTCATCGGAGGTTCACTCGCGACGGGCGCGACTACCGGAGTCTGGTTGCTGGTGTCAACGGGCGAGACTGCGTCGGAGCCGCCTGCAGCCGCTGCGGTTTCGGCGTCCTTGCCAGCGGTCGTCTCGGTATCGGTCGTCTCAGCATCGGTCGTCTCGGCATCGTCCTGCTTGGCCGATTCGTCTTTCTTCCCATCGTCTCCGGAATCCTTGTTCTTGCTGTCCCCGCCTCCGGCAGCACCTGCTGCGGAGAAGTCGACCGGGGTGAATGATTCGTTGTTCGCGTTCGTCACGCCGTGAGCGCCGATCGTGATGATTCCGCATTGGACCTCGGTGCAGTCCACCTGGGTCTCGTTCTGCGAGCGGTCGTAGGTCGTGAACTTCGATCCAGGTATCCTGATCGTCGCGTTCCAGGCACCGTTGCTCGCGAGTTCACCGCCGTTTGCTGCTTCGGCAGTGCTGCTGCCCGGGAAGGTCACGAAAACCTGGTACCCGGTCGGGTTCGTCTCATCGTCGTAGACGTAGCGGTAGTTCGTTCCCGTGGCTCCACCCTTGCTCGGCCGCCAGCTGCCGCCCGGGTCATCGACCCAGCCGAAGAGCACGTAGACGCCGCCGAATCCGTTCTTCACGGACTGGAATCCGGATCCCGAGAGGTCGAGTGAGAACTCCCCGTCGGCCTTCGGAGTCCCGGACACCGACACCTTCGGCGCGGCCTGGGCCGGGCTCGGGTTCGCCATCGTCGTGGCCAGCCCGAGGACCAGGGCCAACAGGCTCGCGATCGTAAACATGGTGAGGATCTTCTTCACCGGCGCCGAGGCGGTCGCCGGCTTCAGTGCTGTGTTGAACATGGTCAGCTGTCCTTTCGACCGGCTCGCACCGGCACCACGAGTGGTGCCCCGGTGTTCGGGTCGGAAACGATTGTCACGGGGTAGTCGTAGACCTCACTGACGAGGTCGGCAGTGAGAATGTCGGTGGGTGGTCCCTGAGCGACGATGGTGCCGTCGGAGATCACGGCGATCTGGTCCGCATAGGCACCTGCGAGGTCGAGGTTGTGGACGATGATGACCACGGCACCGCCTGTCGCCGCGTATTCTCTGGCCTGTTGCAGGACGAGCTCCTGGTGCCGGATGTCCATCGGCGCCGTGGGTTCGTCAAGCAGAAGCGCGGGTGTCGCCTGCGCGAGCACTCTGGCAAGTGCCACTCGTGCCTTCTCACCTCCGGAGAGCGAGGTGAACTTCCGGGCGGCGAACTGGACCGTCTCGGTCCGGGACATTGCTCCGGACACGATGAGGTCGTCGTGCCGTGATTCGCGCGTTCCGACCCACGGGGACCGTCCCATCTCGACGACCTCAAGGACGGTGAAAGGGAAAGCGAGGCCGATGTCCTGAAGCAGCACGGCACGTCGCATAGCAAGCTCCCTCGTCGACCACGAGTGCTCCACCTCGTCGTCGATGATGACTTTGCCGGCGTCGAGTTCGACGTCCGCGGTGATGACATTGACCAGCGTCGATTTGCCGGCACCGTTGGGCCCGACGACGGCCAGCACCTCACCGCAGCGGATGTCGAGGTCGATGCCCTTGAGGATGCGCTTCTCGCCGAAGCTGACTTCGGCCTCCTGGACGGAGATGATGGATCGACCTGCGACCGGGAATTCCGGACGTCGGGTCGAGGAACGATTCAGGGATATGACACTCATGCCCATCCTCCGGATTCTTTTCGACTGCGTCTGATGAGATAGAAGAAGAACGGTCCGCCCACCAGTGAGGTGAGCATCCCGATCGGCAGATCGGCGAATTCGACGAGTGTTCTCGCCGCCAGGTCGGCGATCGACAGGAGCACTGCACCGCCCAGCACACTCGCCGGAAGCAGCAGACGGTGACCGGGGCCGATGACCATGCGGATGATGTGAGGCACCACGAGTCCGACGAAGGCGATGATCCCGCAGAAGGCGACGGCAGCGGAGACGAGGAGTGCCACGATCACCATGACGATGATGCGCAGCCGTTCGACGTTGATGCCGACGTGTCGTGCGCTCTTCTCGCCCAGCGACAGGATGTCGAGACCCGGTGCCAGTGTCTGGGCGATGATGATGCCGAACACGATGAGCGGAAGGATGAGCCCGACCTGTGACCAGAGGCTGCCGTTGAAGCTGCCCATCTGCCAGAACACGATCTGCTCTCGGGCAGAGGTCGGCGCAGCGAACGTGATGTAGGCGATGGCCGCCCCCGCGATCGCATTGACCGCAACACCGGTGAGGACGAGAGTGATGACCTCGGTGCGTCCACCTGACCGGGAGACCGCGTAGACGATGAACGTCGTGAGCAGTCCGCTGGCGAACGCGAGCGCCGGAGTCGTGAAGCTGCCGAGGAAGCTCCACCCGAAGAGGATCGACGCACTGGCGCCGACGGCCGCACCGGAGGAGACGCCGACGACTCCGGGTTCGGCCAATGGGTTGCCGAAGACACCCTGCATCATCGAGCCGGCCACGGCCAGCGCGGCTCCGACCAGAACGGTCATGACCACGCGGGGGAAGCGCACCTGCCACAGTGCTTCCTCACCGAAATCGTGGCTGGGTCCCGGGAGCCAGTCGATGCCGACCTTGCTCAGCAGGGATCCGATCACTTCGAGGGGTGGAATGAAGAGCTGGCCGATGGCAGCTGAGAGTATGCAGGCAGCGATGAGCGCGAGGAAGAGCACGAGGAACAAGGTCCCTGCTCGGCCCGTGCGCTGTGAGCGGATGCGCTGCAGATCGACACCGTTGCCAGCGGACTCTTTGCCCGCGTTCTCGTTCGGATTCGTCGAGGCCAGCTGTTGGTCACGACGCAGAGGGAGATCCCGCGTTTCGATGGATTCACTCATCAGTCGTCTTCGTCCAGTTCTTCATTGATCTCTTTCAAGCGCTTGTCGATGGATGCCGGTGGATGTTCAGGGTGGTAGGCGAGCTCGGGGGCGTAGATCGATGTGCCCAAAGCTGCGATGACCTCGGCCGAACGTGGTCCGAAGCTCATCACCTCGTAGTCGCTCATGTCGATGATTCGCCTGTTCTCGCCCGCCGGCGTCTGCTTGATGCCGGGCAGCTCAAGTGCCTTGTCGACGCCTCCCACCGAGGCCAGGCCGAGGGTCATGACGATGATGATGTCGGGAGCGGCCTTGATGAGGGCCTCGGAGTTCGTCGGCGACATGCCCTTGAAGCCGACCTCAGCCGCCACGTCGCGGGCGGACACCGACTGGATGAGGGAATCGGCGCCGGATCCGACGCCGAACCAGTAGTAGATGCTTCCGCGCAGGTAGAGGAACACGGTGCGAGGTCGATCGGCGGGATCCTCCGGAGCAAGCTTCTCTACGGCCTTCTGTGTGCCGTTGATCTCGCGAACGGTGCGCTCAGCGAGCTTGTCGCCGAGCTCAGGTACGCCCAGAGCACTCGCCACTTCGCGAATCTGCGGTCCGGCTGAACGCACGCCGTCCTCATAAGAGGATGAGATGAAGATCACAGGAATTCCCGCGTTCCGCAGCTGCATCTGAGCGTCGTAGGGTCCGATCGTCGAATCAGTGAGGATCACGTCCGGGGACAGCGCCAACACTGCCTCGGCGTTGATCGCATGTCCCCCCTGAGTGATGAGTGGCAGCTGTTCGGCGCCAGGAACGAGTTGGGTGAAGTCGGTAGCGATATCGCGGCCAACGAGGTTGCAGGCGAGCCCGAGACCGACGACAGCAGCGGCGATTCCGCCGTTCTGGTTCATCGCAAGGATCCGATCGGTCTTCTTCACTGTCTGGCGAGCCCCGTCAGCGCTCTCGACGGTGACAGGCAGATTCGCCTCGTGCTCGGTGGTGTCGGATACCGGCGGGATCTCTTCGGACTGGGCGTAGGCTGTCGTCGGTCCCGTGATATCGGTCGGGTCAGGGAGCGTGGACCTGTCGACCTCGGGAACCTCGGGAAGGTTGGGTGCTTGACGCGCGGGTGGCTGCAGGCACTCGGTCTCACCTTGGGCGTTGATCGATCCGATGTTGTGCAGCCCGTTGTTCCACAGCAGAACGGCAACCACGCATCCGCCCGCAATCCAGGCGGTTCGACGGAACGAACGCCGACGATGGACTCGTCTCAATTGCCACTTCATCATGAGTTACCCGGGTATCTCCATCGGTAGCTTTAATAAGGCAAGGCTACCTTCATGAAGGTTAGGCACACCTTGGTTTTTTACGATATATCTGTGTAGTCTATTTATCGTTCAGCATTTCCACAACTTTTGCTGATGACGAATCCAGGTTCTATTCACGGACCTGGGACCAAACCTTTCAATGCCGTCTTCGGCAAGAAGATTGAGGAGAATCTATGTCGCAGAGGAGTGTGCGCGCGAGTGTCTCGAAAACACGACGCATCACACCAACACTGGCTGTCGGCGCCGCATGTGCGGCGGTCACCGGTCTGCTGGGTCTCGGAATGTCGGCGCCGGCATTTGCCGCGGACAAAACCGTCGATGACGCAGTCTTCGACTGGTCGGTCAACGATGAGTCCACGGGCGGATCGTATTTCGGCGGGTGCAACTTTCTCGTCGCAGGCGAAGCCGGGGACGCCGGCAGCGCGAGGATCTGGAACAAAAACGATGCCAACGAGGTCTACCCGACCGATGCTGACGGCAACTTCGTCGACGGCAACACGTCGATCGTCAAGACCAACGACAGGAAGTCGACGTTCGCCACGAAATGCCAGACCGGCGATGGAGTATCCGTCAACGGCAAGATCAATGCGCAGGCCGAGAACAATCACACCGGGGACCGGATCGAGATCAAGAATGGTACCGGAACCGTCGATCCTGATGGCAACAATGCCTCAATCCAGTGGGACGGCTCCTGGAGCTTCGCCTACTACGGGGGCATGACCTACTGGACGATCTCCGACCCGAAACTCGAGGTCAAGAACGGCAAGGGCACGATCACCGGCACCTACTCCGGCTACGGTGCGGACATGGATGACCCCAGCATCTGGCTGAAGCTCACGCCCCGTGAGGGCGACGTCGTGGAGATCCAGAATGGTGATGTCGATGTTACCGACGAAGGTTTTGAATTCACTCCTGACTACCTCGGTGTCGAGACCGACACCGAAGGACGCAATCCGCAGGCACCAAAGAACTCTGAGAATGAATCCTGGTGGGGTGCCATGCCTCAGGACTGGATCGACTTCAATGTCGAGACCGGTCAGGACTCGTACTGGTTCACCTCCGCCGGTCCGGCGACATCCATCCAGCCGCGCAAAACGACGAACCCAGTCACGGTCGAATACACGGCGAAGGCCCCAGCGTCCGATGTCGCGACTTCTCACTCCGTGAAGTCTGCTTCAGCTGCGGACGGCCTGGCCGTCAACGTCAAGGGCGAAGGCTACGACAACCTTCCCAACTCCAGCCTTGGCACTCCAGCGGCCGGCGTATACGCCGCGGTCGTCGACCGTGAGCTCGCCAGCGATGACATCACCGCAGGAAACACCGCCGGCGTGCAGTATGTGCGACCCACGCAGATCAACGACGGAAAAGTCGATGTCGACGTAGTCGCCGAAACCAACGCTCTCAGCAAGGACAAGGACTACGACCTCGTCACCTGGGTAGCCCATGGTCTCGCCCAGGGCGATGCGCTGCTCTACCGCGAAGCCATCAAGTTGACCGACGAGCAGAAGCAGGCTCTCTTCCCGGGCGATGACACGGACGAGGCAGCAGCCGAGACCGACGCCGCAGGAAACGACGATGGTGTTGAAGCCAGTGCCGAAACCGACGGCGCAGCCGACGGAGAAGAAGCAGAGGCCGAGACCGACGGCGCAGCCGATGGCGCCGAAGCCGAGACCGATGGTGCCGAAGCTGAAGCCGAGACCGATGGTGCCGAAGCTGATGGCGCAGAGTCCGACGATAAGGGCTCCGCTGACTCCGACGGCGCAGCCGACGTGTCCGAAGCAGCTGCCGAGGCTGATGGTGCCGCTGACGGTGCAGAGGCCGATTCCGCAGATGCAGCCGACGGATCGGAAGCCGAAGCCGATGACACGTCCGCAGCCGATGGCGCAGAGGCCGACGATAAGGGCTCCGCTGGTTCCGAAGGCGACACCGACGGGTCCGAAGCAGCTGCCGAGGCCGATGGTGCCGCTGACGGCGCGGAAGCCGACAGCGCAGCCGACGGTGACGACTCCGACGGATCTGACGACGGTGCCGATGACAAGCCTCAGACTCCCCAGATCGGCGACCAGACAGTCGGCGAGAACGGTGAGATCAAGGGCACAACGGCCCCGAACGCCGAGGTGACCCTTTCCTGGGCACCTGCAGGCAGCACTCCGCAGTCTGCGACCAACGTCACGGTCTTCGAGGATGAGGTTCCCTCCACCGGCACCGCAACCGTGACTGCCGATGACGAAGGAAACTTCACGGCCAAGGCCCCGTCGGAAGCTGGCGCCTACGCCTACTCTGCTGTGACCACGGTCGAGGGTGTTCCCTCCGATCCTGCTCAGTTCACTGTGACTGTGGAGCCTTCTGCTGATGATGGTTCCGCCGGTTCGGCCGGTGGAACAGAAGCCGCCGATGGAGGAGCTGGGCCCGCCGACGGCGGATCCGATTCCGCAGAAGGTGCATCCGACGGGACCGGTGGAACTGCGGGTGCAGGCGGCGAAGGCTCATCGTCTTCAGGATTCGACACCGGCAACTCTGACGGATCGAATCTGCCGCGCACCGGAGCCGAGCTCGCGACCCTGCCGATCGCAGCAGGTCTGATAGTGCTCGGTGCAGCATCCGTGATGTTCTCTCGGATGCGCAAGCGTTAGACTGCATCTCAACAAGGAATGTAGTCAACCAGTGAGATCGTCCCGGTTCGGTGTCTTCTCACCGAACCGGGACGGCCTCACAACCAACAATCTCATCACGAACCGATTGCCGGTTCATCGGTCTCTCAATGAGGAGTCATCATGACTGAAACATTCTCAGCTCGTCTCAAGGCCAGCACAGCCACGATCCACGACGAGGTCGAGCACACCAATTTCATGGTCGATCTCATGGAGGGCAGGCTCGACGCACACGCCTACGCGCTCCTACTCACGCAATACGCTCCTATCTATGCAGCCCTCGAAGCGAAGTCCTCGGAGTTCGCCGCGGATCCGATCTTTGCACCGTTCTATGACGCGGGTCTGTTCCGAACCGAGCGCATCCACAGCGACCTGCAGAAGCTGGCACACGACGGCTTGCCACTCACCAGCAGCGCCGAAGCATATGCGGACCACCTCAACCGGCTCACGAAACCGGAACAGCTCATCGCCCACCACTACACGCGCTACCTCGGGGATCTCTCCGGCGGACAGGCCATCGGCGCTCTCATGGGACGCCACTACTTCGTGCCCGCCGAGGCGCTGACCATGTGGGACTTCGCCGAGGTGGGCAAGACGAAGCCGTACAAGGACGCCTACCGCAGTCGTCTCGATGAAATCGGGGCGGCCGGTGGTGATGAACACTTGGTCATCGAGGAGACGATGACGGCGTTCAGGCTCAACGGCAGACTCCTCGCCGAACTCACGACCAAAGTTCAGGCTCCCGCCACTGCCACTGTCACTGCCACTGCGACTGCAATGTCTTAGTCCGCAATGTCGCAGACTGCGGAGGTTCCTAGGAGCGATAACGCATGAGGATCGCGTCGGCACCCGGGTAGTAGTCGGGGCGTCTGCCCCATTCGCAGAATCCGCAGGAACGGTAGAGTCCCAGCGCCGGTTCATTGTGCTCATCGACCTCGAGGTGCACCACTTCCGCTCCCCTGCTCTGGGCCCAGTCGATCCCAGCCTGCAGCAGCAGGCGTGCGATGCCCTTGCCCCGTCCCGCCTCGGTGGTGGCGATGGTCATGACGTCGCCTTCTCCGCCGCCAGCGGACATGACGATCCACCCGGCCAGCGCCGAGGTGGGTGTCCGTGCCGCGAACATCACCGTTCCAGCCTGCGCCTTCACCGCCCAGTAGTAGGCGTGCGTCCACGCGGTGGGGCCGAAGATCGCGGCATCGTTGTCCGCGACCTCCTCAAGCTCCCACCAGCGCAGTTCGCAGATGTTGGCCTGTTCGTGCACCGAGCCGTCACTCATTTCAGGCTGCTCATCGGTGTGCTCATTTCAGCGAACTCTGCCGAGCGGGCGTGGCTTTGGCATCAGGCTCTCGCAGGTATTCGGGAACCGGTTCGACCAGCTCACGACCGGCTGCGATCTCACGGGCTGCGGCCAGCGCAAGGTATTCGGCACGCGGGTCGACGATCTCCGGGACGCTGGGTACTCCGACTACCTCGGGATAGAGGAGGAATCCGCGACCGACACGGCCCCCGATGTCCGTCTGTCCCACAGCCGCGAGGACCTCGTCAACCTCGGCGGGTTTGGCGACGAAGGGCCCGGCCTGCAATGAGGCGTCGAAGCTCTCGTAGACGCTGAAATACACTTCCTTGCGTCGAGCATCAGCAGCGATGAGCACGGAGCCCGTCGTCTGAGCATTCTTTCGGCGCAGCTCCTCGGCGAGCGCGGCCTGCGACAGGAGTCCCCTGACCGGGATACCGCAAGCCTGGCCCACGGCGATGCCCGCAGCGATCCCGACACGCAGCCCGGTGAAGGGGCCCGGACCGATACCGGTGACGACGAGGTCGGGCCGGGCAGGATTCTCAAGCACCCGAGCCAGTGCCGGGCCGATGAACTCGACATGTCGGCGCTGGTCATCGGCCTGTTCTGCCGCCAGCACCGTCTCGGATTCGGTATCGACCAGAGCCACGGACGCGGCCTGGGAGGTGTCGATGCTGAGTATGATCACTGCTTGTCCTCCTCGTCGACGGATCCTAATGGCCCGTCGAATGTGCTGATCTCAACCGCACCGGCCAAGCCGCGAAGCGATTCGCTCACCTGCTGCAGTCGTGCATCCCACGTGCTGCCATGGCCGTGCAGTTCAACGATCCGTCGTTCGTCCTCGTCAGCCTCGTCGTCGGCGTCCGCCGCAGCCGCGCCGTCGGCATCCATGCCGGCCACAGCCTCACCGTCAGTGCCTTCTGAGGCGTCAGAGGTATCGGCTTCGAGGCCGAACATCGGGGTGATCGTGAGCCCGAGGTAGTCTGTGCTCAGCTGTTCGGCGAGTCCGGCACCCCATTCGACGACGGTGATCGACTCCTCGAGTTCCGAGTCGAGGTCAAGGTCTCCCAGCTCCTCGGCGTCGGAGAGCCTGTAGGCATCCACATGCACCAAGGCAGGTCCGTCACCGAGCGAGGGATGCTCGCGGGCGATGACGAAGGTCGGTGAGGTGATCCGTCCGGCGACGCCCAGGGCCCGTCCCAGGGATTGCGTGAAGGTGGTCTTTCCCGCGCCGAGGTTGCCGCTGAGGATGAGGAGATCACCTGCCTGCAGGTGCCCGGCAAGCACCTCGGCGAAGGTCCGCATCTGCTCAAGTGACGTCAGCCGAAGCTCCATCACAGACCCGCACCTTGGTTGGGTTGTGCCGCACCCTGGGTGGGTTGTGATTCCACTTCCACGCGGTCGACGCGGGAGCTGATGCGGGTGACGATCTCGTAGTTGATCGTATCGGCCCAGTCTCCCCACTCGGTTGCGCTGGGACCGCCGGGGCCGAAGATGACGGCTTCATCTCCGATGGCGATCTCGCCGGCACCGACGTCGACGATCATCTGGTCCATCGCGATCCGGCCGACGACCGGATACCGGGTGCCGCGGATGGAGACCTCGGCCTTATTCGACGCCGAGCGGGCGATTCCGTCGCCGTAGCCGCCGGGCACCAGAGCGAAACGGGTGTCGGCTGCAGCGGTGAACGTGAACCCGTAAGATGCGCCGTGCCCGCTGGGGATGTCCTTGAGGTTGACGACCTGGGAGACCAGCCGCATCACCGGCACCAACCCCAGATCCTGCGAATCCTGATCACCGAGCGGAGACAGACCATACAGCGACAGACCGACCCGAGCCGAAGTGCCCGGGAACGGTGAGAGCGTCAGCGCTGCCGGTGAGTTCGCGATGTGGACGTCGAGTCGATCCGATTCGCCGAGGTGGCCCTGAGCACCGTCGAGCAGCGCTGTGAGTTCCCGGTGGGCCGAGTCGAAGATCTGCGTCTGCTGCCCGGTCTCGACACGCTCGGGTTCATCGGCCACGGCGTAGTGGCTCATAAGACCCACGATTTCGATCCCGGAGTCCCTCGCAGTCGCACCCGAGTCTGCGAGTTCCTGCAGGTACCCAAGCGCACGTTTCCAGCCAGCGGGGGCCAGACCGTTGCGGCCGAGTCCGGTATCGACCTTGAGATGGAGGCGGGCCGTGGTATTCGTGCGATGGGCCGCGTCGCGCAAACGGTCGAGGCACTCGACCGTGGACACGCCCAGCTCGATCGACTCCGCAACGGCAGCGTCGAGATCGGTGTTCGGCCCATACAGCCACGCCATGATGTTCACGTCATCGCCCAGAATTTCGCGCAGCCTCAGCGCCTCGTCGATCGTGGCGACGCAGAAGTCGCGCCAGCCGGCTGTGTAGAGTCCGCGGGCGACGATGTCGATGCCGTGACCGTAGGCGTTGGCCTTGACGACGCATTTGAGGCGGGCGGGTGCGAGCAGCTCGGCGAGGACTGCGGCGTTGGCGCGCAGTGCGGTCACGTCGATCTCGGCCTTGACCAGTGCCCCTGAAGAATCGGTTGATGTCACTGGATAAGAATACCGTGGACCGTCATCCCTCAGTCGAACAGGGACCTGCTCACTCGATGAGGGATCCACCGTGGATGAGTTCCCCTGCCACCTCGGCGACAGCATCGCCCAAGGCTCCGGCGTTCACGGACCGACGACCCGCGGCATTGTGCACCAGCACGCCGAGGCCTGCGATGTGGGCAAGCTCGCGTTCCGGGAGCGGATTTTCGGCCGAAGAATGCTGGTTCCTGGCGTGGAAAGTCGCCACCAGGGCACCGATGATCCCGGCCAGAACGTCCCCCGACCCGGCGGTGGCCAGGCTGGCGGGTCCGACTTCGGGGAGCACGCAGAACCCATCGGGAGCGGCGATGACCGTCTGGTGGCCCTTGAGCAGAACAATACAACCACTGGACTGTGCGGCTCGCTGCGCCCAGCCGATGGGGTCAGCGTTGATCCGGCTCGCGGTGATGATCTCGCCGAGCAGCCGGCTGAGCAGCCGCGCCAGCTCTCCGGCGTGCGGGGTCAGGACGACTGGCCTCTCGGCCAACCAGGTGCCCTTGAGCGATTCTGCACGGCCGACCATGTCCAGCGCCCCGGCGTCGAGGACGACAGGGACATTCGTATCCGCCAACTCGTCGACACAGGCGTGGACGTATTCGTCCTCCGGGTCGCCTGGGCCCATGACCACAGCATTCATCCGTCCCGGAGCGGTGACCACCTCGGCATGGAGGCCGATGACGTAGTCGGCGACCATCTGAGACCCCAAGGAACGGACCATGCCGACACCGCAGTTGACCGCCGAGGTGGTGGTCAGGACTCCCGCACCCGGGTACGCCTCGGACCCGGCGAGGATGCCGACGACTCCGCGGTCGTATTTGTGTCCGTCCGGTTGGGGACGGGGGAAGTCCACATTGAGATCATCGGTGTCGACCACCTCGGCGGTGGCCTGCTTCTCATCGAGTTCGAGTCCGATGTCGACGAGGTGGACTGTGCCGGTGAATGGGTCGACGCGGGGGTCGATCAGCACGGTTTTGAGACCGCCGAAGGTCACAGTGTGGTCGGCGTGGATGCGATCCTTCGCACCTGCTTCGTCTGGGGAGAGGTCGGAGGGGACGTCGACGGCGATGACCGTCTGTGTGATGTGCGTGCCGGAGTTGATGCTGGTGCTGGTGCTGGCACTGGCGTCCGCGCTGGACGAGCGTCGCCAGTCGCGGATGAGCGAGGCGATGTGCTCGGGAAGACCGGGACGGCCGCCGATGCCGAGGATTGCATCGAGGACGAGATCGGACCGATTCAGTTCCCGCAGGACATCGACGCGCAGGCGATCGGACACCTCCGTGTGCGAACGATCAGGCACCTCGGCGTCCGCGTCTGCGGTCTCTTCTGAATTCGGGAAGCCGATGACGACGGCACCGGCTCGACGTGCCGCGGCCAGGCCCTGATCGTGGGTGTGATCGAAGAGTGTCACGACGGTGATGTGCGCCCCGCGCTGGGCCAGTCCGGCGGCGGCGAAGAGCGCGTCCCCGGCATTGTTGCCCGGACCAGCGAGCACGCACACCCGAGTGCCGAAGATCTGGCCCCGAGTCGCTCGCAGCCTGTCGGCGGAGAACCGAGCCAGGGCTCGTGCAGCCCTGGCCATGAGATCGACGCCGGCGTCGAGGAGGGGGCGTTCGGCCTCGCGGATGACAGTGCTGGGGTAGGCGAAGACTGACATCAGTGGTTCCTCATTCCTGGGCCAGACGAGCGAGCTTGCGACCGGCCAGATGAGCCAGGAACAGTGCCTGATCGGCCAGACCTTCGTCGCTGTGTCGGGCTCGGGGCGAATGGTTGGCTTCGCGTTCCTCGACGGGCAAGTTCGGCACCGCCACACCGAAGTGGCCGTACGCGCCGGGAACCTGTTCGAGTACGCGGGAGAAGTCCTCGGATCCGGGGATCGGATTCGGGCGGACCACGGCACGGTCGGCACCGAAGAGGTCGGCGAAGGTCTCGAGGAAGAAGTCGGCTTCCTCGTCATCGTTGATCGTCGGCGGCAGGACTCGCTCGTAGTCGACCTCTGCTTCGAGGCCATGTGCGGCCACCAGTTCGGTGACCAGCTGCGGAAGCTCGGCATCGGCACGGGTGGTGACTTCGTCGGAGAAGGAGCGGACACTGACGACAAGCTGGGCGAAGTCGGGGATGACGTTCGGGGCGGTGCCGCCGTTGAACTGGCCGACGGTGATGACGAGGGGATCGAAGATGTCGAAGCGCCTGGTCACATACTCCTGGAGCTGGCCCACCAGCATCGCACCGACTTGGATGGGATCGCGGCCGGTTGCCGGTCGGGAGGCGTGGGTGCCTTTGCCGCGGACGGTGATGGTCATCTTCGAAAACGCCGCCATGTACGAGCCGCGACGGCAGTAGGCGACGCCGAGGTCCTGGTCGGCGGAGACGTGAATGCCGAAGGCGGCCTTCACCCGCGGTCCTGCCGCGTCGAGGACACCTTCGTCGATCATCTTCCCTGCCCCGTCATAGCCTTCTTCACCGGGCTGGAACATGAAGACGACGTCGCCGGGCAGGGAGTCCCGGTCACGGTGGAGGAGCTTGAGCGCACCCACCAGGCCAGTCGTGTGCAGGTCGTGGCCGCAGGCATGCATCCGCCCAGTTGTGGCCGCGAAGTCGAAGCCTGTCGCCTCCGGCACAGGCAGACCGTCCATGTCTCCACGCAGCAGCACGGCGGGCACCACACCGGTCGAGTCCTTCTTCCGGTCGCCTCCGCGCAGCACGACGACGAGTGAGGAGAGTCCGTTGCCCTTCGTCACCTCGACGTCGAGGCCTTCGATGGCTTCAAGGACGAGTTTCTGTGTGATGGGCAGGTCAAGCCCGACCTCTGCGTTTTCGTGCAGGGCACGGCGCAGAGTCACGAGGCCACCTGCGATGTCCGCGGCATCCTCTGTAGTCGGGAGGTGGATGTCCGTGATGGTTGGACTCTGTGCGCTGTCGGCAACGATTTCAGCGTAGTCGGGAAGTGAGTTCATGGTCCCGAGTCTATTACCGTGCCAGCTGCTCCAGGGTCGTGCTCTTCACCTGAAATGGATGAAGGAGGAAATAGCACCGCCAACTCCATCGACCGCTGCGGCATACTGATGACCATGGTCCATGAGGTCACCCATCAAGGAATGAACCATCCGCGCGCACATCAGAATCAGATCGCCTTCCGTTCAGAACGGCTGAGTCTGCGTCCGTGGGCAAACAGCGATGCGGCCTTCCATCGTGGGCTCTGGGAGGAGCGCGACGAACGCGTTCCTGCCTGGCGGCGCATTTCGGTCGACGGTCATCCGACTCATGCGGAGATGGAGGCCTGGATTCGCACCTGCAGACCAGCGCCGGAACCGGGGCTGCTCGTCGTGGAGAACAGACTGACAGCGGTCCGCATGGGATATTGCGGACTCGTTGACAACAGCGTGGGTCAGCCCGACGAACCGGAGTTGGCTTACGATTTCCTGCAGGAGTTCTGGGGACAGGGGTTCGCGACCGAGGCCTCCCGTGTGGTCATCGATCGTGCACTGGAGATCGGCTACCGATGTTTATCCTCCACTGTTCGCGTGTGGAACACCGCCTCGCTCCACGTACTCGGCAAACTGGGCTTCGTACTCACCGGGGAAAGGGAGCACGACGCTGTCCATGGCGATTCGCTTCTGCTGCGACTATCGCTTCGATGACGGAAGAGTTCGCTCAGCTGAGTCTGCGCCGGCTATCGCGCAGACTGCTTCCTGCCCTCTGCCGTCGTGGCGGGCCGACGATGCGTCTACTGCTTCGGGATCTCACCCAATCGCGCACCCGGCCCGTACATCGACTGCGTGAAGTGCTCGACTTCCCCGTCCACGCCGGGACTCAGCGATGCCCCCTCGCCTTCGACGATGACGAAGGTCATGGTGAGGTTCGCATCATGGGTGATCGAGAGGTGGATGTTCGTGGCGCCGATGCGGTGGAAATGTTCGAGCACGAGACCCCGCAGGCGAAATGAGGGCGCACCAGATCTCGCGGGGACCACCTCGGCGGATTGCCAGGGCAGCCATCCGGGGAATCCGATGGCTTTCTTCAGTGCCTCCTTGGCGGAGAATCTAGCTGCCAAGGAGGCATCCGTCCGGCGTTTGCCGTTGCGTTTGAGCTGTTCGGCGGGGGTGAGCAGGCGATCGAGCAGTTCGGGGACACGCTCGATGTGCTCGGCGAAGCGCGGCACATCGGCTATGTCGGTTCCGATTCCCAGAATCGCCATGTCTCTCCCTTAGCTCTGCAGTCGCAGCCGCAGCTGTCGCGGGCGGTCCGGAGGCCTGCCCGCTTGCACTGAGTCTTACTCCACGGTCACGGACTTGGCGAGGTTGCGTGGCTGATCCACGTCGAGGCCTTTGGCCGTGGCCAGTTCCATCGCGAAGATCTGCAGCGGAACCGTGGTCAGCAACGGTGCCATGAGTGTCGTCGTCTGGGGGACGTAGATGACCTCGGACGCGAATTCCTGGACCTCTTCGTCGCCCTCTTCTGCTATGACTACGGTGTTGGCGCCTCGGGCCCGGACTTCCTGGATGTTCGAGATGACCTTGGCGTGCAGGGAATCGCGGCCGCGCTTGGACGGCACGACGATGATGACGAGCTGACCATCGTCGATGAGTGCGATCGGGCCGTGCTTGAGTTCACCGGCGGCGAAGCCCTCGGCGTGGATATAGGCGAGCTCCTTGAGCTTGAGCGCACCTTCCATCGCCACGGGGTAGCCGACGTGACGACCCAGGAACAGCACCGAACCGACATCCTGGTTCCGCTGTGCCAGTGCCTGGACCTGCTCCTTGTCGTTGTCGAGGAGACTCTGAACCTTCGCGGGGATGGTCT
Source organism: Brevibacterium sp. FME17 (assembly GCF_014897515.1). Classification (NCBI taxonomy): domain Bacteria; kingdom Bacillati; phylum Actinomycetota; class Actinomycetes; order Micrococcales; family Brevibacteriaceae; genus Brevibacterium; species Brevibacterium sp. FME17. The sequence goes on from NZ_JABUYD010000005.1 coordinate 191,857, forward strand.
GGAGTTCGTTGAGGATGTCGCCGATCTCGTCGCGGAACTTGTTGCCGCGCAGCTGTGCCAGGTAGAGGCCCAGCAGGTAGCAGGCCACGACCTGTGAGAGGAAGGCCTTCGTCGAGGCGACGGCGATCTCCGGACCGGCGTGCGTGTAGAGCGCGGCATCGGATTCGCGGGGAATGGTGGATCCGAAGGTGTTGCAGATGGCGATGACCTTCGCGCCCTGCTGACGAGCGTGGCGCACGGCCATGGTCGTGTCCATGGTCTCTCCCGACTGGGAGATTGCGACGACGAGGGTCTTCTCATTGACCACGGGATCGCGGTAGCGGAACTCGTGGGCGAGTTCGACCTCGACTGGCACACGGCACCAGTGTTCGATCGCGTACTTGGCGACCTGGCCGGCGTAGGCCGCGGTGCCGCAGGCGATGACGATGATCTTGTCGATGGTCTTGAGCACGGTCTCGTCGATGTGCATCTCATCGAGTGTGAGCTTGCCGTCGATGTCGAGGCGGCCCAGCAGTGTGTCCGCGATGGCCTGCGGCTGGTCGTGGATCTCCTTGTCCATGAAGGAGGGGAATCCGCCCTTTTCCGCAGCAGCGGCGTCCCAGTCGACTTGGTATTCAACGCCGTCGACCTCGTTGCCGTCGTTGTCCGTGATGACCACGGAGTCCGGGGTGATGGTCACGACTTGGTCCTGACCGATCTCTACTGCGGTGCGCGTGTAGTCGATGAAGGCTGCTACGTCGGAGCCGAGGAAGTTCTCTCCCTCGCCCAGGCCGATGACCAGGGGCGAGTTGCGGCGTGCGGCGACGACCTGTCCGGGAGCGTCGGCGTGGACGGCCAGGAGGGTGAAGGCACCTTCGAGCTGGGTGGCGGTCGCGCGCATGGCCTGTGTCAGGTCGCCGGTGTCCTGGAAGTTCTTAGCCAGCTGAGCAGCCGCCACCTCGGTGTCGGTCTCGGACTGGAATTCGACGCCCTCGGCGATGAGGTCGCGCTTGAGCTGGGCGAAGTTCTCGATGATGCCGTTGTGGATCAGCGCCAGCTTTCCACCGTCGGCCACATGCGGATGGGCGTTGAGGTCGGTGGGTCCACCGTGGGTGGCCCACCTGGTGTGGCCGATGCCTGTCTGCGCCTTCGGCAGCGGGTTGGCCTCGAGCTCATCGGTCAGCGCCGAGAGCTTGCCCGCCTTCTTCGCGGTCTCCAGATCACCGGCAGGAGTGACAAGGGCGACTCCCGCAGAGTCATAGCCCCGATATTCGAGCCTCTTCAGGCCGCTGAGCACCACATCGAGCGCCGAGTGATCAGCATTGTCAACGTCTGCTTTGGATACATAACCAACGATTCCACACATGAGAGGAATTTTACGCAATCGAGTCAAGAATCGTTGCATCGACCACCTCGGCGATCCATGAGGGCATGACGCATGACACAATTGTGCCCATGCCTCATGTCGATCCTATCCTTGACCGTGCGCGGCGCCTGGCCGGCCTCAACATCGGACGTAAGCCCGAGGTCGAACCGACGTCCCCGTTCTGGGAGTTCGATCGAGACGTCTGGGGCACGCTGGCCCAGGCCACTCCCCTGCCGTTGAAACAGCGCGACATCGAACGCCTGCGCGGGCTGGGCGAACGGATCAACCTCGACGAGGTGGCTCAGGTGTACCTGCCCCTGTCCCGCCTGCTCAACCTCTACGTCTCCGCCCGGCGGGCCAAACACGAGATGACCCGCGAATTCTTCTCACCGCTTCACGAGGTCGGCTTGGAACCGCAGGAAGCTAAACGGACCCCCTTCGTCATCGGCGTGGCCGGCTCCGTCGCCGTCGGCAAGTCCACCACCGCCCGTGTTCTGCGCGAACTCCTGGCCAGGTGGCCCGACACTCCCCGGGTCGAACTCATCACCACCGATGGCTTCCTCTACTCCAATGCCGAACTCGATCGCCGACGGCTCAACGGGCGCAAGGGCTTCCCCGAGTCCTACGACCGGCGCAAACTGCTGCGGTTCATCTCGGCCGTGAAGTCCGGTTCGCCCGAGGTCCGCGCACCCGTGTACTCGCACCACACCTACGACATCGTCCCCGGCGCCGAGGTGGTTGTCCGCTCCCCCGATGTCCTCATCGTCGAAGGCCTCAACGTCCTCCAACCCGCCCGTCCCCGCAGCGACGGGACTCTGGGCCTGTCGATCAGCGACTACTTCGATTTCTCCGTCTACGTCGATGCCCGTTCCCGGGATATCCGGCAGTGGTACATCTCCCGCTTCCTCAAGCTCAAGCACGGTGCCTTCCAGGACACGGACTCCTACTTCCACCGCTATTCGAAGCTTGATGACGACGAGGCGATCACCCTGGCCACGGAGATCTGGGATTCGATCAACTTCCCCAATCTGCGTGAAAACGTCCAGCCCAGCCGCGGCCGCGCCGACCTCGTGCTGCACAAATCCGCTGACCACACGATCCGCAAGGTCCAGCTGCGCAAGCTCTGAGGTCTGCGCGGGAGGACGCGCAGGCGCGACGGTGCGCATGAGCCCCTCGGGCGCACCGTCAGCGACCTGCCGGGCGTGAGGTCTCTCACGTCGGGTCCTGGTCCGAGCCGATGAGGAAATAGATTCCGGGTTGTGATAGTTGCACTCAGTGCATGCTTCGGAGCCTGCCTTGTTTCTGTGGTCTGGTTTCGAATCGAAGGACAGCTGTGTCCGTTTGCGTCTCTTCGACCCTGACGCATAGGAACACCACCAGGAAATGAGGCCGATATGAGTCTGCAGTCAGCACATAGGGTGATGTACACCTCTGTGTCGAGCAAGAAGACCCCGAAGACTTCCATCAAACCCGGGACCTATCGCCGCATCGCCTCGTTTGCGACCCGGCACAAGGCCAGGCTCATCGTCTTCCTCACCCTGTCCATCGGCACAGCGGTCATCGGCGTCCTCAACCCTGTCCTCGCCGGCAAAGTCGTCAACGCGATCACCGGTGGTGGACCCGTCGCGACCGTCGTCTGGCTGGCCGTGGCGATCGGAGGACTGGCGATCGCGGACGCCGCGATCTCGATCTTCAACAGGTACCTGTCCTCGCAGATCGGAGAGGGTCTCATCTTCGATCTGCGCACTGCGGTCTATGACCATGTGCAGAAGATGCCGATCGCCTTCTTCAACCGCACCCGCACGGGCGCTCTGGTCTCGCGCCTGAACACCGATGTGATCGGGGCTCAGCGGGCGTTTTCCAACACGCTCTCGGGCATCGTGTCGAACTTCGTGTCCCTGATGCTGACGGTCGGAGTGATGGTCACGATCTCCTGGCAGGTCACAGTGCTCTCGATCCTGCTGCTGCCGCTCTTCATCATCCCCACCAGACTGCTCAGCGGAAAGCTCGCGGACCTCCAGTTCCGGGCCGCCGACAACAGTGCGAGCATGTCGACGCGCATGACAGAACGCTTCTCGGCGGGAGGTGCGACTCTGGTCAAGCTCTTCGGCGATCCGAAGACCGAATCAGACGAGTTCTCCGATCGTGCCGATCAGGTCCGTGACATCGGCGTCAAGGTGGCCATGCTGCAGTCGACCTTCGTGTCCTCTCTGACACTGGTCTCTGCACTGGCGCTGGCACTCGTCTACGGTGTCGGCGGCGTGCAGGCAGTTCTCGGTAACCTCAACGCCGGCCAGGTCGTTACCCTGGCACTGCTCCTCACCCGCCTCTACACTCCGCTGACAATGCTCGCCAATGCTCGCCTGGACATCATGAGTGCCGTCGTCAGCTTCCAACGCGTCTTCGAGATCCTCGACCTCGTGCCCCTGATCAAGGAACCCGCGAACCCGAAGTCACTGCCGAAACGTGGCCTGGACGTGACGTTCTCGGACGTCGACTTCGCCTACCCCAGTGCCGACCAGGTCAGCCTCGCCAGCCTCGAGGACGTCTCCGTGCTCGATGCCCGCGGCGGGGAAGAAGTCCTGCATTCCCTGAACTTCACGATCCCTGCCGGTCACACCGTTGCCCTGGTCGGCTCTTCCGGTGCAGGCAAATCCACAATCGCCTCGCTCCTGCCCCGCCTCTACGATGTGACTTCAGGGTCGATCGCCATCGGCGGCGTGGACGTGCGCGAGCTGTCGTATGAGTCTCTGCGGAAGTCGGTGGGAGTAGTGACTCAGGACGGCCACGTCTTCCATGAGTCGATCCGTTCGAATCTGGCCCTGGTCAAACCCGAGGCCACCGAGGCCGAACTGCACCAGGCCATCGATCGCGCCCAACTGCACAATGTGATTGCGGTCCTGCCCGATGGTTTGGACACCGTCATCGGTGAGCGCGGCTACCGACTCTCCGGTGGTGAGCGTCAGCGGCTGACGATCGCGCGCATGCTCCTGGCCGCCCCGGAGGTCGTCGTCCTCGACGAAGCAACCTCGGCCTTGGACTCGACGAACGAGGCAGCGGTACAGCAGGCCCTGTCTCAGGCCATGAGCGGTCGCACCGCCATGGTCATCGCCCACCGTCTCTCCACGGTCCGTCAGGCCGATACGATCCTCGTGATCGAGGCCGGGCGCATCGTCGAGTCAGGCTCGCATGACGAGCTGTTGGCTCGCAGCGGCCGCTATGCCGAACTCTACGAAACACAGTTCGCCCCGAGCTGAGGGGCAGCGACGAGCTGAGGGGCAGCGACGACAGAGGCCGAGGTGAACTACACCTCGCTCGCCGCGCTGAATACTGCATGCTGAGCGCTGAGCGCTGAGCGCTGAGCGCCCAAGCCGAGGATTAAGCGCTCAGGCCTGTGGAAGGAGCGCCGCGTCCCCTAAAGCACACCCTTCGGACCGCGGGCAGTTCGCGATGGTGACCTGCACACCGCACAGCGGGTCCTCCCTGTTCCTTTGCACAACGCCCTCGATCAACACTTGGCTCGAATATGTCGTCGCCGGCGACGACATATTCGAGCGCACCGTTGATCGAGGATCATCGTGTCTCCGAGAGCCCATGCTTCGGCGTGTTTCCTACGGCCACCGTGCCTCGTGGACGTCTCTTCGTCTTCTGTTCGACAGCGGTTCTGATGCGAATGAACTGTTCAGCGGAGAAGATCTGCGACCATGTCAGCCGAAAGACCGTGTACCCGAGGTTGCGGAGGCGATACTCTCGACGTCTCTCGAGTTCGAATTCCTGCCTCGGATCTGCATTCTTCAGATAGTACTTTCCAGCACCATCGAACTCGGCAATGACTCCGGCTTGCTCGTTCGCGAAGTCCGTCCTCGCGACGAAATTGCCGAGCTCATCACGGATCACCACCTGCGGTTCGAATCCGGGTACGGAGTGCTCGACGAAGCGCACTGCGGTGATCGACTCGGCGATCGATTCTCGACGGGGATCGATATTCTCCAGCACCGAGGCGATCCGTGCCTGATGGGTTCTCGGCGGGCGGCTGCCGCAGTAGCTCACGAAGTCACCCGCGGACACGTGTGATTGGCGAACGGCCTCGTCGACTACGGCAACGGCGAATGCCAGTGGGAAATCACGGGCGATGTCGAACAAGGTACGCAGCACCGAAGTAGTGCGAATACCGTTGACCAACACCGTATCGTCGTCGCTGAGCTCTCTCTTTCGCAAAAGAATTGAAGCGCGGCACACACCGAATTTCGGATGCACTGCCTCCGCATAGGGGTTTGCGCCCTGGGCGAAGTAGGGAACCGACAGCCCATGGATGATCAGCGCACTTCGGTGCGAGAATACGGCATCCTGCGGTAGGTCATCGACGTACGATCTCACCATGACCCGCAGATCCTCTCCGGCCTTGAGCATTCCCTTCGATTCCTGCGGCAGGTTTGTGCTCTCGGCTTCGGCAATCGTGGCCACAAACAGGTGAGCAGGCTCCGCGCAGGTCCTCGTCACAACGTAAATGCCGCGACGGACGCGTCGCAGACAGCATCGTTCGGCAAGAGCGATCTGGTAGACATTCATTCCGGCGTTCTTGAGCTCCGCAGCGGACAGGCACGCAAACATGAGGCAAGCATCGCCGAACACTGTGATCATTACAACGGTGATGATCCAGGCTGTGGATCAGTCGTCACTCGAATGCACAGACAGCGGAAACGTCCGTCACACCCCGCCCCTCACTCCATAGGAGCACGAAGAGATTCTCCGGAAACCAACCGTCACCCGACACAATGCGGAGAAACCCGTGGCAGCCTTTCAGCGCGACCCAAACAAGACGACGCGCTGTCGAGACATTCGGTCCTCGATCAACGCGGCGTCAGAATATGTCGTCGCCGGCGACGACATATTCTGGCTAACTGTGGGTCGAGCAGACAACGTGACGCTGAGGCCGCACGGCTGAGCGCAACTGCAGCCGCTGAGGCCGCTGAGGCCGCTGAGGCCGCTGAGCGCAGCTCCTGCGTGGCTACAGCCCCAGGTGCTCCTGAACATTGGCGGCCAGGCGTTCGGCCTGGGCCTGGGCGATGTCTTCGGTCTCGGCTTCGACCATGACGCGGATCAGCGGCTCGGTGCCAGAGGCCCGCAGCAGGACGCGGCCGGAGCCCTCGAGCTCGGTTTCGACGGCCTGAACCTCCGAGGAGACCTTCGGGTGATCGACCCCGTGCTTGTCGACGCCCTTGACGTTGACAAGGGCCTGCGGCAGCTGTGGAATCTCGGCAGCCAGATCAGCCAGAGTCCGCTTCGAATCGGCCATGCGCTTCATCAGGTGCAGGGCCGTCTGCACACCGTCGCCGGTCGTACCGTGGTCGAGCATGAGCACGTGCCCGGACTGCTCCCCGCCGAGGACGTAGCCGTCTGCGAGCATGCGTTCGAGGACGTAGCGGTCACCGACAGCGGTCTGGACGGTCTCGATGGAGTACTTGTCCATCGCGTGCTTGAGCCCGATGTTCGACATCACGGTCGTCACGAGCGTGTTCCCGGTCAGTTCGCCGAGTTCCTTGAGGCCGATCGCCAGGATGCCCATGAGCTGGTCACCGTTGATGACACGGCCCAAAGAGTCCACCGCCAGGCAGCGGTCGGCGTCGCCGTCGAAGGCCACGCCCAGGTCGGACTGGGTTTCCACGACGAGGCGCTGCAGCGGCTCCAGATGCGTGGAGCCGACGCCGTCGTTGATGTTGAAGCCATCGGGCTCGGCGGCGGAGACGATGACCTCGGCACCGGCCTGACGCAGTGCGGCGGGGCCGACGATGGAGGCGGCACCGTGGGCGCAGTCGACGACGACTTTGAGGCCGGACAGGGGACGTGTGCCCTCAGCGTCGAGGGAGCGTACGAGCTTCTCTGTGTATTCGTCGGCAGCGGCGGGATAACGGGAAATGCGACCCACCTCGGCGCCGGTGGGACGAACCCAGTCCTCATCGAGGATCTCCAGGATCGAGTCCTCGACCGAGTCATCGAGCTTCGTTCCGCCCGCTGCGAAGAATTTGATGCCGTTGTCGGGCATCGGATTGTGGGAGGCGGAGATGACGACGCCGAAGGCGGCACCGGTATCGGCGACGACGCTGGCGATGCCCGGAGTGGGCAGCATTCCCGCGTCGAGCACGTCGACTCCGGCGGAGGCAATTCCAGCGGAGATCGCGGCGGAGAGGAACTCACCGGAGACACGGGTGTCACGGCCGACAACGGCGAAGGGACGTTTGCCTTCCGGCCATCCGCGGGTGAGTACCCGCGAGCCTGCCACGGAGAGTTGGAGCGCCAGCCGTGCGGAGATGTCACGGTTGGCGAGTCCACGGACACCGTCGGTGCCGAAGAGTCGTGTCATGGAAAGTCCTTTCCTCAATTTCTCGTCGATTTTAGTCCATAGAGCCGCCGAGGCGTTCGTGCCGGACCGTGCAACGTCCGAAATCCGTGCGAGATATGTCGCCTGCATCGGTGCGAGGTGACGCCGCCGATGGCGGTGTGGCATATGAATGCACGAAATGCGGCCCCGAATCCGGTTCGGGGCCGCATTACGATGTTCATCGAGCTGAACTGTTGAGGACTGCACTTCAGCGGCAGACCAGGCGCAGTCCTGACAGCAGAATCAGCGCTTCGAGAACTGAGGTGCCTTACGTGCCTTCTTGAGACCGGCCTTCTTGCGCTCGGGGACGCGTGCGTCGCGGCGCAGGTAGCCTGCCTTCTTCAGCTCAGCACGGTTCGACTCTTCGTCGATCTGGTTGAGCGAACGGGCGATGCCCAGACGAACGGCTCCGGCCTGGCCGGAAGGTCCGCCACCGGAGATGCGCACGACGACGTCGAAACGTCCTTCGAGGTCCAGGAGACGGAAAGGCTCGTTCACGAGCTGCTGGTGCAGCTTGTTCGGGAAGTACTCTTCGAGAGTGCGTCCGTTGATGGTCCATTCACCGGATCCCGGGATCAGGCGGACGCGAGCGATTGCCTGCTTGCGGCGGCCGACTCCGTTGCCGGGAGCGGTCAGGGACTGTCCACGTCCGCCGGCGGTCTGTTCGCCCAGGCCTGCGGAATCGGGGGTCTCCGACGTGTATTCGGTTGCGGTTGGTTCTTCGACAGATTCTGTCGCAGTGGTGGTTTCTTCAGCCACGGTTCTCCTCGGTATGTCTAGAGCTGGGGCGCGCTTTACTGCGCGACCTGGCTGAGTTCGTACGGCTGCGGATTCTGAGCGGCGTGTGGGTGCTCTCCACCCGTGTACACCTTCAGCTTCTGCATCTGGGCACGTCCGAGACGAGTCTTCGGAACCATACCGCCGACAGCCTTTTCGACTGCGCGCTCGGGATTGGTGGCGAGAAGCTCGGCGTAGTTGACGCTCTTCAGACCGCCCGGGTAACCCGAGTGGTGGTAAGCGCGCTTCTGATCGAGCTTCGCACCGGTCAATGCGACCTTGTCTGCATTGATGATGATGACGAAGTCACCGGTATCGATATGAGGAGCAAAGGTGGTCTTGTGCTTGCCGCGCAACAGGCGTGCAACCTGTGAGGCAAGACGACCGAGCACCTGGTCAGTGGCGTCAATGACGTGCCACTGGCGCTCAATATCGCCGGGCTTGGGTGTGAACGTACGCAAAAGTAGCCTTCTTTTCGTATCTCTTGGTGTAGTGCTGATGACTCATCGGGTCGTGAGTCTGATGAGTCAAGGCACTCGTTGTCTTGAATCGGGTCTGTCCATCGAAATCGTCCCCTCACCTACGGGCCTGCAACGCATGAGGCTATGTAAGGGAGCACGACGGACACACACAACGACAATCAAATATACATGCATCCGCTCTCGCGGAGCAAACGCTCAGGCCAGTGCCAGAGCGGGTGGAAAGCTGAGCCGATACTATTGACCTGTGCCGCCTACATCCCTTCTGCCCACGCGCCTTCCCGCATACAGACTCCTCGTGCTGGGATCAGTTCTCGGGCTCCTGCTGCTCGTACTCGGTCCGGCACAGTCACCGGCCACCGCGGCGGATGAGTCACCGACTGCAGGCGGGGACTTCGCAACGACGGCGAGCACACCAGTGTCATCGACCACCTCAGCGACTGCGGGCACGGGAACAACGGATGCAGATTCGGATGCCGCAGGGTCCCCCGACGGCAAGACCATCGTCTACGGCATACCCGGCCTGACCATCAATGATATCGATCCGAAGCGCACACCGAACCTCTACGAGCTCTTCTCCAACGGTGCTGCAGCCAACCTCAACGTCCGCACCATCGGCTCAGCCACCTGCCCCGGTTCGGGCTGGCTGTCCATGGGTGCCGGCGCCCGCGCCCAGGCGGGTCCGCCGACCGACCCGGAACAAGAAGGAAGCAAGTCGACCTGCCCGTCTCTGAGCGCTCCGTCCACCGGCGAAGAGGCAGTGGGCAAGACAGCCGAAGATTCGGATAGCACCACGAAATCGAGTGGTGGAGCAGCCGTATCGGGTGATGAAGATCTCACGAAACAGCAGGTGAAGGGTACGACCACTGCAAGGATCGATGACTTCGAGTCCATCAAGGAGCCGAACATCGATTCTGGCTACTCGGTGGACTACGGGATGCTCGCTCGACTCGTGCGTGAACAGGGGAAGGCTGGCTCTGAAGGGACGACTGTGCCTCAGGGGACAGACGCAGCGGGACATGCTTCGCAGCTTCAGCCCTGCGTCGCCGCCGAGGGACCGGGCGCGGCCTACGCCGTCGCCGACGAGAACGGCGTTGTGGCCAACTACACGGACGATGCCGCCGCCACAGACTGCCGGCTCGATCTCGTTGACTTGGGCTCGATCGGCTCTTCGGCCTGGCTCTACGATCCAATCCCCAACTTCTCCTACACCGTCCCTGTCTTCTTCGACCGTGACGAACGCGTCGCCGAGGCCGACAAACGTCTGGGCGACAAACTGCAGCAGGTGAAGGAGAACGCAAAGCCGGGAAGCGCGGAGCCGACGATCATGGTGGCCGGCCTCGGCGACAGTTCGGGTCTGCCGCAGCTGCGCGCCTTCGTTGCCTCCGGTCCCGGCTACGAACCGGGCAGCCTGTCTTCACCCAGCACTCGCACACCCGGGCTCCTGCAGATCACGGACATCGCTCCGGGAATCCTTGACCAGTTCGGCATCTCCTCTCCCAGCGGCATCAAATTCGACAACACGCCCAGCGAGGACGATCCGCACAAGCGCATCGACGACCTCGTGTCCGAAGCGCAGAAGGCGACGTCGATCTATCAGCATCTGTCGACGTTCTCCCTCCTCCTCGACATCATCTTCTATGTCCTGTTCCTCCTGTGCGGACTCCTCCTGAGCCGCAATCTCCTCGGTCGCCGAGGCGGTGCGACGGTGGCTCCGAAGGTGCACCGATTCCTCGCCTGGGTCTCACTGGCCGTCGCGACCGTGCCGATGAGCGCGTTCGTGGCCAGCCTGTTCCCGTGGGCCAGACTGCCGCACCCCGGGTTCGGACTCAGCGTGTCGATCGCTGTCTCAGCAGCGCTCCTCTTCACAGCCTCTCTGCTCCCCCCGTGGGGTCGCACCTGGCGCGGTCGTGTGGCTGCACTCTCGCTGCTGAGTTTCCTCATCCTCTCCGCGGATCTCATCACCGGTTCGCATCTGCAGGGGAACTCGCTGCTGGGCTACAACCCGATCGTCGGTGGCCGCTACTACGGGCTGGGCAATCAGGGTGCGGCGATCTTCATCGTCAGCCTCTTCATCTTCCTGGGTCTTGCGATCTCCTGGCTGAGGGCTAAAGGGCATCGCCGGATGGTCTTCCTCCTGCCCCTCGTCCTTGGACTGTTTGCGGTCTTCGTGTCCGGGAACCCGGCATGGGGTGCGAAGTTCGGTGGCACGATCGCCACCTTGGCGGGCCTGCTTGTGCTGTTGGCACTGGTCAGCCGCATCCGCCTGTCCGTCTTCCGCCTCGTGCTCATCGGCCTCGCCTCCTTGGCAGTGCTGCTGGGCATCGCATTCCTCGATTGGCTGCGCGTGCCCGGGGCACGATCACACTTCGGGAACTTCTTCGACCAGATCGTGACCGGTGAAGCTCTGCAGGTGGTCGGTCGCAAGCTTGGAGCCAACCTCCACATCATTCAGATCAACCCGGGACTGGCGATCGTGACTCCTCTTGCAGTCATCGCCATCCTGTTCTTCCTCCGCTACCTGCTCCACTTCCCCAGCATTGCGCCCACCAGCCGCACGGGTCGACTGACGAACAAATGGCGCGGTCGCCTGCCGCAGGTGTTCGCGGACCAGGACATCCACTTCGGGTTCCTCGCCGCGGCCACAGGCATGGCGGTGGGTCTGGTTCTCACGGATTCCGGGATCGCCGTGCCTTCCACCGGTGCCATGGTGCTGCTGCCCTACCTGTTGGCCCTCAGCGCCGAACACGCGAACGAACCAGTCACAGACGGAAACCCAGATCAGGGCAGACCACGCCACGACACTCCAAGTGGGCGCGGTTCAGGTGGGCGCAGTTCAGGTGGGCGCGGTTCAGGTGGGCGCAGCCGCCACACCATCCTCATGGCTGCCAAGCCCGCAGCCGCCTCGCCTGCCGCCGACTCCGCTGCCACCGACTCCCCCGATGGTTCGACCGGGACCGGGAGGGATCGGACATGAGGGGCAGTATCTTCCCGTTGCGGGTGCTGCTGGGCGTCTTCGTCATCGCCCTGCTCGTCCTCGGCCTCCCGCCGGCTTCCCAGGCGAGCACGAACACGACCGAGAGCACCAGCACAACCACCAATACCGCTGCCTCGGCCAGCAATACTGAGAGCACCACCTCGGCGAACACTGCCACGGACGCCCCACCTAAGACACCCGAATCGGGCACCGCACCGATCTTCATCGGAGTGTCCGGCTTCAGCTTCGAAGACCTCGACCCGCGCACCACCCCGAATCTGTGGAAGATGATGAAGTCCGCGCAGATCGGCACCATCACTCCACGCAGCGTGCACTCCAGCAGCTGCCCCGTCGACGGCTGGCTGGGTGTCGGGTCGGGCCGTCGCGCCGCCGACGAACCGCGGGAGGAGTGCCGTCAGTCTGCCCCACCGCTCGATGGCTGGGTCGCGGACTGGGACGTCTATCGCCAGGTGGCTCGTGGGGACAACTACGATGCCCTGTTGGGCGGACTCTCCGAGTCGGTACCGACGATCAAGGCCTTCGGCTCCGGTGCCGCCATCGCCGCAGCTTCACCCAACGGGCATGTCACTGGGTGGACTCCGGCCGGCGATGACCTCGCCGACAAGGCCACCCAAGCCTCGGAGGGTGGTGAGCTCTCACTCATCGACCTCGGAAACACGACCGCGGACGGATACTCCCTTAAGAACCTCGACAAGCGGGTCGGCACGATCCTTGCCGCCACAGGGTGGAGCGACAGCAACGCCGCCCAGGGACTGTCATCTGGGAAATCGCCGGTGATCTTCTCCTCCATCGCTGACGGCGCCAACGACGGCTCCTCGATGCAGGCGACGATGATGCTTCAACCCGGAGGTGCCCCGGGACTGCTGACCTCCTCGTCGACACGTCAGCCGGGTCTGGTGCAGGTTCCTGACATCGCACCGACGCTTGTCGAACTCAGCGGCGGTGAACCCATGGCCAATGCGGCCGGTGCTCCGATGACCTCTGACACCGGAGGCAGCTGGGAGTCTCGCTACCAGGCCGTTCTCGACCGTCAGGTGGCGGTGAAGACCCAGAACGAACTGTCCACCTGGTTCTTCCCCGTGGTCGCTGCGCTCATGATCGGCCTACTGGTCCTGGCCTGGTTCCTGCGTAAGAATCATCGCGATCTCGTCCATTCCGGTGCCTACCGGCTGGGCACCGTCTTCGCCGCAATGCCGGTGTCGACCTACCTCGTCAACACGGTGCCGTGGGAGCGAGCGACCAACCCGGATATTGCGATGTTGGGAGCCCTGGTCGGCTGGTCGCTGATACTCGGAGCCATCGCCCTGCTCGGACCGTGGCGCGGGAACAAACTCGGGCCGATGCTCTTCATCTGCGTCGTCACAGTTCTCGTCCTGGCCTACGACGTGATCACCGGTTCTCAGCTCCAGATGTCGACGCTGCTGGGCGAGCCGCTGCTCATCGCATCGAGGTTCTACGGCATCGGCAACTCAGCACTCGCGCTCTACTGCTGCGCCCTCCTGCTGGCCGTCGCCGGGTTCGCATCGCTGACAACCCGGCCGATCGTGCGCATCCTCATCGTCACCGTGCCGGTCCTCGTGTCGAGCGTCATCCTGGCTGCCCCGGGGCTGGGCACGAAATTCGGGTCCGTGCCGACGCTGATCATCGGCGTCGCCTACCTCGTCCTCGCGGCCGCGAGCATCAGATTCTCGCTCAAACGCATGGGCCTGACGGTGGGGATCGCCGGCTTCGTTATGCTGGCCGTTCTGTTCATCGACTGGCTGCGCCCGGCCGATCAGCGCACCCACTTCGGCCGTTTCTTCGATTCCATCATCAGCGGTGAGGCCCTGAGCGTGCTCGCCCGCAAGATCGGCATGAACATCGACATCTTGACCCAGTCATGGATGACACTCGTCCTGCCACTCATCATCATCGGCGTGTTCTGGCTGGCGCTCGATCCGCAGCGCTTCTCACTGCAGGGCATGACCGACTCCTACACTCGGATCCCACTGCTGCGGGCCGGCATGATCAGCCTCGCCATCCTGCTGGGGGTCGGCACCATCATCAACGACTCGGGAATCGTCGTCCCCGCCGTGGGCATCCTCTTCCTCGTTCCCGTTCTCGTCCATCTCGAAACCTTCGATCCGAACCAGACGGCAGACAACGGCGGTCAGACGAAACTCTTCAGTTCCGTCTGACCGCCGTCTGCCCTCACACGGCGGTTCTGCGCCGGCGCACCATGGTCACTGCCATGCTGCCGGCGACGATGAGTGCGAGTGCCGCCGCCACCAGGTTCAAGGCATCGAAGCCGGTGCGCGGCAAGTCCCCGCCGTCCTTCGAGCCGTTCGCGTTCGCTCCGCTTCCGTCCGCATTCGCCGAGGTGGCCCCGGAGGCGTCCGCGTTCGCACCGTCTCCGTTGGAGCTTGCATTCGACCCGGAAGCGTTCGCCGATCCGTCATTTCGACCATCGGCATCAGCGTTTGATCCTGCACCGTCGGAGGTGCCGTTGTCGCCGGCTGCCGCGTTCGCCTCATCGCCGACCTGCGCCGTGGCTTCGAACTTGTGGCTGACCGGCAGCGGGTTGTCATCCCACCACTGCCCGTCTCCGGCCTGCAAACCCACCTCGACGGTGACCTCACCGGAGGCGTCCGCGGGGGCGGTGACGTTGATGGCGACATCACTGGCACCGGCCGGGATCGATTCCAAGGTCATGGTCTTCGCCGCAGCGTCCACCTTCACCTCGGGGCCCTTCGCGGTCGCCGACTTCGCGGTCGCCTGGGTTCCCGTCGATCCGGAATCGGCGGCGCTGACGGTGTAGCCCTCGGGCAGGTCAACGGTCACCTCCACGGGTCCTGGCACCTCCGTCTTCGCGGTGGTGTTGAGAACGAAGTCCCTGCTCTCACCGGGCTCGATACTCTTGCCGGGGGCGGCGAGATCGACCTCGAGCTGGCCGTTGTCGATGACGTCCATGGCCAGGTCGGCCTGACGTTCGTCCTTGTCCGGTGAAACCTTCTCGTCGGCTTCTGTTCGCTCTTCGAAGTAGTCGACCCAGGTCTCGAAGTCTGTGAGCCCGGAGAGTTCGAAGTCACCCTTGGCGAAGGAGAAGAAGTTGTCTCCCCCAGCGGCGAGGAAGCTCAAGGTAGCGACCCTGTATTCCTTGTCAGGGTCAAGCTTCTTGCCGTCGACCTCGACCGACTTCACGTGTTTGCCCTGTCCCGCCTCGGAGTCGTAGACGACTTCGAGTTCCTCGGAGATGCCGAGGTGGAGGAACGGACGCGAGGCATCGTCTGGTTGCCACTGCTCTTCGAACAGGCCGATGACATCGGAGCCCTTCATCGTCACGACACCATGGTCGTTGGCGAAGGGCAGGACCGAGCTGAGCTCGGCGGCGGTGACTTCGCACTTATCTTCTTCGTTGTAGATGTCCTCGCATTTGAGGTCTGTGCGCAGTCCGCCCGGGTTCGTGATGCCGAAGTCGGCGTCGTCGAGCTGGGTGCCCTCGACTCCGTCCTTGAGTGCGTCGGCGACGAGGTTGCCCAGGGTGCTCTCCGCACCGCGATCCTCTTTGCCGTCCTTCTTCGCCCGATTGATGTCCTCGCTGATCTCACCGGCAACGACAGAGCCCGGGACCTTCGCCTTCTCGTCAGCGTCGGCGATGATCTTTGCAACCTCGTCGACGACGGGCGAGTCGTAGCTCTTGTCCTCCGTCTTGATGAGACCGGAGTTCTCGGTCGTCCAGTTTCCGTTCGCATCGGCTTCGAGCTGAACCTGGCCGACGTATTCGCCGTAGCTGCCGGCCTCGATCACGGGTCGTGTCCGCTCGGGTGCGCCGGGTACGGGTGCCTCGAACGAGTACGGCAGGTGGGTGTGACCGGTGAAGAGCACATCGACGGAGGCATCCGCCTCGGTGACCAGCTTCTTGAACTCGGCATTCGAGGCTTGCGCATCCTCCAGGCTCTCGGTGTCTGAGGCGCCGAGGTGGGCCTCAACGACCGTCATATCCGGCTGTTCATCATCGGGCAGAGCCTCGATCTCACCGGCGACGCGGTTGACGGCCGCGGTGGGGTCACCGAAAACGAGACCGTCGATGCCATCGGGTGAGACCAGTGATTTGGTGTCCTTGGTGACCACGCCGATGACGGCAACCTTCACGCCACCCACGTCGACCGTCGTGTAGCTCTGAAGCCCGTCGACGAGGTTGCCGGGTTTCTTGTCGTAGACGTTGGCGGCAAGGTAGGGGAAGTCTGCTTCGGAGGAGACTCTGCCGGTCAGTTCGTCGACGCCCTGGTCGAACTCATGGTTGCCGACAGCCGAGGCCTGAGCGCCGATGGCGTTGAGCACGTCGATTGTCGGGGTGTCCTGCTGGGAGGAGGAGACATAGGTGGAGGCGCCGATGTTGTCACCGGCGGAGAGGAACCCGGTCCCGGCAGTGCCTTCCTGGGCTGCGTACTTTGCGCGCTCTTCTTCGACGACCGAGGCGAGCTGTGTGCCGGCCTCGGCGATGCGTCCGTGGAAGTCGGTGATGTTGAGCAGCTGGACCTTGGTGCCCTCGGCTGCCGCCTGAGCGGAAGTGCCTGTGTCTTCTTCGTCTTCGGCGTCAGTGCCGGCGGATGAATCGCTTGGGGATGTGGTGTTCGGGGATGATTCGGGGATGCTGACCTCGGCGGGTGCTTCCTTGGGGGAATCACCTCCGAGAGATGCGGCGGCAACAGGGGCGAGTCCCGGCAGCGTCAACATTGACACCGCAGCTCCTGTTGCCAGCATCTTCGTGACAAATTTCGACATGTATGTGTTTTCCTTCAGTCATGACATCCACTGCACAGCACCTGCGCTTGTGCCTGAGTGGATCAAGCAGACTTATTCTGCAGGGCCAAAGCGAACGATGAGTTACCTACATGTGAATGTACACAGGATTCTCACATCTGGATAGGGGGATTCTCTCAAAAAAACGAGAGTTTCCCTGTCATACCGGATTATTCCTGAGAGCGACGTGCCATCGTCTCGGCCGCGCGGGAGGCATAGAGCTCGGCCTCGGGGTAGCCCACCCCGGTGAGGACGAGCCCATGTGCGGGCGTGACGAACATGGGGTACGAGGGATCGATCCCGACATCCGCCTCGGAGAGAAGTTCCGCAGGCCGAGTCACCGGCCAGGTGCCGGACCCCACCTTGATCAAGCCTCCCACCAGGGCACGGACCATGTGGTGGCAGAATGCATCGGCACGCAGATCGATCATGATCACGGCGTCCTGGTCCCGGGTGACCTCGAGCTCGTAGAGGGTGCGGATCGTCGTTGCACCCGCCCGAGGTTTGCAGAAGGGAAGGAAGTCATGCAGGCCCTGAGCCTCGCGTGCGGCTTCGGCCATCGCCTCGGCGTCGAGTTCGCCTTTGTGCTTCAGGGTCACCGGAGTCAGAAGTGGGTCGATGAAGGACCGGCGGTCGGCGAGTCTGTACTGGTAGGTCCGCCACAGTGCGGAGAATCGGGCGTCGAATGCCTCAGGGACTTCGGATGCGGAATGGATGATGATGTCATCGGTGTCGTCGGCGGTGAGGACGCCGCGCAGCCGCGAGAGGAGTGCCGCCTCGGCGGGTCGGGAGGAGTTGCCGATGAGCTTCTCGATGCCGGCTGCGGGCAGGTCGATGTGGATGGTCTGGCGTCTGGCGTGGACGCCCGAGTCGGTGCGACCGGCGACGATGGTGGCCACCTCGTCGCCGGTGATTCTGGCCAGCCCTGCTTCGAGTGTGGCCTGTACGGTACGCAGGCCAGGCTGCTTTGCCCAGCCATAGAATTCGGTGCCGCGGTAGCCGAGGTCAATGCGAAACCGCGTCATGATCCGGCCGGTCCTCGCTGGTCCTGAACTCCAGACTGCTCCTCAGGCTGCGCGTCGATGAACGGTTCGCGGGCCTTGAAAACATTCTTGAACAGCCGTGACACGAAATG
This sequence comes from Brevibacterium sp. FME17, assembly GCF_014897515.1. NCBI lineage: Bacteria > Bacillati > Actinomycetota > Actinomycetes > Micrococcales > Brevibacteriaceae > Brevibacterium > Brevibacterium sp. FME17. Next base: position 209,752 of record NZ_JABUYD010000005.1, read on the forward strand.
CTCGCGCTGCCGGTGGTAGAGGTCGACGTTCGTGTTGTAGATGCGGGCCCCGGACAGGATGCGCTCGGACAGCACGGTCAGCTGCCCGTGCAGGAGGCCGATGGTGGTGTCGAGCTCTTCCCGGGGGCTCGTCTGCATCACCGGGGTCGATTCGTTAGAGATTGCCTTGTCGCTGAGCTGGCTGGGAATCTGTGCCGCGTCGTCGATGGCGCGAGTCAGCGCTCTCTCCGCGGCAGCTCCGCGAGGCCCGAACGGAGCACGCTCGGCCGAGGTGAGCGCGAGTTCGACAGAGCTGAGATCTCGTGTGGTCACCTGCTGCAGGGTCCCGATGTAGGCGGGTACGAGGGCGTGCCGGCCGCGGAGTTCGACGAGCAGCTGCCGTTTGGCCTCATCGCAGAGTGAGCGAGCCATCGACAGCTGGTTGAACCGCAGGAATGTCAGAACAAGGGCGAGGATGACCAGGGCGAGCACACATGCTCCGACAATGATCCAGACCATTCCCGCTCCCCCTTTCACTTCCGTTCCCGACACTTAAGTTTACGCGGGGTTCAGACTCGCCGCGAACCTGCCGTCGGTTCCTCATGAAGGCGTGAGCCTGCCGTCGCCGGCAGTCCATTGGGAGTTCGGACGGCTGCTATCCGCGCGGCGCCGTGCGCAGCGACATCAACGGTCCGTGCGGCGATTTCGGCAGTTCGTCGCCGGAGGGTCGCCTCGATGTCGCCCGTCCTTCACCCTGGGGGCGTGAACTGAGTTCTGTGAGAGTAGCGATCATTGCAGAGTCCTTCCTCCCCAACATGAATGGGGTCACCCACTCCCTCCTCCGCGTCCTCGACCATTTGTCCGACCGCGGCGACGAAGTCCTCATCATCGCACCAGGCACGCGCCGCGACGGCCCGAAGGAGGTCGCCGGAGCCCGTATCATCCGTGTCCCTTCGATCGCCCTGCCGAAGTATCGTCGGGTCCGTGTGGCTCCCGGCGGAGTCAGCCGCATCAGACGACTGCTGGAGGCCTTCGCCCCCGATGTCGTCCACCTCGCCAGCCCCTTCGTTCTCGGCTGGCGCGGGGTTCTGGCAGCTCAGAGCCTCGACCTGCCGACAGTGGCGATCTATCAGACCGAGGTTCCCGCCTACGCCGCCCGCTACGGCATGCACGGCATCGAGGCCATGCTGTGGTCGCATGTGCGCAACATCCACCAGCACGCCTCCCTGACGCTGGCCCCATCGAGCTACACCCTCGATCAGCTCTCCGGACTGGGAGTCGCCGAGGTGGATCTGTGGGCACGTGGAGTCGATTCCTCCCGCTTCGACCCCAGTCACCGATCAGAGGCTTGGCGTCGGTCGGTGGCACCGAACGGTGAGAAGATCATCGGCTACGTCGGCCGGCTCGCGGCCGAGAAGCAGGTGGAAGACTTGGCCGTATTGGAGGATGTGCCCGGCGCGAAACTCGTCATCGTCGGTGACGGACCCTGGCGGGCTCGACTCGAACGCTCGCTGCCGAATGCGCATTTCGCCGGCTTCCTAGGTGGCGATGCTCTGGCTCAGGCGGTAGCCAGCTTCGACCTCATGGTTGCTCCCGGCGAGCTCGAGACCTTCTGCCAGACGATCCAGGAAGCCATGGCCTCAGCAGTGCCCGTCATCGCCCCCGCTCGAGGCGGCCCGCTCGACCTCGTCGACTCCTCCCACACCGGGTGGCTCTACACGCCGAAGGACCTGACGGCGATGCGCGGACATGTCATCGACCTCCTCGGCGATGAGGCGAAGCGTCGAGCGTTCGGTGTCGACGGCCGCCAGCAGGTGCTGCGCCGCAGCTGGAAGAGCGTGTGCTCACAGCTCATCGGCCACTATTCGCGAGCGATCGAGAATCCGCACCCGCAGGTCCTGGGCCGCGGCTTCACCGTCCAGACAAGCTGAGAGGCTCACTCACCGCTCAGGCCTGCGCGGACCATTCGGCGACGGTGAGCACGGTGGCCTGCTTGGGGAAGACTTTCTGTGTAAGCACTCGGTGGACTTCTTCGTCTCGATCGGCGCAGGCGTCGGAGAGCACCGTCAGCCGGTAGTCGAGGTCGGCCGCCTGACGAACGGTCGAAAGGACCACTCCGCTGGTGACCACACCTGCAAGGATCAATGTGTCGGCTCCGTAGCCGCGCAACATCACCGCGAGATCGCTGCCAGCGAAGGCGCTGATACGACGCTTCGTCACGATCGGCTCGCCCTCGTGGCGACCCAACGTGTCGTGGATGCTCGTCGAAGCATGAGCCTCATCAAGATCACCATGGGCAGCAATCTGCTTGAACGATGCAGTCTCTGGAAGTTCAGGATGACCATTCCGCAGAGCAACGCGCACCCAGACGACGGGAATCCCCTTCTCTCTCGCGGCAGCGACCGCATCACGGGCACGCTCGAGAACTCCGGTCTGGGTGAAAGCCTCATCCCCGGCGATGCCGTTCTGGAAGTCCATGGCGAGTAGGACGGGGCGGTGTGTTGCAGTCATCGTGTCTCCTTCGCAGTACTGCGCGACAGCCGAGTTATCTGCTCGTTGAGACATGAATCGGTTGCCGTTCTACCGCCGAGGATACTCTTCGTTCGAAGCTCCCGTCACCGAGGTCTGCTTTGGGCTTCAGACGAGGTTCGGTCTTTCCCGTTCGTCCCGTTCGACCTGCGGGACTCGCTCAGCGGTTGAAGATAGCTGACCTGGCAAGTCGATACAGGAACCTGGAAGGATGGCCACCATGCCAAAGGTCTATCCGCAAGGATTCGGTGACACCGTCGTCCCCGCCGTACTGGGTCGGGGCAAAAGGTCTGGAGCCGCCCAGTTCGCCGAAGAGCGCCGAGTCCTGCGCAGCAAGGCCGGGTATCTGTCGCATGCGAAACTGCCGCTAGAGGGTGCCATCTTCAAGGTTTCCGACACATTAACCAGGACACGCTGATGTTGCTCATCATCATCGGTGCCACGTTTCAGGGCGCGGCCAATGCTGTCGTCGGCCTCACCGTCAGTCCAGGATCGATGTTTCTCTTCCTCGGGTGTGCGTTCCTCGTAGCGTCAATCACCGGGATGTTCCTCAAGGCCACGCACAAGACCTCCGATGCGAAGATCGGAGCGGCGGGCGCTGTCGCGTTGAACCTGGCAACCGCAATCACTTTCGGTGCTTTCTATCTTGCACTGATCTGGATTCCAGCTTCGTTGGCTGCGGGAGCCGAAGCAGCGGCAGCCCCGCTCGCGGCGCTTGTCATCGCCAGTTTCAAAAATCGTCTGCCACTTCTTCGCCTCTGGTTGATCTCCATCACGATCTTCCTCCTCTCAATCGGGTTCGGCTGGTCGCAGCACATGACGGGGGCGTCGGCTCCCGGGCTCGGCACGATCATAGGAATGCTGCTCGGCGTCATTGCAGGAATCGGGCTTGCAGTTCTCGCGACGATTTCGCGCAGCCTTTCCACACAAGGCGTCTCAGCATATTCAATCTTGGCAGTGCGCTACCACGCCACCTATATATTGGCGTTCGTCTGCGCCGCGGCGAGCTGGCGGGAGTACCCTTCCCTAGCGCATGCCGGATCACTGGTGATGTGGTTCGTCCCTCTCGGGCTCGCTGCCGTCGCGCTGCCACTCATCATGATCCAATCCGGGATGATGAGAACATCAGCCACCATGACGTCAGCCATCATGGCATCAGTCCCAGGGATCAGCTTCATCACAGAAACGGTCATCTTCCCCGACAGAAGCTCAATCAGTTCCTGGATATTGCTTGTCGCTCTCATCCTCACCGTCTGCTTCTACGGTCGAACAGAACACCGTGCGCCAAAGACCGTCAGCCGAAAACTGACCGTGTCAGATCAGCAGACATAGCCTTCTCGGCCGGTTCAGTCCACGATCCCGCGGGCATCGAGTGCTCGGCCTGTGTCCTGGGCGTACTTCACCGAGCGCAGGATCGCAGGGACGACCCTGGCCTTGATGCTCGAGTCGAGGCCGCGGGCTCGGGCGGCACGGTCGGCCTCCCCCAGAAGTCCGGAGATGTGGGAGATGGCGCGCACCATGAGGCTTGCGGTCAGTGCGATCGTATCCGGGCTGGCGCGAAGATAACGCAGCGGCGAGACGATGACGGTGAAGGTGTCGAGCAGCTGCGCCACGGTCGTCGTCAGGGTCAGCAGCAGGGCGGCCTGCACACAGGCGAACACGGTGCCGCCGACGGTGAGGCCGGCTTGCAGCGATCCGAAGAAATACTGCATGACCACGACAATGAGGATCAAGACCCCTGCGTAGAGCCAGGTTTTGAGAAAATGGTGCAGCTTCAATCTGGCGCTGAAGCCGAGAACCACGAGCACGGCGAACATCGACCAGTTGATGATCGGGTCACGAAAGATCAGTGCCACGACTCCGATCAGGGCGATGACACCAAGCTTCACCCCGGGTGCTGTTCTGTGCAGCCAACCGGGCGTGTGCGCCACCTTGCCGAACAGCTGCGGTCGCGGTCGGATACCGGCACGGGAGCGGCGACTCATGAACAGTCGCTCATGATCAGCTCACGGTACATTTGCGTCGCCTCGGCGGGGGCCGAGTCGTGGACGATACGGCCGGAATCGACGACGAGAGCACGGTCGGCCAGCTCGGCGAACTCCAAGTCGTGGGTCGAGAAGATCACGCGCACACCGCGACGAGCGACAAGGTCTGTGAGAAGTTTGCGCAGCTTCTCCTTGTTGCGCAGGTCCAGCAGCGTCGTCGGCTCGTCGAGGACGAGGATCTGCGGGTCGACAGCCAGCACAGCGGCCAGTGCCACTAGCTGCCGCTGACCGCCGGAGAGTTCATAGACGCTGCGATCGGCCAGCTCAGCGATGCCCAGTTCCTCGAGCACGGCTAGGGCAGCTCCACGACGTTCCGCCTTCGGCACACGCTTGCGCAGGGAGAGTTCGATGTCCTCCAGGGGGGTCGGCATCACCAACTGCGCAGCCGGGTCGGTAAAGACGAAACCCACACGCGAACGGACTTGTTTGGCGTCGACGACCGGGTCGAGACCGTCGATGAACACCTGGCCCGAGTTCGCGGTGACCAGCCCATTGAACAGCTGCAGCAGTGTGGACTTCCCAGACCCGTTGGCTCCGATGATGGCAACTGTCGGCTCGTCCACAGTGACGTTGACGTCGGTGAGGATCGGGCGGTAGACGTCGCCCGTTGGAGTGTCATCGAGGACCCCGACCGAGACCTCGGAGAACGAGATCTCCCGTGTCCCCTCCCCCGCTGAAGCAGGACCGCCCTTTCGTCCGAAGATCACTGCGCCGCAGCACCTTCGGAACCAGAACCTGCAGAGCCAGCGCCGGCAGTCCGCGCGTTGGGCACCGGCGTCGGGACACCTCGTCGACGGAGGACATCTGGAAAGGCCCGGTGGATGAGGAGGGCGACGGAGACCGCGAGGACGTTTTTGATGATGTCGCCTGGCCAGTACATGAGGTCCGCGACCGCTGCCACGCCCAGGGGCAGGTCGGCGTTGATCGACATCCCGAGGATTCCCAGTGGGTGATTGAGAAGCAGACTCGACCCCAGCGCGCCGAGGAACAGTGCGATCCACAGCTTCGATCCGCGGAAGCGGCGAATGGCCCAGCGGGCGACGAAGCCGGTGGCTAAGGCGTAGAGCGTGAACGAGGTGATGTAGCCGGCGCTTGGTCCGGCGAGCACGCCGATGCCGCCGCTCATGCCGGAGAAGATCGGCAGACCCAGCAGCCCCAGGACGACGTAGAGCAGAACTGCGGCCCCGCCGCGCCAGGGGCCCAGCACCAGACCGCAGAGCGCGATGGCGAAGGTCTGCAGGGTGATCGGCACACCGGCGGGTCCCACCGGGATCGGCGGCATGATCGCGAACGCCGCCAGCAGAGCGGCGAAGACCGCGATCAGTGCGATATCGCCGGCCCTGCCCGCCGAATTCGCTCGCGGGCCCCTCGCCGAGGCTGGACTGTCGGTGTGCGCATATGACATGAGTTCTCCGATGGTTAGGTGATGCCCGAGGCTCACTCGGGCATCACCCACCCTAGCTGAACACTGTTCAGGAATTGTGGTCGGGGACCAGGATCATTCCCATTCGATGGTGCCCGGAGGCTTGGAGGTGACGTCGAGGACGACCCTGTTGATGTCGTCGACTTCGTTCGTGATGCGGTTCGAGATCACCGAGAGCACGTCGTAGGGAACGCGTGTCCAGTCAGCGGTCATCGCGTCCTCACTGGAGACTGGGCGCAGCACGACCGGATGGCCATAGGTGCGCCCGTCGCCCTGGACACCCACCGAGCGCACTTCGGCCAGAAGGACGACCGGGCACTGCCAGATCTCCCCGTCGAGGCCGGCCTTGGTCAGCTCTTCGCGGGCGATGGCGTCGGCGCGGCGCAGGATCGACAGACGATCCTCGGTGACCTCACCGATGATGCGGATTCCGAGTCCCGGACCGGGGAACGGCTGGCGGGAGACGATGGCATCGGGGACGCCGAGTTCACGGCCGATGGCGCGGACCTCGTCCTTGAACAGGGCACGCAGGGGTTCGATGAGCTCGAAGGTGATGTCATCGGGCAGGCCGCCCACGTTGTGGTGGCTCTTGATGTTTGCAGTGCCCGAGCCGCCGCCTGATTCGACGACGTCGGGGTAGAGCGTGCCCTGGACGAGGAACCCGATCTCTTCGCCCTCGTCCTTGGCCTCCAGTACGAGGTCGGCTGCGGCCTTCTCGAAGGTGCGGATGAATTCGCGGCCGATGATCTTGCGCTTGGTCTCCGGGTCGATGACACCGGAGAGTGCGGACAGGAACTGCTCACGTGCGTCGATGGTGACCAGGCGGACGCCGATCGAATTCACGTAGTCGTTCTCAACCTGTTCGCGTTCGTTCTCACGCAGGAGTCCGTGATCGACGAAGACGCAGGTGAGCTGGTCACCGATGGCCTTGTGGACCAGTGCGGCGGCCACGGAGGAGTCAACTCCTCCTGACAGGGCGCAGATGACCTTCTTCGAACCGGCGCGGGCGCGGATCAGTTCGATCTGCTCGTCGATGACCGAGGTGTTGGTCCAGTCGGCGCTGAGTCCGGCGACGTTGAAGAGGAAGTTCTCGAGGATCTGCTGTCCGTACTCGGAGTGGAGGACCTCGGGGTGCCACTGCACGCCGGCGAACTTGCGTGCGGCACACTCGAAGGCCGCGACCGGGGTGTCCGCGGTCGAGGCGAGGACATCGAAGTCAGCGGGCGCCTCGGCGACGGAGTCACCATGGGACATCCACACCTTGTAGCTGTTCGGCGTCTCGGCCAAGAGCGCACCGGTGCTGGCGACGGTGACCGGGGTCGAGCCGTACTCGCGTTTGTCGGTCTTGGCGACCGTTCCACCCAGGGCCGTCGACATGAGCTGGAAGCCGTAGCAGATGCCCATGGTGGGCACGCCGAGGTCGAAGACGGCGGTGTCGAATCCGGGGGCGCTTTCATCGTTGACGCTCGACGGTCCACCCGAGAGCACGATGGCGACTGGATTCTTGGCTGCGAACTCCGCGGCCGGGGCGTCATGGGCGATGATCTCGGAATACAGTCCGGCCTCGCGGATCCGTCGGGCGATGAGCTGCGCGTACTGCGCACCGAAATCGACCACGAGGACAGGAGGCACCTGTGTGCTCTGGGTTTGCGTCATGACCTAATTCTAAACACCGGGCACCCAGTGCCCAACTACTGGCCTCAGCTCTTGGGAGCGACCACGACGGCCGCCGCCAATTCTGCTTCGACCTGACGGTGGATTCGACGCTCGAGGATGAACGACATCACCGGGACCACGCCGGCCAGAGCCAACACGATATAGCGGCCCAGGGTCCAGCGCATCTGCTGATTGAGCCAGAAGCAGCCGATGAGGTAGACGACGTAGCACCAGCCGTGGCAGATCGCGATCGCGGCTGCCAGGTTGAAGCCGCCGAAGTTCAGTGCCGTCGCGGAGTCAGCGGCGATGAGGTACTTGTAGACCATCTCGACGGTGAGGATGAGGAGCATCGTTCCGGTGATGATGGCCATCACACGATAGAACTTCAGGGCATTGCGCGCCGAGGTGAAGCGTTTGACGCTCCACACATTGCTGTCATCGAAGTCGGGGCGGGAATCCAGGGACTCGGGTTCTTGGCTCACGCTCGGTTTCCTCCGGTCGGGGTGGTGTTGGTCGAATTGGCGGTGGCATCGGTCGAATCGGCGTTGCCGCCGGCAGCGGATCTGCCGCGGCGGGTGCGAGGTTTCTTCGCTCCATGCCTGTGGGCAGGAAGCCCGGTCAGTCCCGACATCACCTCGGGATCGATCTTGGACTGGCCTGCAGCCTTCACGACAACATACTCGTCGCGGTTCACCGGATCCTGAGAATCGGAGTCAGCATCAAGGCGGCGGCGCATGAAATCATCGCGCAGCAGCTGCCACCACATGTACAGGGCCATGCCTGCGAAGATCAGCCATTCGATCGCGTAGCCAGCGGACTGCATATCGAATCCACCTTCGTCCCGCGTCATCGTCGGCGGCACGAAGGACAGTCCGTCTGTCGCGATGGAGGCTGCGTCACCGGTGGCTTCTTCGGGGATGAGGAACCCCGAATAGGTCAGCAGGTCGGGGAACATGTTGATCAGCTGCGCTGTGGAGACGCTGCGCACCTGCCCCTCGGGCAGTGAATTTCCGGGCATCGGACCCTCAACGGGACCGATCTGCGCCTTCATCTTGACTGGGCCCTCTGCCGCACGGGAGTCCATGGCGGTCTTCTCATCGGTGGTGAAGCCGCGCAGAACCGGAATCGCGATGGTCTTGTCGTCGGCGTTGGCACCGGCCGAATCGCCGAGGCGGGCATCATCGGGTGCGAACATCGTCACCACCCAGAAGCCTTTGTCCCCATCAAGGACGCGTCCGGGGACGACGACCTGATCGTCCGGGAGCCAGTGTCCGGACAGGCTCACCCGCTGATCGGCGAGGATGCCCGGCATGGGTGCTTGGGCCTCCATGACGTCGTTGAACGGTTCGATCTCCTCGACGTTCGCCGAATCGACAGCATCGTTCTTGTGCTGAGCCCGTTCAACCTGCCATGCCGAGAGTCCGACGAAGCAGGTGACCAGGATGAGCACGATCAGCAGGGACCCCAACCATTTGGGGGTCAGCGCCAGGCGGAACAGATCAAACCACCGATCCAGGCTGATAGGGCGAGACGGTGACGTCCACGCGCTGGAATTCCTTCAGGTCGACATAGCCGGTGGTCGCGAGTGCACGACGCAGGGCACCGGCGAGGTTGAGTTCGCCGATGGCGGTGCGTCCGGGGCCGAAGAGAACCTGCTCGAGGCTGCCCACGGTTCCCAGCTCCACGCGGTGTCCGCGGGGAAGTTCGGGGTGATGCGCCTCGGCGCCCCAATGCATTCCACGGCCAGGGGCCTCGGTCGACCTAGCCAGAGCAGTGCCGAGCATGACGGCGTCGGCACCGACGCCGAAGGCCTTGACGATCTCACCGCTGCTGCCCAGTCCGCCATCTGCGATGACGTGGACATAGCGTCCGCCGGATTCGTCCATGTAGTCACGCCGAGCAGCGTGGACATCGGCGATCGCGGTGGCCATCGGAGCGTGGAGACCCAGGGTCTTGCGTGTCGTTGCGGCCGGCCCCCCGCCGAAGCCGACGAGGACACCGGCAGCGCCGGTGCGCATGAGGTGCAGAGCCGCGGTGTAGGTGGCGGCACCGCCGACGATGACGGGAACATCGAGTTCGTAGATGAACTGTTTGAGGTTGAGCGGCTCCGTGTGCGAGGACACGTGCTCGGCGGAGACCGTGGTGCCGCGGATGACGAAGATGTCGACACCTGCGTCGATGACGGTCTTGTAGAACTGCTGAGTCCGCTGCGGGGTCAGGGCACCGGCGACGGTGACTCCTGCTTCCCGGATCTGTTCGAGGCGGGCCGTGATGAGTTCGGCCTGGATGGGTGCGGAGTAGAGTTCCTGCATCCGCGACGTCGCCATCTCAGCAGGCAGCTGAGCGATCTCGGCCAGCAGCGGAGTGGGGTCCTCGTAGCGGGTCCAGAGGCCCTCGAGGTCGAGGACGCCCAGGCCACCGTGCTTGCCCAGGGCGATCACGGTCTCCGGCGACATGGCGGAGTCCATGGGGGCTCCGATGAATGGGAGGTCGAACTTGTAGGCGTCGATCTGCCAGTCCAGGGATACATCTTCGGGATCTCTGGTGCGCCGAGCAGGGATGACGGCGATATCGTCGAGTGAATAGCCGCGACGACCGCGCTTGCCTTTGCCGATTTCGATTTCAGAACTCACCCGAACAGCCTATCCCACCGCCCTGACGCCGGGGACTCAGCCCACTATGAGGAACGGTGAGTCTCCCTGGGCAGAACGGGTATCTCAGCGTAGGCAGAACGGGGCCTCGGCCTAGGCAGAATGAGTATCTCAGGGCGGGAAAAGCGGTATCTCAGCGTGCCAGGTAGTCGGCCACGACCGCCTCGGCGGCGGTGACGAAGGAGCGCACGTGCGGCAGATGCGCCTCGCGCTCGCGCACATGCATGACGACGCGGCGCACGGGGGTGGGGTCGGTGAGGCCGACCGCGGTCAGACCCGGCCGCAGCTGGGCAGACGACAGGCGCGGCAAGACGGTGATCGCCAGATTCGAAGCGACGAGGGCGAGGGCAGCGAACTCGTCTTCCGAGGCGGCGAAGGTCCGGGGTTCGAACCCGGCGGCAGCGCAGGCGAGGTCGACGACCTTGCTAGTCGGCCCAGCCCACAGGTCATAGTCGACCCACCGCTCGTCTTCGAGATCTTTGAACGGGACGGAGTCGAGCCTCGCGAATCGATGCCGGGCCGAGACCACGACTCGGTAGTCATCGTCGAAGAGGACCGTGCGCGTCATTCCTGGCAGGTGGACCTCGTCGTCCTGGGGAACTTCGCTGCGGACCTCGATCGTGCAGTGGCTGCGGCGGACCTTGGCCGGTTCATTGAGTTGGATGTCGAAGCGCATGTCCGGGTGCTCCAGGGCCACCGACTCGATGATTCCCGGCAGCAGTCCGGCGTTGAATGAGGTGAACGCTGCGATGCGCATACGGGGTCGACTTACGGTGCGAAAACTCTCCACGAGGCTGTCGAGTCTGCTCAGGCCGGTGAAGACGTCGGCAGATTCCTCGGCCAGGCGCTTGCCCAGATCTGTGATCTCGATGCCGCGCCCTGACCTGCGGTAGAGGGGGACGCCGACGGATTTCTGCAGCGTCGTGATGTGCTGGCTGATGGTGGCCGGCGTGTAGTTGAGACTCCTGGCGGCGTCGACGACGGAACCGGTGGCCACGACGGCCCGCCAGATGCGCAGTCGGTTGAGATCCCACATGCGTTCAGACTAGCCGATGATCGTTCGGTAACGCCGAATGGTTGTTAGCAAATGATTGCTTTTCTCAATATGTTTATTCGGGGTGCTGTACGGCAGACTTGAGGCAGAGCTCGTCGTGCCCGGTACATCCCTGTCCGTGCGCATTGCATCGGGCCGTCATCGTGCAGCGTCGCATTTGCCACTGAGACCAGGTCAACTGCCTGGTCTCCGTCCTTGAAGGAGCACCATGACCGGAGCCGAGCTCATCACCATCGCCGGGGCCGCGACCGCTCTTGCCGTCACCCCCGGGCCCGAGACGATCCTCACGGTTCGCCTCTCGGCCCTGCGCCGCAAGGCCGGGCTGATCTATTCGCTCGGAACCGCCACCGGCATGACGATCTGGATGATCGCGGCCCTGACCGGAATCTCCGCCCTGCTCACAACTTTCCCTTCCGCACTCATCGTGCTCAAGGTCGTCGGCGGACTCTACCTGTGCTTCCTCGGCGCCCTGGCGGCCCGGCAGGCCCTGCGGATCCGCTCCGAACTGCGCGGGATGCCTCCGCGCGGCCAGGTCAGTGAGATCGCGGCAGCCACCGATGATCTCACCGAACTCGAAAGCGCTGAGCTTGAAGCCGCGCAGTCCGAGGCCGCCGAGGTGGGTGTCGGCTCCTCTGCCGACGCGAGCACCGAATCCGGTGCGAAGAAATCATGGGGACAGCTGCGGTCCGTCATCTCATATCGCCGAGGCCTGATCTCATCGTTGAGCAACCCGAAGGCGGGACTGTTCTTCCTCGCCGTCATGCCGACATTGGTGCCCTCATCTGCGGCGGGAGCCGATTACCTGCTGCTGGTCTCGGTCGTGGTCGGGCTGATGCTGGCCTACCAGATCCTTCTCGCCTTCATGGCCGGTATGGCCGCGGCCGCCCTGCAGAGAAGAAGCACCGACTTCTACATCGAAGCCGTCTCCGCCGCCGTTCTCGTGATCATGGGCATCGCCGTCATCGCCATCCCGATGTAGTTCCAGCCGGCGCTCGGGGTGCCGACTGGGCACGCTGGCAACAGTCGCAGACAGACAAAGGTGCGGGCCGGGGGAAATTCCCCGACTCGCACCTTCCTCGTGTCATGCAATATGACCTGAACCTGTCATGGCTCTCAGCTGGCAGGCGGTACGGGACCGCTGCCGTCTGGACCACCGAGTGGACCTGTGTCTTCGGGTCCACCGCGGCGACCGGTGTCGTCGGGACCGCCCAGTGGGGTGTCGCTCCCGGCACTGGCGCCGCCGTGGCCGACGGTTCCGGCTGAACCATGTCCTGCGGTTCCGGCTCCACCGTGTCCGGTGCTGCCGACTCCGCCGGTTCCGATTCCGCTGTTTCCGGCACCGGTGGTGCTGGCGCCGCCGGCGTTGCCGCCAGCGCTGTTGGCACTGCTGGCACTGCGGGCACCGCTGGCACTGCGGGGGTGACGGTCAGCTCCACCGTCATTGTCGACAGCGGCCTCGACATCGACCTTGTTGAGCATCTTGGCTGCGGCATCGCGACCACCCAGACCGAAGGCCAGGGCAGCGGCGGCGGCTCCGCCGATGACCACGGCACCGAAGGCCAGGTTGATGATCGAATCGGCCAGCCCCATGTAGCGCAGACCCATCGCGATGAAGAGTGCAATGGCCGAGTACCGCAGGACCTTGCTGGCGGCGGAGTTCGTGATGAACTTGCCGATCAGTGCTGCGATGAGGAAACCTGCGGCGATGATTGCGGCACCGAAGAGGACGCTGCCACCGAGGTCGAGGATCTCATTGAGGATGTTCGTGATCTCGGGGAACCCGAGCAGACGCGTCGCCATGATTGCGAAGAAGATCATGATCGCAACCTGCACGATCTTGGTGATCACGCTTGAGGCGCTTGTGCCTTCGGGAACGATTCCGATGGACTCGACCGCACGATCCGTGCCGACTCCACGCAGAACCTCTTCGAGCAGGTTGCCGAGGAACTTGGCAATGACCATGCCGATCGCCAGCAGGATGCCTGCCGCAATGATGAGCGGAATGGCGTTGAGGAAGATCTCCAGCATCTGCTGTGCCGGCTGCGAGATCGCCGCGATGCCCAACACCTGCAGTGCCGAGATCGAGACAACGATGATGATGATCCCGAAGACGAGGTTGCCGACAAGGGATGAGATCTTGGCGTTCGCCTCAGCGTTGGGATTACCGGCACCTGGGTGGCCCTGCTGACCTGGCTGACCCGGATGACCGGGCTGACCCTGGTAGCCCTGCTGGCCAGGCTGACCCTGCTGGCCGGGATGGCCGGGATGGCCCTGCTGGGGCTGGCCGTAGGCAGCCTGCTGTGCGTTGACGTTGTTCTGCTGCGGCGCGGTGCCGGCGGCAGTCTCGGTGACACCCGTGGCGCGATCGCCGAATGAACGGAACTTCGACGTCAGCTTGGTCAGATCCACGGCATTGAGTGCCGTCTGAACCAGCTGTTTGGCGATCTTGGCGAAGACGAAGCCGATGAAGAAGATGAAACCTGCACCGATGATGTTGGGCAGGAATCCGAAGATTCCGTCGAGCAGTCCCTGCAGAGGACTGAGGACCTGATCGAGGTTGAACAGCTGCAGCACAGCGATGAGACCGAGCAGCCAGATGATCAATCCGCCGATCTGACCGATCGACTTTCCGATCTGCCGACCGTCGCTTCCGTCACGCTGCAGTGCCGGTATCTTCGTCACCAATTTCCCGATCGCCCATTTGACGATTGCAGCAAGTATCCATGTGACGATGAGTATAAGAATCGCCAGTCCCACTTTCGTGAGGACCGACCATATATCTGCGCTTTGCATTTCCGTCATCTCCTTCGGCTACGGCGAACTAGCAGTCCCTTTTTTCGCGGTTGCTGATTTGGAGTCTATTCACACCGGACACTCAGAACAAGGGCTAGCGGAGAGACGACGTCGGATAATGGAACAAACGATGCTGTGCCCAGAATCCCGTCCACAGGCGTATTTCAGTAACTTAACAATTCCTATATATTCAGGTCACGTTTACGCATCGGATAGGGTGTGATGCTCGTTTTTTCATTTCTCCACGGCAAACACCGACGGTGTTATCCGATAGACGAATGTTGGGGAATTTCACGCTCGATAGTCGAACTCACCGGGCCGTGACAGCCAAGTTCGCAGACACGGTGGCGTCGAATTCGCTCACGCAGAACGGTGAAATTCAAGCGCCACATTGTCGATGAGGTGAGTGCCTCCAACAGTCGCCGAGACCAGCAGCAGGGCCTGTCCTGCGAAGTCCTGGGCACACGGTCGAAAGGTCGTGGCGTCAACGAGGGCGAGATACACGAGGTCAAGGTCTCCTCGCTCAGCAGCTGCCTGAAGCACCGTCTCTGCTGCCGCTTCGACTCCAACCGGCGATCCGTCAGAAGCCGCGTCGGCTGCGGCATCCAGAGCACGAGGGATAGCCAAGGCTGCCGCTCGATCGGCCGGCGCCAAGTATTCGTTGCGGCTCGACATGGCTAATCCGTCGTCGTCGCGGACCACGGGCAGACCGATAAGTTCGATGTCGAAGTTGAGGTCAACGATCAGGCGTTTGACCAGGCAGAACTGCTGGATGTCCTTGAGCCCGAAGACCGCCGAGTCCGGTTTCGTCAGGGTGAAGAGCTTGGCCACCACCGTCAGGACTCCGTCGAAATGCCCGGGTCGCGCCGCGCCTTCATACACGGCGCCCATTCGTCCCGAGGAGACGGTGGCTTCGGGGGCCGAAGGGTACATCTCCCCCAGTGCCGGAGCAAACACGAAGTCCACTCCGGCCGCCTCACAGACGTCCAAGTCGGCCTGGAAAGGACGTGGGTATTGGAAGAAGTCTTCATCGGTTCGAAACTGCAGCGGGTTGACGAAGATGCTGGTCACGACCGCGTCTCCAGATGCCCGAGCCCGGTCCATCAGCGCCTGATGACCCGAGTGCAGTGCACCCATCGTCGGAACCAGGGACACGGTGCCCGTCTGCTGTTTCCGCCAGGCGCGCAGAGCTTGGATTCCGCTGACCTCCATCAGTCGAAGCTCCGCTCTGGTTCAGGGAATTCGCCGCTCTTGACCTCGTCGACGTAGCGGCCGACGGCATCGGTCAGCACCGAATGCAGGTCGGCATATCGCTTGACGAACCTGGGTGCCTTCCCTGTTCGCAGGCCCGCCATGTCCTGCCACACAAGCACCTGGGCATCGCAGTCGGCACCGGCGCCGATTCCCACGGTCGGGATCGCCATCTCTGCGGTCACCTGCCCAGCCAAACCGGCTGGAACCATCTCCATGACCACGGAGAATGCCCCCGCCTCGGCGACGGCACGGGCATCGGCCAGCAGCGCATCACCGGCGCCCCCACGGCCTTGGACCTTGTACCCGCCGAGGTTGTGCTCGGCTTGGGGCGTGAAGCCGATGTGAGCCATCACCGGGATGCCGGCGGTGGTGATCGCCTTGATCCGCGAGGCCACGGCCACGCCTCCTTCGAGCTTGACCGCGTGGACACCGGCTTCCTTCATGAAGCGCACGGCAGTCGCAACCGCCTGCTCATCGGAGATCTCATAGCTGCCAAACGGCAGGTCCGCGACGATGAGCGCCCGGGAGGTCGCGCTCGAGACGGCTCGGGCCAGCGGAATAAGCTCATCAACGGTGACGGGCAGCGTGGTCTCATGGCCGTAGACATTGTTGGCCGCGGAGTCACCGACCAGCAGCACCTCGACTCCGGCTTGCTCGAACAGTGCCGCCGTGTACTGGTCATAGCTCGTCAGCATCGCCCAGCGACGGCCCTCTGACTTGGCTTTGAGGAGGTCAAGAGTCCGGACCCGCCGAGGCGGAAGTGTGGCCGCACCAGCCGAAGCTGCACTCGCCGAAGCGGTACCGGCAGTGGGTGCGCTGGGAGCGGCCTGGCTGGAACCGCCCCCGTAGGGCGGAACCGTCTCGTCTTGATCAGCCACGGAATTCTCGGGCTGTGCGGGTGACTGTTCATGGGGCAAGGGCATGGGCATCCTCTTCGGTCGGCCTTCGTCTGGGTGGCGACGCATCGTCAGCGTCGCATGTGCACAAGTCGGCGGCAGGCGGTGGTGCCGGCCGAATCGTGCGGGTTCGCGTTCGGGTCGACTCGGATTACGAGCCAGTTTCCAGACTAGATCATCGACCCCGGTCTGCCGCACATCGGTGTTTTACATTACGAGCGATGATCATTAAGCTCAAATATGCGCAAAACTTTTTCGGGACGTACTGTTCCACTCTGTGAAGGACGATGATGACCACAACAGCTTCGATCGAGCTCACCCTCAAGGACATCTCCACGACCGGTTCGGATGACGAAATGTGCTCGACAGACCTAATCGACGCCCCGTGGGATGTCGACGTCAAACCCGGTTATGGGCCGGGTGCCTCGATGGACGATCCGATTCCTTCTTCGGCTCCGCGCCAGGGTGAGATTCCACGGGAGTACAGGGACGCCTCGGCGGCAGAATTGGACGAACGGATCGTGGCGGCCAAGACCGAGCTCGGCGATCGGGTCGTCATCCTCGGCCATCACTATCAGCGGGTCGAGGTCGTCGAGCACGCCGACTACATCGGCGACTCCTTCATGCTCGCCAAGGCCGCGCAGAACCACCCGGAGGCCGAAGCCATCGTCTTCTGCGGCGTGCATTTCATGGCCGAGACCGCGGACCTGCTCTCCACCCCGGAGCAGTCGGTGATCCTGCCCAACCTCGCTGCAGGCTGCTCGATGGCAGACATGGCCGACATCGACCAGGTCGAGGACTGCTGGGAACAGCTGAATGACCTGCTGGGCGCCGAGCTCGACGCCGATGGCAAGGTGCCCGTCATCCCCGTCACCTACATGAATTCTTCGGCCGCGATCAAGGGGTTCTGTGGCCGCAACGGTGGGATCGTGTGCACCTCATCCAACGCCGAGGTGGTCCTCGAGTGGGCCTTCGAGCGCGGTCAGCGCGTGCTCTTCTTCCCCGACCAGCACCTGGGCCGCAACACCGCACTGAACATGGGCATCGACCTGGACGCCATGCCACTGTGGAACCCCGCTCGCCCACTGGGCAACAACTCCCCCGACACCATCGAGGATTCGAAGGTCATCCTGTGGCAGGGATTCTGTTCGGTGCATAAACGCTTCACCCCCGCACAGATCGAAAAGGCGCGCATCGATCACCCCGATGTCCGCGTCATCGTCCACCCCGAGTGCCCGCAGGAGACCGTGGCCGCGGCCGACGAATCCGGATCGACGGCCTACATCACGAAGGCCATCGCCGAGGCAGCTGAGCCCACCACATTCGCGATCGGCACCGAGATCAACCTCGTCCAGAGGCTGGCTGCTGAGCATCCCGAGCACACCATCTTCTGCCTCGATCCCGTCGTGTGCCCGTGTTCGACGATGTATCGCATCCACCCCGGCTACATCGCCTGGGTCCTCGAAGCCCTGCTCGAGGATCAGGTGATCAACCAGATCACGGTCGACGCCGAGGTGGCTGATCCGGCTCGTGTGTCCCTGGAGCGGATGCTCGCCGCGAAACCCCGGATCTGAGCGGCGCATGAGTCACGTACTCATCATCGGGTCCGGGATCGCGGGCCTGACCGCGGCCCTGCGACTGGCGGGCAGACACGAGGTCACCGTGGTGACGAAGGACCGCCTCGGCGAGTCGAACACTGCCCTGGCACAGGGCGGGATCGCCGGAGTGCTCAGTGCCGATGACACCGTAGAATCGCATATCGCCGACACGGTGGCCGCCGGGGCTGGGCTCAGCGACGGCGCAGCGGTGCGCGTTCTGTGCAGCGAGGGACCGGAGCGGATCCTCGAGCTCGCGGCTGCTGGTGTCGCCTTCGACCGCGACGAGACAGGTGACTGGGCGCGCGGTTTAGAGGGCGCACACTCGATTCCGCGCATTCTCCACGCCGGAGGAGACGCCACGGGAAAGGTGATTGTCGAAGCCCTGTCGAAGGCACTACGCGCCGCCGTTTCCGTGGGCACTGTGCGCCTGCTCGAGAACACGATGCTGCTCGACCTGGTCACTTGCCCTGCCGAGTCTGGTGCAGGGTCTGCGACTGGCTCTGATGCCCAGCCTGATGCCGGGTCTGGTGCAGGTACAGGGTGCGAAAGCGATGCCACCGGTGCTGTGGGCAATCGCGAAGTCACCGGAGTGCAGGTGCTCCGGGACGGTGTGCAAGAGCAGCTCACCGCCGATGCCGTCGTGCTGGCCACCGGCGGGGCAGGTCAGCTCTATTCGCATACGACGAACCCCGCGGCTGCTGCCGGAGACGGACTGGCCGCAGCAATCCGTGCGGGTGCAGCCGTTGCCGACATGGAGTTCTACCAGTTCCATCCCACCGCGCTGGCCGGATCCGGATTCCTCATCTCCGAAGCTGTCCGTGGTGCCGGAGCTCTTCTCCTTGACACCCATGGTCATCGCTTCATGCCGGACATCGATCGCCGAGGTGAGCTGGCGCCCCGTGATGTCGTTGCCCTGGCGATCCACCGGAGAATGGCTGCCCAGGATGGTCGACCCTGCTACGTGGATGCCCGAGCTGTACCCGAGGTGACGGCCCACTTCCCCAGCATCGCTCGCGGACTGGCCGCGCACGGCTTCGATCTGGCCACCGACCTCATTCCGGTCACCCCAGCAGCCCACTACTTCATGGGCGGCATCCGCACTGACCTTGACGGACGGACCAACATTGCTCGACTCTTCGCCGTCGGCGAAGTCGCCTGCACCGGTGTACATGGGGCTAACCGTCTCGCATCGAATTCACTGCTTGACGGAGCTGTCTTCGGAGCACGAGCCGCCGCAGCCATCGACGAAAATCTCACTTCCGCGCAGTTCCCGGAAGCGAACCCCACACCGAACCCCACGCGTGAGGCTCACGTCAGGAGATTCTCTCGTGGCATATACGAAGCCTCTATTGCAGAGGACACAGGCTCTTTTTCAGAGAGCGCAGTCTCTCGTGAAGAACTCCAGGCTCTGGCCTGGGCTCACCTCGGCATCGAACGCAACGAGCACGGACTGCGGGCGCTGCTCGACCACCTCGGCGAGGGTGACCGAACCGCTCCACGCACCGTGGGTGCACATGCACCACAGGTACCGGCACAGGTACCGCAAGCGCCACCAGAACCACAGGAAGCGGTAGGCACAGCACAGGAGCTGGTCGAACGTTTCGAGACTGCAAATCTCGCGCTGATCGCCCGGTCCATCGCTTCTCATGCGCTCGCGCGGAGGGAGAGTCGTGGGGCCCACACACGCTCAGACTTTCCCGACACCTCCATACTTTCCGGATCCACCACCGCCCTGCTTCAGGAGGCTGTTTCATGCTGACGACCGCGACGATCGAGTCCGCTCTTCGCTTGGCGCTCGATGAGGATGCCCCATGGGGAGACATCACGGGTGAGACGTTCGTACCGGAGCACGCCGTG
This sequence comes from Brevibacterium sp. FME17, assembly GCF_014897515.1. Lineage (NCBI taxonomy): Bacteria > Bacillati > Actinomycetota > Actinomycetes > Micrococcales > Brevibacteriaceae > Brevibacterium > Brevibacterium sp. FME17. Next base: position 229,487 of record NZ_JABUYD010000005.1, read on the forward strand.
GCCTCTGCGGTCCTCAGCGCGCGTGAGGCCGGCGTCTTCGCTGGAGGCGAGGTCTTCGCCAGAGCGTTCTCGCTCGTTGACGCCAGTGTCGAAGTGGACGTCAGTGTCGCCGACGGTGCTGTCTTCTCTCCCGGCGACAGACTGGCGACGGTCTCAGGGGCCGCCCGAACGGTGCTGCGAGCCGAGCGGATCGCGTTGAATTTCTGCCAGCGGATGAGTGGCATTGCGACTCAGACCAAGGCCTTCGTCGATGCGGCTGCGTCGAACACGACGGGTCACCGTGTGCGCATTGTCGATACCCGCAAGACGACCCCTGGACTGCGTGCCTTCGAGAAGCACGCGGTGCGCTGCGGAGGCGGGCACAACCACCGGTTCGGACTCTCCGACGCGGTCATGGTCAAGGACAATCATCTCGCTGTTCTGGCTGGTGAGGGCGCCGATGTGGCGGCTGCGATCCGCTCGGCCCGTGCCCGGCTATCGCACACGACGACGATTGAGGTCGAGGTCGACCGTCTCGAGCAGATCGCACCGGTGCTCGATGGTGGTGCCGACATCATCATGCTCGACAACTTCTCCCTGGCCGATCTGCGGGCGGGAGTCGACCTCATCGCAGGACGTGCGATCGTGGAGGCCAGCGGCAATGTCACCCTCGACACCGTCGCTGATATCGCCGCCACCGGAGTCGACGTCATCTCATCCGGAGCGCTGACCCATAGTGTTCGCGCAATCGATTTAGGACTCGACCTGGACCTCGACCTTGAGGCCAGCATCGATGCGGACTTTGAAACCGACGCGGGCCGGGAAGCCACCATCTGCGTGGGGCCCAGCATCGGCGCGGGGTCGAACTGAGATGGCACTCGATCAGCAGTCCGATTCGAGCAGACCACTCTACCTCGACACCGCCTCAGCGGCTCCCGTTCGCAGAGAGGCCCTCGAAGCGGCCTGGCCGTACCTGACCGGCGTCTTCGGTAACCCATCGAGCCATCACGAGGTCGGCCACACCTCGGCCGAGGCGTTGAAGGACGCCCGTCGTCGGGTCGCGAAGGTGCTGGGCATGCGCAGCACCGACATCATCTTCACCAGCGGCGGCACCGAATCCGACAATCTTGCGATCATCGGGATTTCCCTCGGGGCTGGGACCGGTGGCAACACCGGCTCCGGCGAAAGTGCGAACTGTCGGTCACCTCGGCGGCATATCGTGACGTCTGCCCTCGAACATGAGGCGGTGCTCGCATCGGTGGACTTCCTGGTTCGCTGGCACGGCTTCGAAGTCACGCAGGTACCGGTCGAATCCGACGGAATGATCACCACCGAGGCCCTCCGCTCGGCTCTGCGCGAGGACACTCTGCTGGTCAGTCTGGGCTACGCCAACAATGAGATCGGTACTGTGGCTGACATCGCAGCCCTGGCAGATGTGGCCCATGACGCCGGTGCCTTCTTCCATACGGATGCGGTGCAGGCAGCGGGTTGGCTACCGCTGAGCGGACTCGGTGTGGACGCCATGAGCTTGGCCGGGCACAAGGTCGGTGCGCCGAAAGGAATCGGCGTTGCCGCAATCCGGGCGCGGATCCCTCTCGAACCGCTCATCCACGGTGGCGGTCAGGAGTCAGGACGCCGGTCGGGGACGGAGAACGTGGCCCTGGCCGTGGCCTTTGCCACCGCCTTGGAACTCGCCGAGGCGGAACAGGTAGAGGCCGTTGCACGTGTCCAGGCCATTCGTGACGATTTCATCGCGAAGGTGCTGGCTTCTGTTCCGGGCGCTTTCCTCACCGGCAGCGAGTCGTCGCGTACACCGAATCATGCCTCGTTCTGTTTTTCAGGCACCAGCGGTGAGGCAGTGCTGCTTGAGCTTGAACGCCTCGGTATCACTGCCTCGAGCGGTTCGGCATGCGCCGTCGGCTCGGATGAACCGTCTCATGTGCTCACTGCATTGGGCATCGACGATGATGTCGCTAAGACAAGTGTGCGTTTCACCTTCCCCGCATCCTTCGCCGCTGAGGATGGCCGTCGAGCAGCGGAATCCGTATCTGCGGCGGTGGAGAATTTGGCTCTCAGCTACAGCTGAGCGTTAGACACGTCTACACGTCTACACCTGAATGGTCATTCCGCCGACGGGCTACTTGTCACTGACGCAGGTGAGTCATTCGCTCTTGTCGAAGAGTGTCAGATAACTGTGCCCGAAGGCTGTCCGACAAGTCGGTATGGACAGTGTCAGATAACTGTGTCCGAAGACTGTCCGACAGGACTGTAGGCAGTGCACAGATGTGCCACCGAACTAAGGGCAGGTCATTCGTCGAAGAGTGTGTCGATGATGTCTTGAGCCACGAACTTCGCATGCAAGATCGGTCGCCTACCCGGATCGATCGAGGCAGGAGGCACCCACGC
>NZ_JABUYD010000059.1:0-1661 GCF_014897515.1 Brevibacterium sp. FME17
CCTCGATCCACCGATCTAGGCTGAAGCTGCACGCTGGTCTGGATTTCGGTGTTTGGGCAGGTTCCGGGCAGGAGGGATCGCCGGGCCTCGCTACCCGGAGAGTTCCACTACAAATCCTCGTATCGCGCCGTTGCTGGCTGGTCGGTCAGGCCACAGCTTGACCAGGTGGAGCATTCGCTGCAGCGAACAGGCGTGTCCATTCCGTCTCCCACGGCCAGTCTTGCGGCAGGTGAAGCCTCACCCGCCGGGCTGAGGTCGCAACTCGGGCCGGAACACTGATCAACTTGGTCCGAATAGTTGCCGTCGTGGCCTTGGTTAGCCTTTCTCCGGCGACCGTGGCTGCTGCCCGGGTGAGGTTGAACGCGATGACGGCCAACACCAGCCAGGCAGCGTTGGCATTGATCTTGCCCGACGGCAGATGCGCCAAAGCACTGTTCTTCACATCCGAATTCACCTGCTCGATCACCGCATGACCGCGATGAATCTTGTCCGCGGTGACCATATCGAGATCGCTGGTGGTGAAAAACGGGTGGAACCGGTACGTGTCGAACAAGGTCGGGGCATCGACGTCTTTCGGATTGAGCTCGGGAATCCGACGCACCACCAAACGCCCTGTGACTTGCTCGCTTTTCTTTCTCGACACGAACGCCGTGAAGTCGATCTCAGCAACCTCAGCTGATGAGATCCACCGCTGGTTGTCTTCGTCATAGATCGCGTTCGTGTACTCAATCGTCTGCCACGCGTCCTCATCGATGGCCGCGATCGTCTTCTTCACATGCGCATCCATGCGCGCGGTCACCGACACATCAGCCCCACCGGTGATCGCCGCCGTGATCGCAGCGTGTCCGTAGTAGGCCGAGTCGGCTCGAAACAGGACCCGTGCCCGGTCCAGGCCGTGTAAGCGTCGGGTTGTGGCCAGGGCGTCGCTGATGAGGCGTGCTGCCCCGCGTGGGGATCCGACCGCGCCTTCGCGCAATCGTTGAGCGGTGATAATCGGGGCCGAGGTGGGTGTGGACACGGTGGACAGGATGGCGTTGAGGCCACGGACTCCGGAGTACCCGTACCCGGAGCCTTGCTTCTGATGTCCGTGGACTTCAACGATCGTGTCGTCAACATCAACGTAGACGTAGTCGTCGGGGTCATGGGCAATCAGCGGGGCGTGGGTACTCAGGCTGGTCAGGGCGCGGGAGGCGATGGCATCGAGTTGGCGAACATGGCCGAAGGTGAATGTCCGCAGGAAGGAACCCAGGGTCGAGGGCGCGTATCGGCCGGTGAAGAGCGTGTTCATGCCGCCGTGGCGCAGCAGGGCCATGTCGTCGATGGAATCGGCACCGGCGATCATTCCCGCTACCAGCGAGGTCACCTTCGCTCCTGCATTGGCGCCTTTGTCTGTGGGCACGGTGAGGTGTTTGTCGGCCAGAGTGTGGAGACCGGCTGTGTCGGCGAGGTTGAGGATCGGGAGCAGGCCGGATGCCGACACGAGGTTCGGGTCGTCGAAGGTCGCGGATATTGCTGCTGGAGTGTGAGAGACTTTCACCTACGAGATGCTCCTTGATCTGGTCGGAAATGTTGCTGTCGCAAGTTCCATTTTCCCTGATCACAGGGGCATTCTCTCTATCGGCACGCCGCTATCGGCCCAGCCTCATCGGTGGATCCAGGCT
>NZ_JABUYD010000060.1:0-1558 GCF_014897515.1 Brevibacterium sp. FME17
TCCCTACGTGTCAGGGTTGAGCGGGACCAAGGTGTCAGAGCAAATCAGTCCGACCACGTAGGGCGAGAACTAGGAAACCCAGCATAATGTCGAATCTCGTTGTGGCCGAAGTCGGCCAAAATGGGTCCATGAGTAGTTCCGGACCGCGTGCCGGTGGACCGTCCCGTCGACGGTCGTTCACCCCCGCGCAGAAGCTTGAGTTGTTGACCCAGTACGAGGACTCCTGCACCCGCAAGGAAGGCGGAGCATTCCTGCGCGGACAAGGACTGTATTCCTCACAGATCGCCGAGTGGCGAAAGCTCCGTGATGCCGGTGCTCTCACGGGCAGAAAGCCCGGCGAAACCATTGGCAAGCTCTCTGCGGAGCAGGTCGAGATCGCGCGTTTGCGCCGCCAGCTGGAGGTGAGTGAGGGCCGGTTAGAACGATCCGAGGCAGCCCTAGAGGTCATGGGAAAACTCTCAGCGTTCTTCGACAACGCCATCGCGCAGTCACCGGACGAGCCGAAGTCCAAGAAGAAATGAAACACGCCTATCGTGAACTCCTCGACATCAAGATTGCCACCCGGGAAGCCGCGAGGCTGGTCGGGCTCTCACGCACCACGATCTATCGCAAACCGCCCTCGCCCGTCGATCAGACGCCGGTGGTACCGCCGAACAAACTCAGCCCGGACGAACGAGCCGAGGTCCTCTCGGCGTTGAACTCCCCGGAGTTCGTCGACCTTGCGCCCCAGCAGGTTTATACGAAACTCCTCGATGAAGGCATCTATCTCGGGTCAGTCTCGACGTTCTACCGGATCCTGAAGGGCAACGAACAGATCGCCGAACGCCGCCGGTTGGCCACCCACCCGGCCCGGACCGTTCCCGAACTCGTCGCTACCGCACCAGGCCAGGTGATGTCGTGGGATATTACGAAGCTGGCTGGTCCGGTGAAAGGCAAGTACTTTGACTGCTATGTGATGATCGATATCCATTCGCGATTCATCGTCGGTGCCCATGTCCACGCCACCGAATCCGGGACCCTTGCGGTAGAGATGATGAAGGAGATCTTCGGCATCCACGGCATCCCCGATGTCGTCCATGCCGATCGCGGGACATCGATGACGTCGAAGACGGTTGCCGGGCTGCTGTCAGATCTTGAAGTCACCCGGTCTCATTCCAGGCCCCGCGTGAGCAACGACAACCCATATAGTGAGGCGCTATTTAAATCGATGAAGTACGGGCCGACGTTCCCCGACCGCTTCGCTTCCTTGGCCGATGCGCGTGCCTTCATCAGCGGATTCGTGGATTGGTACAACCATGATCATCAGCACTCCGGAATCGGGTTCCATACCCCCGCGAACGTGCATTATGGTTTCGCTGACGCGGTGGCCCTGAAGCGTTCGCAGACCTTGGCGGCTGCCCGGGCCAAACACTCAAACCGTTTCACCACCGCCACTGATCCCAAGATCCTGGCCCTACCCGGGCCAGCTTGGATCAACGAACCGAAGAAGATGGCCGAAGCGCAAGCCGCTTAACCGTCGCTTCACTCACCTTGGTACCGCTTGACTTGAAAACTTCCG
>NZ_JABUYD010000061.1:0-1554 GCF_014897515.1 Brevibacterium sp. FME17
CCCTGCGTGTCAGGGTGAGTTGAGTCCACCGGTTCATAGCAAGTCCGCCTTCGCAGGGCGAGTTCAGGAACAACCACCATGAGTATCTCGACTCTGTCCACACCGTCAGCACCGATCGGGAATGATGGAGACATGAACAGTCCGCACCCGCGCGCTGATGGCCCGCGCCGACGTACCTTCACCCCCGATCAGAAGCTTGCCCACCTCACCGCCTACGAAGAAGCCTGCAGGCAGCAGCAGGGCGGGGCCTATCTCCGCCGCGAGGGCCTGTATTCCTCGCTGATCACCGAATGGCGCCGGCTACGAGATGCCGGCGTCTTGGATGGAAAGAAGCCCGGTCAGGCGGTCGGGAAGCCGAGCAAGGAACAGGCCGAGATCGCCAGGCTGCGCCGCGAGCTCGACCAGGCCCAGCAGCGTTTGGATCGCACCGAGACGGCATTGGAGATCATGGGAAAAGCACGCGCGCTCTTGGAAGAGACCTCCAAGAGCGCGGATACCGAGACCAAGCGCAAGAGACGCTGATGGGCGCCTACACCGCTTTGAGTGCTTGCGGGACCTCTACCCGGGCGGCATCCACACTGACCGGTATCGCCCGATCTACAGTCGCCCGCTGTGCAGCACACCCAACCATGCCCACACCACGGAGTATCGAACCGGCCAACCGACTCGACTGCGCCGAACGGGCGCGGGTCCTGGCAGTTCTCAACAGTGCTGAGTTCATCGATTCCACCCCGATGGAGGTCTTCGCCACGCTCCTCGACCGTGGCGTCTACCTGTGCTCGATCTCGACGATGTATCGCATCCTGCGAGACAACGCTCAGGTCAAAGAGCGTCGACGACAGGCCCGGCACCCGGCACGGGCGATCCCGGAACTCGTCGCCACCGGGCCAGGCCAGGTGTATACCTGGGACATCACCAAATTGCCCGGGCCCTGTCGGGGCGTGTACTACGACGCCTACGTGATGATCGATATCTACTCCCGCTACATCGTCGGCGCCCACGTCCATGCTCGTGAGTCCGGTCCCTTGGCCGAGGAGATGATGCGTGAGGTCTTCGGCATCCACGGCATCCCGGCCGTCGTCCACGCTGACCGAGGCACGTCGATGACGTCGAAGTCCGTGGCCAGGCTGCTGGCCGACCTGGAAGTGACCAGGTCGCACTCGCGACCGAAGGTCTCCAACGACAATCCCTACTCCGAAGCGTGGTTCAAGACGTTGAAATACGCCCCGGTCTTCCCCGAGCGGTTCGGGTCCCTGGGTGATGCTCGCACGTTCATGGACGAGTTCATAGACCGTTACAACCACGAACATCATCACCAGAGACTCGGTTTGCATACGCCGGCCGATGTCCACTACGGCCTCGCGGCAGCCAAGGTCGATGAACGTGCTGACGTCCTTGCCGAGGCCCGGGCTGCCCACCCTGAACGGTTCGGCTCTGGCAAGGTCCCAAAGGCACTCGACCTGCCTGAGACCGCCTGGATCAACAAACCCGAAGAATCAGTCGTCGATCAGCAAGCCGCCTAACTCCCTTTGGCCTCATTCACCTTGACAACTT
>NZ_JABUYD010000062.1:0-1489 GCF_014897515.1 Brevibacterium sp. FME17
GTCTACGCAGGCTGCGTGACGTAGCACACGTGTCCACGACTTGCGGGGAACCTCAATAGTCCCATGACCATGGATGTGTTTAGTTTTGTGACCGTCGGGGTTTATGTGCTCAGCGGTGGCCTGGTGCTCTCATTGCTGGTGCTCGGTTTGATTGTTCTGCTCAAGGTCAACAACCTGCTCGACCTCGAACTGGCCAAACGGGTCGAGCAGAAGAACGAGAACCCGCAATCCGCAGAATAAGTCCTCGCTGCCCCTGAACGCGGCGATGGCCTGATTGTCATCGAAGTCGACGTGACTCCGAAGACCAGACGAGGGAGCGTAGTGGTACACCACCTGTTTCGCATCACCCTATGCCTGCTGGCAGCTTTGGTAGCAGTGAGCTGTGAGAAGTTCATTTACGGCCGGATCATCCTGACACCAGACTCGGTCTGGCATTTCCGGGAATGGGTGCGTGTCGCGATCATCGCTGTGGTTGTGTGGGTGAGTCTCAACGTTTCAGACCGGTGGAGAGACCGCACTCGAAAATCGCAGAGATTGCAGCCCTGATACTGGGGAGAGAGCCCGAATCAATCCTTTACCCGTCCTCGTATACCGTCTTAGAGATGTCCCGAACTCGTGCGGGTCCACCCATGGCGGGACCGGATCTTGATGATCAGGGCCATCAGTAGAAAAAGTACGGCGGTCAGGGGGAACATGAACGCGGCGAACACCCACACAAGCGTCCCTCCAATTCCGGTCGAGTCGTAGTACACGGCCTGAGCAACTGAGAGGCTGCTTAACTGGTGGGCGAAGACCAGAGCGAATCTGGTTTGGAACCATTCATATGCCGATCTTGGCACACTCGTCGTAGAGTCAGGGCCGTGACGGGAATTGTCGCGATCACGATTGAACGCTCGCGGCGGAAAGTGACCGCCCGCAGGACACTTTGTGCAGGTGAAGGCAAGAAATACGTGTGCCCGAAGGGGCCCGCGTCCGTTTTCAACGGTTTCGAAAGCGGATTGACTGCCCGGCGTTGCGCCACTGAATCTCGGCAATGCACCTCTTCTATCGTGCTCATGCGATGTTTGCGCACACTATAGAATGAGCCTTATCGCTTTCAACTAATGAGGCAGAGCCCGCAGATGCACCGAAAGGATCGAGCATATGGAAGGCTTTGGATTCGTCGAATCGAGCTTTGGCGTCCTTGGCATGCTGCTGACACTTCTGCCAGTGTTTGTCTTTCTCGTCATCGTAGCGGGCATCGTAATTGCGACTGTCTGGATCACCAAGTACCTCAAGCGGCAGGAAGCTGACCGCAAAGAGATGCTCGATCTCATGCGCAGGCAGGTTTCCAGAAAGCAAGATTCGTGAGTAGCGATCGCTTATCCGTCGTGCTGATCATTGCGGGCCTGTTCGCACTCCTAGCTGGTTTTGTCACTGGCCTTGCAGTCTTCTTGAGGTTCCCCGCAAGTCGTGGACACGTGTGCTACGTCACGCAGCCTGCGTAGAC
>NZ_JABUYD010000063.1:0-1465 GCF_014897515.1 Brevibacterium sp. FME17
GGCTCTTCGGATCTAAGCGTGGTGACTCGTTGGTAAGTTCCTCTTCGCCCCCGACGCCACCGCGAGGATCCGCAGCCGGTAATTCTCGAAGTTCCGGAACCCGTGCGCGACGCGCCTGGTCTTCTCGATCAGGTTATTGACCGCTTCGACAGGACCGTTTGATGCCCCGCCGGTGGCGAAGTAGGCCAGGATCTCGTTCCGCCACTTCTTCAGCGTCGTCAGCAATCGCTTGACTTCCGGGATGGGGCACGAGGAGAACTTGTCTTCTAACGCCTCGAACCGGGCCCGTCCTTCCAACGGTGTTGGGGCTTGATACATCCGCCGCAGACTTTGATAACAGTCCCAGGCGATCGTGACTTCCCAGTCCGGGTCTCCAGCTTTGAGCTTGGCATCGATCTTGTCGGCCGTCTTCTGCTTCAGGTGCTCCGCACCCATCGTCAGCAGCCGACGAATCTTGTACAACGGGTCGTCCTTGCGGCCCCGATGCCCGGTCGTGGCCTGCTGAACACGGCGACGAGCATCGTCGAGTGCTTCGATACCAAGTTTCACCACGTGGAAGGCATCGAGGATCGTTATGGTGTGGGACAACTGGTCATCGATAGCGTTCTTATACCCACGGAACGCATCGAGTGTGGTGTGCTTGATTCCGGCCCGAAACCCTGGCGACTGAGCTTTGAGCCAATCACGGTAGACCGGCCCTGATCGGCCAGGCACCACATCGAGGAGTCGAGCATTGACGCGGCCTGACTCATCACGGCTGATATCGACCATCCCCGTCAGGACCCGCGGTGTCTGCGGGCCCACATGCCGCCACACATGCTCATCGACACCGAGGGCGGTGACGCCATCGAGCCGATCGGGATTGGTGGCGCGGGTGGTCAGGACCGGTTTGGCTGCTACCCAACAGGTGTGCCAGTCGACGCCGAGTCGACGAGCCAGCGCTTGAACGTGAGCGTCGTCGTATTGGAGTCGATCGGCGACCCAGACACCGGCACGAACGCTCAGCTTCGCACGCGGACGGATGAGCTCACTGTCCTCGGACCATGTCGACGTCGGGCAGAGAGATTCCCAGCAGCGCCAGATGCGTTTGTGCCACACCAACTCGACCGGGCCCCGTGGTCCCGGGACGTCGTGGACGTAGTGGCGGCGTCGGTGATGGAGCTTGGCAACGACACCACATTTCGGGCAGCCGGTCAGGGTGGTGTCGGTCTCAACGTGGATACGGATCCCTATCGACGTGGGTTCGACGCTCACGACGTGGAAGTCACTGAGTCCCAAGAGCGCGTCAGCACGGGTTGAGTAGATCGGTTGAGCAGAGTCGGGGAAGGTAGGATCGGACATGATCGGAGTCTCCATCGGGTGGTTGTTTCGTCACTTCCGATGATGGGGGCTCCGATCCTTCATCCCCTTCATTGACACACCCACTGATCTACTGCTCAGTCACCACGCTTCATTCCGCAGAGCC
>NZ_JABUYD010000064.1:0-1453 GCF_014897515.1 Brevibacterium sp. FME17
ACGTTGATACTGGAAAGGTCGGGAATCCCGGTGTGACCCAAAGCCTGACTGACCCGTTCCGCGGTGTCCTTCTCGTGATCTGTCCACCAGGGTTCCCGTCACCACCGAAAGAGAACCAGCCGGTGGGGACATGACCTCATAGGAGCGTGACTCCACACTTACAGAGTCCCGTCAACGTCCTGTCTGCCCGACCGACTGGCCCTCACCCCACCAGTCCAATGGAAAGGGCACCACCATCATGACAGGAACACCAACGAATGTGTACGCCGGGATCGATACCCACCAAAACACGAACCATGTCGGCATCACAAATGAAATCGGGAAGAAACTCGGCGACAAAGAATTCCCCACCACCAGCACCGGATACACGGCCTTACTGAACTTCATTCTCTCCTTCGGCACGATCCTCGCCGTCGGCATCGAAGGCACCGCATCTTACGGAGCCGGGGTCTGCGCTTACCTCCGATCACAGGGCGTTCTCGCCAAGGAAGTCATCCGCCCCAACCGACAGACCCGCCGGGGCGGGAAATCCGACCCTATAGATGCCTACGCCGCTGCCAAGACCGTCGCCGCTGACCTCGATGACCTTCCGATCCCGAAACTCCTCGGCGGTGCCGTCGACGGGATCCGATTGATCCTCAAAACCCGCACCACAGCCGTCAAAGCACGTACCGCGGCGATCACGCAGACCATCAACTTCCTCACCACGGCTCCCACCCAGGTGAGGGAGAAATACGCGGATCTCAAGGACCCTGACCTCCATACAACACTGGCCAAAACACGTCCGGCAGCTGACGATCACCTCGGGATCGCTTTGCGTCGCCTGGCCAAAAGAGTCGAATTTCTCACCGAAGAGATCGATGCGGCCAATCACCAGCTTGCTGACCTGACCACACAGGTGGCCCCTGCTCTGGCGGCCACGAAGAGCGTGGGGCCAATCTCCGCAGCGAAGCTGCTGGTCACAGCTGGTGAGAACCCAGAGAGGATCACGTCGAAAGCTGCGTTCGCTGCCCTGTGCGGGACCAGCCCACTCCAGGCATCGTCGGGCAAGATCACCCGGCACAGACTCAACAAAGGAGGAGACCGGCAGGCCAATAGTGCCTTGTTCGACATCGTGAAGTCGAGAATGTCCAGCGATCCACGAACGAAGGAATACGTGGCCAGACGCACCGCGGAAGCGAAATCGAAGAGAGAGATCATGAGGTGTCTCAAACGGTATGTCGCCGCCGAGGTATACACGCTCATCATCAATCCACCCATCGTTCCGGCTATCAATGACCTGCGCCCTCTGCGGGAGTCAAAGAAGATGAGCCTGAGAGTGGTGGCCGAGCATTTCAGCGTCGGTCAGGTAAAGGTTTCACGTATCGAACGCGCTGAAGCTCGTGATGACGAGTTCGCAGCGCAGTACCGGGACTTCCTTCTTCAAGCCGCTTGACATCTATAGGAGCATCAC
>NZ_JABUYD010000065.1:0-1445 GCF_014897515.1 Brevibacterium sp. FME17
CAGTCGTGATCAGCGCGATCCTGACATGGCTCCGCCATTAAAGGAGACATGCTGTGAGTCTTGGGGTGGCTGGTCTGGGACCGGCTGACGAGGATAGGAGTTGGTCGCTTCACTCCGGTCGTGACTCAAGACATGCTCAGCCCCTTCTTTGAGGGTGGCCTGCTAGGGATCTGTCCGTCCGGGGTGAGGCTGCCGGCACCGTCCTGGCCCACTCCGGTGACTTGATCAGAAGGCTGTCCGCTCACATTGTGAGCGTGACTCATCACAGTACTGCCCCGAAGTGACTCCTACCCAGACCGGTGCCGGCCGCCAGCGGCCAGACCACTGTTCCTGTGTAGGAAGGACCCGTACCGCTATGTCTATCGTCGCTCATGTTCACCCATTCGTCATCGGCGTCGACACCCACGCCCGTAATCACGTTCTGGCGGTCCTGACTGCCAGTGGCGAAGCCGTCGATACTGCCCAATTTCCCACCACGATTGCTGGAATGGCTCGGGCGATCTCCTGGGCTGGTCGTCGCACCGGTGGTGATCTGGCTGCGCTGTGGGTCATCGAAGGCGTTGCCTCCTACGGAGCCGGTCTGGCTGCTGCGCTCGGCAGGGCCGGATACACCGTTGTGGAAGCCGCTCGGATGAACGCACGAGCCAACCGAAGCCTGGGAAAATCGGATTCCCTGGACGCTCACCGCATCGCCACTGCGGTACTTCCTCTGGACACCGCCCAGCTACGGCAACCGCGCCGCGCCGAAGGAGTGCGGTCGGCTTTGCGGGTCCTCATCGCGGCTCGTGATCACATGACTGCCGAGCGGACCGCGACCGTTAACGCGCTGATCGCGCTCGTGCGCGTCGTTGACCTGGGCCTTGAAGCCCGCCGACCCTTGACCCGCGTTCAGATCGCGACAGTTGCCCGGTGGCGGTCTCGCGACGAAGACCTCGGCATTGCAACCGCCAGGACCGAGGTCATTCGGCTGGCCAAACGAGTCGCTGAACTCGACGAGCAGATCGCGTCCAACAGTACGCGGATGGATGAGCTCGTCCGTGCTTCGCAGGCAGCGCCACTGCTGGAGAAGACCGGCATCGGAACCGTGACCGCGGCCATCTGCCTGACTGCGTGGTCCCATCACGGTCGCGTACGTTCTGAAGCGGCATTCGCCGCTCTGGCCGGCGTCAACCCCATCCCAGCGTCCTCGGGTAACACCGTCCGCCACCGGCTCAACCGTGGTGGAGATCGACGTCTCAACAGGGCCCTGCACATCGCTGTCCTCACCCGCATGACGCATCACCCCGAAACCCGGGCCTACGTCGAGAAGCGGCAAGCCGAAGGTCGTACTACCAAGGAGATTCGCCGCTGTCTAAAACGCTATCTCGCGCGCCAGATCTACCGGATACTCAACGCCAACGAGACACGACTCAGCGCCGCTTGACAAACATAGAAGGATCCCTAGT
>NZ_JABUYD010000066.1:0-1435 GCF_014897515.1 Brevibacterium sp. FME17
GGCTCTTCGCAAACGAGAGTGTAGGCCGATGAATTTCAAACAAGGCGAGTCGCTACCCGGATAGACGTCGAGGTCTCCCGATGATGGAAGTTCTCACACAAGCCATCCGAAAGACCTCGACGTGGACAACCCTATATTCTCGACGCCTGACCTCACGACATTCGCTCGACTCGACACCCTTGACCTGACCTGCATCGGCCAACACATCACCGCCCACAAAGCGGTGCTGAAATGCCGACCGAACACCACCGATGAATGGTGCCGACGATGTAGCGGCCACGGCGAAGTCCGCGACACTGTTCTGCGTCGACTGGCACACGAACCCTTCGGGCACAGGCCCACGACACTGCATATTCGCCTGCGTCGCTACAAGTGCATCGAATGCGGCCACGTGTGGCGCCAGGACACCACCACCGCGGCGCCAGCCCGGGCCAAGATCTCGCGAGCTGGACTCGATTGGGCACTGCGTGCTCTCGTTGTTGATCACGACACCATGTCCGTGATCGCGAAGAAGCTCGCGGTGTCCTGGCATACCGCGAACTCCGCGGTCCTGGCCGAAGGACAACGAGTACTCATCAGCAATCCGACTCGCTTCGACAACGTCACAGTCATCGGCGTCGACGAACACGTGTGGCGACACACCAGACGCGGGGACAAATACGTCACGGTCGTCATCGATCTCACCCCGATCAGCCAGGGAACAGGCCCAGCACGCCTACTCGACATAGTGCCCGGCCGGTCGAAACAAGTCTTCAAACAATGGCTGGCCGCCCGCCCCAAGTCCTGGCGCGATGCCATCGAAGTCGTCGCGATGGACGGATTCTCCGGGTTCAAAACAGCCGCCGCCGAGGAACTACCCGATGCTGTGGAAGTCATGGACCCATTCCACGTCGTCAAGCTCGCCGGTGATGCCCTTGACGAGGCCCGACGCCGCATCCAGCAAGAGACGACAGGCCATCGCGGTCGGGCGAAGGATCCGTTATATCGGGCGCGCAGGACGCTGCATACGGGCACCAGTCTGCTCACGACCAAGCAGCAAGCCAGGGTCGTGAAGCTCTTCGCTGACGACAATCTCACTGAAGTCGAAGTCACCTGGAGCGTCTACCAGGACATCGTGGCTGCATACAGAGCCGAGGACCGCAACGAGGGTAAAAGGCTTCTTCAGGAAGTCATCGATACCCTGGCGTCGGGTCTACCAGCAGGATTGGTCGAGCTGAAGCGGTTAGGACGAACGTTGAAACGACGAGCAGCCGACGTGTTGGCGTTCTTCACCAGGCCCGGAACGTCGAACGGGCCCACCGAGGCCATCAACGGAAGGCTCGAGCATCTGCGGGGATCGGCACTCGGTTTCCGCAATCTCACTCATTACATCGCCAGGTGCTTACTCGAATCCGGTGGTTTCAGGCCGCTTCTACACTCTTATTTACGATGAGCC
>NZ_JABUYD010000085.1:0-327 GCF_014897515.1 Brevibacterium sp. FME17
CCTTCGAGGATCGGCACTCGGGTTTCGCAACCTGACTCATTACATCGCGAGGTGCCTACTTGAGTCCGGTGGTTTCAGACCGGTTTTACACTCTCGATTACGATGAGCCTATAAAGCTCAAAAGCAACGTCGATCTGGGTAGCCATACGTCAGAACGTACGGTGCTGTGACGCCAGTATTGTGTGTGTACAAGCCAGATCAAGATGTCACCAAACCCTGCATCAGTCCCATGTGTGTCCGCGTGCGTGTCGATTCCGCCGTAGACCTTAACCGGCTCTTCGCAAACGAGAGTGTAGGCCGATGAATTTCAAACAAGGCGAGTCGCTA
>NZ_JABUYD010000067.1:0-1340 GCF_014897515.1 Brevibacterium sp. FME17
TGAGGTTCCCCGCAAGTCGTGGACACGTGTGCTACGTCACGCAGCCTGCGTAGACGCTTCCTTCTCCACCTGACCAGCCTGCCGACCAGCCAGAAGATTGCCTTCGAACTCCACCGGCGGCACCATCCCTAACGCGGAATGCAACCGTCGTCGGTTATAGACAATCTCGATCCACCGGGCGACCTCGCGCTTGACCTCGGTCCGCGTCTGCCACACCCGACGATCGAAGAACTCCGACTTCAACGACGACCAGAACGACTCCGACATCGCGTTGTCCCAACACACCCCGGTGCGTCCCACCGACTGCTTCAACCCCAGCTCACCGGACGCGTGATGCAGCTGCGTTGACGTGTATTGTGCGCCGCGGTCAGCATGAAAAATCACGTCATTCGGAGTCATCGCTCGTAGGGTATGAGCCATCCGCAACGCCTGCTCAACCAGGTCGGAATCCTGTCGGTCATCCATGGCCCACCCGAGCACTCTCCTCGAGCATCCGTCGCGGATCACGCAGAGGTAGACGAACCCCTCCCACGTGCGTAGATACGTGATATCGCTGATCCACACAGCATCTAAGTCGCCCTGGTCCCAGACCCGTTTGACGAGATCAGGAATGTGATAAGTGTCCACACCCGGCAGCGTCGTCACCGGCTGGAACTTACGAGGGCTGACTCCCTCGAGGCCTTGGCGTCGCATCGACGCAGCGACCGTCTTCTCATCCACGCACCGACCTTCCCGAGCCAGTTCCGCTGTGACTCTGGGTGCCCCATAGACATCGTCAGAATCGGTGTGAACTCGACGGACTTGCGCGTCGAGGTCTCGCTGCGCCCTCGCCCGCTTAGACGGACCTGCCGACCGTCGTTTCATCCACGCATAGAACCCGGACTTCGTGACGTCGAGGAGCCTGGCCATGCGGCGAATCGAGTAGTTCGCCTTCTCCGTTGCCATCAGTTCGAACTTCTCTTGTTTCGAGGCTTCGACGCGAAGAAGGCGGCCGCTTTTCCCAGGAACTCGTTATCTTGTTTAAGCTCGAAATTCTCCCGTTTCAACCGTGCCAGTTCAGCACGTTCGTCCTCTCCCAGAGGCCCGGTTGACTCGCCTTCGCCGCGGAGGCGGTCTTTCTCGGCCTTGACCCAAGTGCCCAGGGTCTGCTCGCCGACTCCGAGCTCCTTCGCTACCGCCGCGATCGATCGGCCCGTGCTGATGACGAGGTTCGCGGCCTCGATGCGGTACTCCGGCGTATAAGAACGGCGTTGCCGCTTCGAATCTGACATGTTGAACATCCTTCCAGCAGGACCTGAAATCCCGCTACCTTGGGTGTCCACTATTCGAGGCTAACCTCA
>NZ_JABUYD010000006.1:0-185797 GCF_014897515.1 Brevibacterium sp. FME17
TACCCGAAGGTGCTAATTACGCGCGGCGCCGCGCGTAATTAGCACCTTCGGGTATCTTTAGACCCTCCCCCGACTCAGCCGACGGAGGTGCGCAGACTGCGGGCGAGGTCGCAGCGCTTGGCCTGCTCGGTCAAAAGTATTTTTATTACAACCACCCATGTAACCATAGATCTGTACATCTAGGCTCCTTGAGCGATGCACCTCACAGTGCACCAACGAAGAAGGAGAAACACAAAGCTATTACGCATCCACCAGGCAATCCATTACGGCTTGCCTGTTCCTTGCACTTGGCGATAATTGCCACGGTTCAACCATCACAAGCAGTCGCAGCGTCAGCGCAGCATTCATATACTCACAACGGCTGGACTGCCACATGGAGCCAGTCAGATTATAACGATCTTCAAATTAACAAGACTCCAGGAAAGGCTCCCTCAAAGACTGACGCAGAAGACGCAGAAATAGGTAACTGGTCATTGACACCTGGGTCAACACATACGGAGACCCAGGCAAATCAACTGCAATGGGGACTCCAAATGGTTGCACAAAGGTCCCAGACGGCTATGGTGCCGCAAACTTCAAACCTGCATGCGACAAACCTGATATTTGCTATGGGTCGTCGACTGACAGAATCAGCTGCGACAAGAAGCTTCGGTCCAACTTGAAGGCTGCATGCAAAGCAGGATACCCCACCCTAACGCTGCCGACGGTCGCCGATGAATACAACAAGTGCATAGCTATGTCGACCGTCTACTACGACGGTGTAAGAAAGTTCGGAAAGAAACATTACGCAGGATCAGGCAACCCGGCATAATCGACGAGCGCGGAAGGACAGATATGACAAAACTGACTTGGATCGGCGGGCTCGTGATTACCGCGTTCGGCCTTGCCATTTGGGCTCTGGGGTGGTTCCTTAACACTTATACGGGCGAGCCTGGCGACGCCGACATCGGAGCTGGAATTCTCTCCCTCGCTGGTTTGCCAATAGCCATCGTGGGAGTCATTCTGGTTGTCGTGGGCGCGACCGTTGCGGGAGTCAACCGGATCCGTAAACGCAAAGCACAAGACGCAGCCTGAAGTCCAGAATGAGTTCTTCCTGCCAGGCTCCGCAAACACCCCCTCACAACTAACTGACGGCGGCCCACGCTACCTCGCGCGAGGTAGCGTGGGCCGCCCGTCAGTTAGTTGTGGCCCGACACGGTACCGCGTGGCTCAGCCGACGGAGCTGCGCAGGCTGCGTGCCAGTTCGCGGCGCTTGGCCTGCTCGTCCGGGTCGGGCACCGGCAGTGAAGCGATGAGTCGCTTCGTGTAGTCGTTGCTCGGCGAGCCGAGAACTTGTTCGCCCGTCCCCTCTTCCAGCAGCTCACCGTGGAAGAGCACCCCAATGCGATCGGAGAGCATGTCGACGACGGCCAGGTCGTGGCTGATGAACAGGGCCGCAAAGTCGAATCTGTTCTGCAGCTCGACGAACAGCTCAAGCACCTTGGCCTGCACCGACACGTCGAGGGCTGAGGTCGGCTCATCGGCGACGAGCAGCTCCGGATCGAGTGCCAAACCGCGGGCCAGGGATGCTCTCTGACGCTGACCGCCCGAGAGTTCATGCGGGTACCGGGCACCGTAGGCGCTGGGCAGCTGCACCGAATCGAGCAGTTCGCGCACTCGCTGCTCACGGTCCCTGGGTGACATGTCCCGCTGGTGGATGGCGAAGGGCTCCGCCACACACTCACCGACCGTCAAGTGCGGGTTGAATGAGGCCGCAGGGTCCTGGAACACGAACCCGATTCGGCGCCTGACCGGAGAGAAGGCGCGTTCCTTGAATCCGACCATCTCGTGCCCGAGCACTTGGAGGCTGCCTCCGCTGGCCCTGGTCAGGCCTGCGATGGCACGCCCGATCGTGGTCTTGCCCGATCCGGATTCGCCGACCAGTCCGTAGACCTCGCCGGCCTTGATATCGAAGCTCACCGAGGACACCGCCTGGAAGTCCGACCGTCCGAATCCTCCCGGATAGACGATGTCGAGGTTGCGAGCAACGACGATGGAATCGCGTTCGTCCCGAGGCTTGCCGGGGTCCACATCAGCGCCTGCGGATTCGCCGGTGGATTCGCCTGCGCGATCCTGCTTCGCCGAGGCGGCAGCGGCCTTTCGGCTGCCTGCAACCGTCGAACCCAATCGGGGGACGGCACCGAGGAGGTCGCGTGTGTACTGCTCCTTCGGGTCACTGAAGAGCTGTTTGACCGAGGACACTTCGACGAGGTCTCCGCGGTACATCACGGCCACCCGGTCGGCCAGGTCGGCGACGACGCCCATGTTGTGGGTGATGAGCACGATCGCTGTTCCCGTCTGATCGCGCAGATCCCGCAACAGGTCGAGGATCTCGGCCTGAACAGTGACGTCGAGGGCGGTCGTCGGCTCATCGGCGACGATGAGCTCGGCGCCGAGGGCGAGCGCCATGGCGATGACGATGCGTTGCTTCTGCCCGCCGGAGAACTGATGCGGAAAGTAGTCGAAGCGGTTCTGCGCATCGGGAATCCCGACCTGTTCCATCGCGGCGATGACCTTGGCTTTGAGCTCGGCCTTGCTGGCACGCTTGTGGTGGGCGCGCAGACCCTCCGCAATCTGCCATCCCACTGTGTAGACGGGGTTGAGCGCCGTCGACGGCTCCTGGAACACCATCGACACATCGGTTCCACGCATCTTGCGCAGCTGCTCTCCGGAGACGGTGAGCACGTCCTTGCCGGAGACGATCACCGCGCCCGATCGCTGCGCGGTTTCGGGCAGGAGACCGAGGATGCTGCGCGCGGTCACGGTCTTGCCGGAACCGGATTCGCCCACGATCGCGAGCACCTCCCCCGGGGTGACCGAAAGGGTCACGTTCTTCACCGCGTGGACGTCGCCGCCGTCAGTGGAGAAGGTGACGTTGAGGCCCTCGACGTCGAGGATGTTCTTCGCTGTGTTCACGTTCTCACTCATCACTTGGCCTCCACACCTGTGGTCGCGCCAGCACTCGCGGATTCCTTCGCGGGCTTGGCAGTCTTCGTCTTCGCTTTGCGACGGACCCGCAGCCGCGGATCGTTGAGGTCATTCATCGATTCGCCGACCAGGGTGATGCCCAGAACGGTGAGTACGATTGCCAGGCCGGGGAAGACCGAGGTCCACCACACACCGCTGGTCACATCCGGCAGTGCCTTGTTGAGGTCGTAGCCCCATTCCGACGCCGAGGTGGGTTCGATTCCGAAGCCCAGGAACCCCAGTCCGGCCAGAGTCAGAATCGCTTCGGAGGAGTTGAGAGTGAAGATCAGCGGCAGTGTGCGGGTGGCGTTGCGGAAGATGTGCTTCGAAATGATCCGGGTCTTCGAGGCGCCGAGCACGATCGCCGATTCGACGAAGGGCTCTGCCTTGAGTCGCAGGGTCTCCGCGCGAACGACGCGGAAGTACTGCGGGATGAAGACCACGGTGATCGAGAACGCGGCTGCGGCGATGCCGCCCCAGGCACTGGATTGGCCACCGGAGATCGCAATCGACATGACGAGGGCGAGCAGCAGAGTCGGGAAGGCGTAGACCGCATCGGCGATGACGACGAGGATCCGGTCGAGCCAGCCGCCGAGGTAGCCCGAGACGAGTCCCAGGATGACACCGGCGAAGAGTGACATGACCACGGCCACGATGATGACGGCGACCGCGGTCTGGGCTCCCCAGACCACACGGGAGAAGACGTCGTAGCCGCCGACGGTGGTGCCCCAGATGTGCGAGCCGCCAGGTGGCAGCTTCGACCCGAAGTTCCCGTCGGCGGTGCCGAGCTGGTTGAACCCGTAGGGGGCGATGAGCGGGGCGAAGATCGCGCTGATGAGGACGATGCCACACAGGATGAGACCCGTGATGAGCATCCCGCGCTGCAGGCCGACGGACTGCCGCAGGTGGGAGACGATCGGCAGACGGGAGAACCAGGATTTCTTGGCTCTGTCGTCGAACGCGATGGCGGGGACGCCGGAGCCCGGGACCGCCTCGGCGAAGATCTCGTTATTGTCTGGAGCCTGTGATGTGTTGTCTTCAGTGGACATCAGTACCTCACTCGGGGGTCGATGAAGGCTGCGATGACGTCGACGAGGAAGTTGGTCAGCGCCACGATGATGGCGAGGAAGACCACAATTCCTTGGACGGCCACGAAGTCACGAGCGGTGAGATACTCGGCGAGCTTGAAACCGAGCCCCTTCCACTCGAACGTCGTCTCCGTGAGCACGGCACCGGCGAGCATGAGGGCGATCTGCATGCCCATGACCGTGATGATCGGGATCAGCGCGGGACGGTAGGCGTGCTTAGTGACCAGGCGGTATTCGGAGATTCCGCGCGATCGGCCCGAATCGATGTACTGCTGGCCCAGGGTGCCGATGAGGTTCGTGCGCACGAGCCGGAGGAAGACGCCGGCGGTGAGCACGCCGAGGGCTATCGCGGGCAGAACCGCGTGGGCGAGCACGTCTCCGAGAACTTCGAAGTTGCCGATGCGGATCGCATCGATGATGTAGAACCGGGTGGGCCCGACCACGCCCGACATGATGTATTCGGTCTGGGTCGTGCCGCGTCCTGCGACGGGCAGGATGGGCAGGAAGACGCCGAAGATCAGTTTGAGGATCATGCCGGCGAAGAACACGGGGGTGGCGTAGCCGAGGATCGCGAGGATGCGCAGTGCGGCATCCGGCGCCTTGTCCCGGTGGTAGGCGGCGAGCATTCCGAGTGGGATTCCGAGGATGAACGCGACGATGAGGGCGTAGAAGACGAGCTCGACGGTCGCGGTTCCGTAGTTGAGGAGGATAGACGACACGGGCTGGCCGTCGGAGACCGCGGTGCCGAAGTCGCCCTTGAGCAGATTGCCCATGTATTCGAAGTACTGGACGAGGATCGGCCGGTCGTAGCCGGCGGCGTGGATACGCTCGGCCAGCTGGGACTGGGTCAGGCGCCCGCCCAGGGATGCGGTGATCGGGTCACCGGTGATCCGCATGAGGAAGAAGACCAGAGTGGTGAGGATGAAGATGGTCGGAATGATGAGGAGGAATCGGATGACGACGTAGCGTCCCAATCCGCCCCCCGAGGGCTTCTTCACCGCGACCGAGGTCTCGGCGGCTTCTGCCCCTGGTTCGCTGATGGCTGCAGACATGTGTTCCTTCATTGCTGGCGTCGAAGCTCGATGATCTCGAGTGTCGACGTGGTTCTCGTTCGATGCCACAGAGCGCGGGCACGATGGGGTGCGGGTGCGGGCAGACTGAGAGGCCTGCGCGAACGCACCACGAGGTGCAGGTGGGCCGGGCGGCTCACCTGCACCTCGTACCGACGATCAGTTCGGTGATCGTCGGGGCAGAGCCCTGCGCACTCTCACGTCGATGGCGACGTGCGTGGTTCGCGCTCTCATTTGCTCAGCAGCGCCAACCGGAACTGGAACGCCGGGTCAAGGGTGTCGTCGACGCCCTTGACATCCTTGCCTGACACCGCGATCTGGTTGCCCTGAAGCAGCGGCAGGGACGGCAGCTCATCGGCCAACTGACCCTGGATCTTCTTCAGCGCTTCCGCCCGCTTGCCCTTGTCGTCGATGGAGGACTGAGCATTCAGTTCCTTGTTCATCGTCTTGTCACGGTAGTGGTTCGCCAGGAAGCTGGGCGTCTCGTCGGTGTCGTAGAAGAACGGCACCAGGTAGTTGTCGGCATCCGAGTAATCGGGGAACCACCCCAGCTGGTACATCGGGTAGACGTCATCGGTGCGGTCCTTGTTGTACTGCACCCATTCGGTTGACTGCAGCTTGACCTTGAACAGCCCCGTCTTGTCCAGCTGATCCTTGACCAGAGCGTATTCGTCGCCCGAGGAAGGACCGTAGTGGTCGGGGTTGTACTGCAGGTTGAGCGTGACCGGGGTCTTGACGCCGGCGTCCTTGAGAGCCTTCTTGGCCTTGTCGACGTCGGCACCGCCCTGACCGTCTCCGTACTCCGACTTCAACGGTTCATCGGCTCCCGGCAGTCCGTCGGGAACGTGCGAATAAAGAGGAGTGAAGGTGTCCTTGTACACCTGGGAGGCAATGGCCTGACGATCGACCGAGTCTGCCATGGCCTGACGCACGGCCAAGGACTTCTTCTTATCTGCGTCATCGGTCTTGGCACCGAAGGGCATCGTGTCCATGTTGAAGACGATGTAGCGGATCTCGCCGCCAGGGCCCTTGTGGACCTTGAGGTCCTCGTTCTTGCCGAGGTCTTCGACATCGGTGGCCGAGAGCGAACGCCAGGCCACGTCGATCGTGTTTTCCTGGACGTCGAGCTTCATGTTGTTGGCGTCCGAGTAGTACTTCATCTGCACGGTGTCGGTCTTCGCAGGCTCGAGGTAGCCCGCGTAGTCCTTGTACGCCTTGTAGGTGATCAGTTCGTTGAACTTGAAGCCGTCGATCGTGTACGGACCGGCAAAGGCCTTGCCGTCGACGATGTCCTGGTTCTCGGTGATCTTGTCCGGTTCGAATACGTCCTCATCGACGATCGGCCCCACGGCGCTGGCCAGCACGCCTGGCCAGGTCTGGTCATTCTTGCGCTTGAGGTTGAAGATGACCGTGGAGTCATCCGGGGTCTCCACTGATTTCAGGCCGCCGAGGAGGGACGACGGTCCGTTCGGATCCTGGATCTTCAGCTGTCGATCGAATGAGAACTTCACATCCGAGGAGGTGAGTTCGTTTCCGTTGGCGAACTTCAGTCCGTCCTTGAGCTTGACCTCATACTTCGTCGGCTCGCTGAAGTCCGCCGATTCTGCGATGGAGGGGTTGAGCTCCGCGGTTCCCGGCTTGTACGCCAGGATGAACGGGTAGACCTGCTGCTCGACGAGCGAGCTTCCGTTGTCATAGGCACCGGCCGGGTCGAGAGCAACAACCTTGTCTGTGGTGCCCACTGTGAGGGAACCACCGCCCTCTTTGCCGTCTTTGTCGGTGGCCGAGGTAGAGCATGCCGAGAGTAGCAAAGCGCCGGCAGCGGCGATGGCCACTGCCTTTGCACCAGTTCGACGTTTCATTGTGTTCCTTGTCATCCAAAGTGCTCTCCGTGTCGTCTTTGCTCGAAGAGATCCGCACCACATCCTACGGCGACCGTCCCAAATAGTGAACCGAATACTATGATTCGGCCCACTCTGTCATCACTTTGAAACATGTCGATGGCTCCACCGAAGACGGAGACCGGCCTGATTTCTCGGGCTGTGACTACGAGATTTGCGTCGCGGGTCACAATCCGTTTGACTTATGAGGTCGGTCACAGCGAAATCCCATGCTCCCTTCCGTGATCGCCCATGCAAATGCTTGGTCCGGCTCCCTGCTGGATTCCGCTCACTGTTCGATTCCATTGTTTGCCTCCCTGATTGGAGAAGCATGTCCGCAGTCCTCGACTGGCTCAACAACATCATTTGGTCATCTGCCCTCGTCTACCTGTGCCTCGGTGCCGGTGTCTACTTCACCATCCGCTCTCGCGCAGTCCAGATCCGACAGATCAAAGCGATCTTCACCCAGATGTTCCGCGGCAAGAGCTCCGATGAAGGAGTCTCCTCGTTCCAGGCCCTATCGATATCGCTGGCCGGTCGAGTCGGAGTCGGCAACATCGCCGGCGTTGCCACCGCCATCGGCTTCGGCGGACCAGGTGCCATCGTGTGGATGTGGATCTCCGCGCTCCTCGGCGCCTCGACCTCCTACGTCGAATCAACTCTTGGCCAGGTGTTCAAGGAGCAGGACCCCAAGACCGGTGAATACCGCGGTGGACCGGCCTACTACATTGAGAAGGCCTACCGCCACACCAAGGCCAAGGGCCTGTTCAAGGTCTACGGCATGGTCTTCGCAGCAGTCACCGTCATGGCGATGAGCTTCATGCTCCCGGGCATCCAGTCCAACGCCATCTCCGGCGCCGTTGAGAACGCCTGGGGAACTCCGACCTGGATCACTGCGCTCATCCTCGCCATCATCATGGGCTTTATCGTCATCGGCGGCGTCAAGCGCATCGCGCACTTCGCTTCGCTGGCAGTGCCCTTCATGGCCGTCATCTATATCATTGCCGCGATCGCCGTGACCCTGATCAACGCCGACCAGATCATCCCGGTCTTCCAGCTCGTCTTCACCTCAGCCTTCGGCATCGACGCAGGACCAGAGGCTGCCTTCGGCGGAA
Organism: Brevibacterium sp. FME17; assembly: GCF_014897515.1. Classification (NCBI taxonomy): domain Bacteria; kingdom Bacillati; phylum Actinomycetota; class Actinomycetes; order Micrococcales; family Brevibacteriaceae; genus Brevibacterium; species Brevibacterium sp. FME17. The sequence continues at coordinate 8,160 of NZ_JABUYD010000006.1, forward strand.
TCATCGGCATGGCCGTCCAGTGGGGTGTCCAGCGCGGTATCTACTCAAACGAAGCCGGTCAGGGCACCGGACCTCACGCGGCCGCCGCCGCCGAGGTCTCGCACCCGTCGAAGCAGGGTCTCGTCCAGGCCGGGTCGGTCTACATCGACACCCTGTTCGTGTGCTCGGCAACTGCGTTCATGATCCTCTCCACCGGCATGTACAAGGTGTTCGGCGAAGACGGCACCACCATCATCGGCACGGGGCGCGGTCAGATGGTCGAAGAGATCGCCGCGACTCCGGGCGAGAAGTGGCCGCAGGCCGGTCTCGACACGATGATCTCCGGTTTCGGCGCCAGCTTCATCGCGATCTCGATCTTCCTCTTCGCCCTGACGACCATCGTCGCCTACTACTACATGGCCGAGACCAACTTGGTCTACCTGCTGGGTCGGATCAAGAACCCCCTGGCGCTGACCATCGGCAAGCGCGTTCTGCAGGTACTCATCCTCGTCGCAGTCGCCGTCGGTGCGATGTCGGCCTCCGGCAGTGCCTGGGCACTCGGCGACATCGGTGTGGGTCTCATGGCATGGCTCAACATCATCGCGATCCTCATCCTGCAGGGTCCTGCGTTCAAGCTCCTTCGGGACTTCGAACGTCAGAGGAAACAGGGGCTGGATCCGGTGTTCGATCCCAAGGCGCTCAACATCAGGAACGCTGACTTCTGGGATACGCGCATCGCCAAGGTGGCGGCGGGAGAGAAAGTCTCGGAAGGCTGATCACCGCTGCCAGGCACAACTGAGTAGACACAATTGAATAGACGAGAGGTCCGGGACAATGGCGTCCCGGACCTCTCGTCGTACCGCGCGGTTGTTGCGCCGCACCGCCGCAGCTACTCCAAAGTTGCGACAGGGCTGCGGCGCGTGCTGCCTATTTCAGGCTGGTTCCTGCGGAGCCGAGGTTCTGGCATGCCTCGACGATGCGATCGGCCATGCCGGCTTCGGCTGCCTTGCCGTAGGCACGCGGGTCGTAGATCTTCTTGTTCCCGACTTCGCCGTCGATCTTGAGTACGCCGTCGTAGTTGCGGAACATGTGCTCGACGACGGGACGGGTGAAGGCGTACTGGGTGTCGGTGTCGATGTTCATCTTCACGACTCCATGACGAACCGCCTCGGCGATCTCTTCTGCGCTCGAACCCGAGCCGCCGTGGAAGACGAGGTCGAAGGGCTTGTCCTTGCCCACCTGCGCGCCGACATCGGTCTGGATCTCACCGAGCAGCTCGGGACGCAGCTTCACATTGCCCGGCTTGTAGACGCCGTGGACGTTTCCGAAGGTCAGAGCCGTGAGGTAGCGGCCCTTCTCGCCGGAGCCCAGAGCCTTGACGGTGGCCAGGCCGTCGGCAACCGTGGTGTAGAGCTTGTCGTTGATCTCGTTCTCAACGCCATCCTCTTCGCCGCCGACGACGCCGACCTCGATCTCGAGGATCGAGTGGGCGGCCGCCGAGAGCTCGAGCAGCTCCTCGGCGAGGACGAGGTTCTCAGCGAGGGGAACAGCCGAACCGTCCCACATGTGCGACTGGAAGTAGGGTTCGCCGCCGTTCTTCACACGTTCGGTCGACAGAGCCAGCAGCGGCTTGACCCACTCTTCGACCTCCTTCTTCGGGGCATGGTCGGTGTGCAGGGCGATGTTGACGTCGTAGCTCTTGGCCACCTCGGCGGCGAAGACGGAGAACGCGATGGCTCCGCGCACTCGGTCCTTGATCGTCGGGCCGGAGATGTACTCGGCGCCACCGGTCGAGATCTGGACGATGCCGTCGGATCCGGCCTCTGCGAAGCCGCGGATGGCGGCGTTGATCGTCTGCGAAGAGGTGCAGTTGATCGCGGGGTAGGCGAAGCCCTCAGACTTCGCCCGGTTGATCATCTCGGAATACACTTCGGGGCTTGCAATGGGCATATGGGCTCCTTGGTCGGTGGATTCGGTGCGCTTTCGGTTGCTCCCAGACTACTCGGTCTCCGGCAGGCGACAGAAGCGGTCCCCGCCGTGTACAGGGAATTCTCGCTTCTCCGCGAACATGCGGCCTGCACGAGCACAGACAGCAGAGGCGACCAGGATCAATCACCTGGTCGCCTCTGCTGCTTCGTTGGATTCTGCCGCACGATCCCTATCGGGAGCCCTTGGGCTTCCTCTCCTCCTTGGGTGCCCTATTCAGCACACCCTTGGTCCGTGACAGCCGATAGTCGATGCGTGCATCGACCTTGTCGCCGAGGTATTCGTCGAAGTCATCGGCAATGTGTTCACCGACCTCGTGGAAACGCTGACCGGTCTCGATCTCCCGAGCCCTGGTTGCCTCGATCTGGAACGCTCGCACCATCGAGATCGCTATGAAAATCAGGATGATGCTGAACGGCAGCGCCGTCGCCAGAGAGGCGGCCTGCAGAGCACCGAGACCGCCTGCCAGGAGCAGTCCGATCGCCAGAGCTCCCTCGAGCGCCGCCCACAGAACACGCGACCACACCGGAGGATTCGGATGTCCGCCCGACGCCAGCATGTCGACGACCAGCGAGCCGGAGTCCGAGGAGGTGATGAAGAAGATCGCCACGAGGATGATGGCAATCACAGAGAGAATGCTGCCCATCGGCAGGGAGCCGAGCACGTCGAAGAGCACCTTCTCCGCCACGACTCCGTCTTCCGGATCAACCAGTCCGCCCTCACCGAAGAGCTGTCGGTAGATTCCCGTGCCGCCGAGTGCAGCGAACCAGATGAATCCGACCACTGTCGGCACCAAGAGGACGCCGGCGATGAACTCCCGGACCGTGCGACCCCGCGAGATGCGGGCGATGAACACTCCGACGAACGGGGCCCAGGAGATCCACCAGCCCCAGTAGAAGATTGTCCAGCTTGATGCCCATGTTGCGCCCTCTTCGCCGGTGTAGGCACCAACGTCGAAGGTCATGTTGAAGAAGTTCGCGAGGTAGACGCCAAGTGATTCGACGAGGTTCTGGAACAGGAACAGGGTGGGGCCGAGCAGCAGCACGGCGATGAGCAGAAGGCCCGCCATCGACAGGTTGATGTTCGACAGCCATTTGATTCCTGCACCCACGCCCGAGATCACGGACAGGGTGGCCAGGAATGTGATGACGACGATGAGGATGACGAGGAACATATTGTCGACCTTGTCGACCAGCCCGATCGCTTGGAGCCCGGACGAGATCTGCTGCACGCCGAGCCCCAGGGAGGTTGCAATGCCGAAGACAGTGCCGAAGATGGCGAGGATGTCGACGACATCGCCCATCCATCCCTTGACGCGGTGACCGAGCAGCGGTTCCAGCGCCCAGCGGATCGAAACAGGACGTCCACGGCGGTGGATCGCGTAGGCCAGCGCCAAGCCGATCACGGCGTAGATTGCCCAGGGATGCAGTCCCCAGTGCATGAAGGTCTGCGCCATACCCAGTTTGGAGATGTCTGCTTCGCTGCCGTCCCAGCCAGGCTTGGGGCCGGAGGTGGCATAAGTCAGTGGTTCACCCACACCGTAGAAGACCAGGCCGATGCCCATACCAGCGGCGAAGAGCATGGCGAACCAGGAGAAGACTCCGAATTCGGGCTTCTCCCCGTCACGGCCGAGCGTGATCTTCCCGAACTTCGAGAATCCGATCACGATGGAGAAGATGACGAATCCACCGACGACGAGCATGTAGTACCAACCGAGGTCGGCCACGATCCAATCGTTGATGCCTGTCAGGACCTTGCTGGTGCCATCGGGCAGAAAGATCGCGAGCAGCGCCACACCCAGAATGGCGATCAGGGAAGGCCAGAAGACGGCCGGAGCGACCATCCCTTTGCCGATGCGCACACCTTGAGCACGCAGTTTGGCGGTGATCTCTGCGTCGCTGTCGTCATCGGTGATTGAAACATCGCGCGGCAGATGCAGCCTGATCGGTTCGGGGTCTTCGATGAGCATATGTGGGCGGCGGGCATCATCTACCGGCGCCGAGGCGGTCGTTTCCTCCGCCCTGCCGTTCCCGTTCTCGTCGGAGGTAGTCATAGGGCCTTTCGATTCAAGTGGACGTACAAGTGGACATAATCGTCTACCCACTCTGCCGCACCACATCGGCACTATCAAGTAATTCGCTGAGAACTTATCGGAGAACTCACTGCATAGGCAATCGAGGAGCCCACTTAGTCGTGCGCGGCTGACCCGTTCAGCGTCGGCTGGCGCGGCTGGCGCAGGCGAAGTCAACTGCGGGGGGCACCGACGATAATTCAGTACAGTGGCGTCATGGAGACGAATCCGAGGCCGGCTGCTGGGTCACGTTCGAAAATACTCGGCTGGGCCCTCTGGGATTGGGGCTCGGCGTCCTTCAATGCCGTCATCATCACCTTCGTCTTCGCCCCCTATCTGACGAAGAGCGTGGCGGCCACCGAGGAGGCGGGCTCGTCGGCACTCGGCTGGTCGACAGCCGCAGCCGGGCTCATCATCGCTCTCGTGGCGCCGGCTGCAGGCACCCGGGCCGACGCCGGCGGACGACACAAACTGTGGCTCGGCGTCCACACCGGAATCGTCATCCTCACGATGTTCGGCCTCTTCTTCGTCCGCGACTCCCCCGAGTATCTGTGGCTGGGTCTCCTCCTCATCGCCATGGGCAGTGTGTTCTTCGAGTTCGCCGAGGTGTCCTACAACGGCATCATGGTTCGCATCACCCAAGCTGACAACGTCGGGAAGGTCTCCGGCTTCGGCTGGGGCATGGGCTACGCCGGCGGACTCGTCCTTCTCGTCATCCTCCTCGTACTCGTCATCCAGCCCGAGGTCGGGCTCTTCGGTGCTGGCGATGAGGGTGGAATGAGATTCCGCGTCGTCGCCGCCCTCTCCGCGGTCTGGTTCGCAATCTTCGCCCTGCCGGTGCTGTTCACAGCACCGAGCGCCAAGGCCGCCAATCCCGCGAAGGGGCATCCGGTCAAGGCGTTCATCGCCGATTATGCCGCGCTCGTCCGCCGCCTGGTACGGATGTGGAAGGAGGAGCATCAGACGCTGCGGTTCTTCATCGCCTCGGCAGTGTTCCGTGATGGTCTGGCCGCGATCTTCGCCTTCGCAGGAGTCCTCGCGGCAGGCAGCTACGGCTTCTCCGCCTCGGAGATCATCATCTTGGGTGTAGCCGCCAATGTCGCCGCCGGCGCAGGAGCGATGATCGCCGGAGTCTTCGATGACAAGCTCGGACCCAAGCCCGTCATCATCGCCGGGCTCATCATCATCCTCATCGGCGGACTGCCGATCCTCTTCAGCGATACCGCAGCCGTGTTCTGGGTCTGTGCTCTCGTGCTCAGCTTCTGCGTCGGCCCGGTGCAAGCCTCGAGCCGATCATTCCTGGCCAGGATCACTCCGCCCGAACGAGCCGGAGAGAACTTCGGCCTCTACGCCACGACTGGTCGGGCCGTGAGCTTCCTGGGCCCGGCCATGTTCGCGGTCTCGATCTCGATCTTCGGCTTCCAGCGGGCCGGAACCCTGGGCATTCTCATCGTGCTGTTCATCGGCCTGCTCCTCATCATCCCAGTCAGGCCCGATGCCCCACGGAAGGCGATGCAAGCGCAGGCCGAGAGCTGAGGCGACGAGGAGCTGAGGTACGGGACTCCCCCTCCCAAAAGGGGCCAACGGTTGGTAAGTTCTCCTCGATCCAAGAACGAACTTCGATGAGAACTTACCAACCGTTGACGCATCGAGTGCGGTGCCAGCCGCGGCCAATGGGTTTGGCGTCAGGCGCGGGCCAGCAGCTCGTCGATCTGGTTGATCGCGCCGGTCCTTCCGATACTAGAACTGCTTCATTACTGGTCCTAGATCCAGCACATTACTGTTAAGAAAACGTAACATTCGCAGTGACCGAATATCACGAAATGGTAATACTTCAGACATATTGCGCCTTAACAGTGCAGATACCAGGCAAAACGCACCACCGGGAGGGCCTTTGTCAGGCTGCCGAGCGCCTTCTGGTCAGCATCGCGGCATCGCAGGCTCCGATTCCGCAGATCCTCGGCGACTGGAGCCTTCACCCACTTGTGAGCCTGAACACCGAAACGTACTATTGGGATTAAGTTACCGAACGATCAATCAGGAGTTTTCATGGACACCTTGCTGAATGCAGAGGAGCGCGAGTTCGCGCAGAAGATGCGTCAGTTCTATCGCACGGAGATCCCCGAGGAACTGCGCTTCAAGGTCGCCACCGGCCAGGAGCTGACCAAAGAGGACATGGTCACTTCGCAGCGCATCCTCAATCAGCACGGATACGCCGTGCCGAACTGGCCCGTCGAATGGGGTGGCCAGGACTGGACTCCTGTCCAGCGCCACATCTGGCTCGAAGAGATGCAGCTCGCCTGCGTCCCGCAACCGCTGCCCTTCAACGTCTCCATGGTCGGCCCTGTCATCGCGACCTTCGGCAGCCAGGAGATCAAGGAGCGCTTCCTTCCCGCCACCGCCAACATCGACATCTGGTGGTCGCAGGGCTTCTCCGAACCCGATGCCGGCTCTGACCTCGCTTCGCTGAAGACCACCGCGGTCCGTGACGGAGACAAGTACATCGTCAACGGTCAGAAGACCTGGACAACCCTGGGCCAGTACGGCGACTGGATGTTCAACCTGGTGCGCACCGACCCGAACGTGAAGAAGCAGGCAGGTATCTCATTCCTGCTCATCGACATGAAGACCCCCGGTGTCACCGTCCGCCCGATCCAGCTCATCGACGGCGGCCATGAAGTCAACGAAGTCTTCTTCGACAATGTCGAGGTGCCCGTCGAGAACCTCGTCGGCGAAGAGAACAAGGGCTGGACCTACGCGAAGTTCCTGCTCGGCAACGAGCGCACCGGCATTGCCCGCATCGGCGGTTCCAAGGTCAACCTGGCTCGGGCCAAGGCCTACGCCGCGGTGACGAAGACGGCACGCGGCACTCTGCTGGATGACCCGCTGTTCTCCGCCCGCCTGACCCGGATCGAAGCTGAGCTCACCGCTCTCGAAATGACTCAGCTGCGGATCCTCTCAACCCAGGCCGCTGGGTCCGACAAGCCGGATCCACGCTCCTCGGTACTCAAGCTCAAGGGCTCACAGCTGCAGGAGGACATCAGCGAACTCCTCGTCGACGTCCTCGGCCCGCAGGGACTCGACTTCGTCACTGACCGCACCCAGGGTGAGGGCCTCTCAGACCTTCCGCTCGGAGCTGTCGACGCCCTGCCCGCGTACTTCAACACCCGCAAGGTCACCATCTACGGTGGCTCGTCCGAGGTCCAGCGCGGAATCATTTCGAAAGCACTGCTTGGTCTCTGAGGTTTCCACAACCCCAGGACATCTTAGAAGAGGACAATCATGGATCTTGAACTCAACGACATTCAGCAAGAACTCGCCAGCACTCTGAACAAGTACCTGCGCAGCGAGTACGACACCCAGGCCCGCGAGGCCATCCTGCACAGCGAGGAGGGCGTCTCCCGCGAGAAGTGGGAGGCGTTCGCAGAGATGGGCCTGCTCGGCCTGGCTATCCCGGAGAACTACGGCGGAGCCGAAATGACCTTCGCCGAGGTTGCCGTGGTCCTGGAAGCATTCGGTCGCGCACTCGTGCTCGAACCGTTCCTGGCCACAGCTGTGCTGGGCGCAAACGCGATCGCCGCCGCAGGCTCCGAAGAGCAGAAGCAGGAGATCCTGCCCGCAGTCTGCGAAGGCCAGACCTTCCTCGCATTCGCTGCCCTCGAGCCCGGCCTGCGCTACGCGGTCGACACACCCTCCACCACCGCCTCGGCGGGCACCGACGGCGCCTTCACGATCAGCGGTGAGAAGAACGGTGTGCTCGGCGGAGACGTCGCCGACCAGTTCATCGTCACCGCTTCGGAGAACGGTGAACTGGGACTGTTCCTCGTCGCGGCATCCGCTTCGGGGGTCAGCCGTGTCGCTCACCGTCAGGCCGACGGTCAGGGAAGCGCGAGCGTGAAGTTCGACAATGCGCCGGCCCAGCGTCTCGGCGCTGCCGATGCGCATGCCGTCGTGGCTGAACTGCTCGACACCGCAAACGCTGCGATCATGGCCGAAGCAGTCGGCGTGATGGAAGCCTCGCTGACGATGACGGCCGAGTACCTCAAGACCCGTGAGCAGTTCGGTGCCCCGATCGGCACGAACCAGGCACTGCAGCACCGTGCGGCCGACCTCTACGCCGACCTCGAGTATGCACGCAGCATGGCACTCTACTCCCGCCTTGCGGTCACGAACGAGGAAGCCGGCTCCGAGAAGGACCGACACCGTGATGTCATCGCGGCCAAGATGATCATCGACCATTCGGCACGCACGATCAGCCAGGAGTCGATCCAGATGCACGGCGGCATCGGCATGACGATGGAGTACCCGATCGGTCACTATGCGAAGCGACTGACCGTCATCTCCCGCACCTTCGATGATGCTGATTCGCTGACTGCCGAACTGGCAGAGATCGGTGGGCTCATCGAGCCACACGCAGCCGACCTCAGCTGAGGCAGGAAGACCCGACCGAGGCGCAGAGCATTCGCTGACGTCGGGCGTCGAAGTCTCTGCAGAGGAGAAGGGGCGTTCCGCGTTGCTTCCAATACTGGAAGCAACGCGGAACGCCCCTTCTTCGTCCTTTCCTGCACTTTTGCCGCAGCCGCATCGATGAACCACCGAACGGTTGGTAAGTTCTGGTCGATTCCAGCGCTGGGATCGACCAGAACTTACCAACCGTTGGGGCCAAAAGTGCCGGCGGAGGCACAGTACAGCCCTGCCCACCCGTCGACGTTCGACTCACGGGCTGCTTGCCCACCCGTCGGCCGCCCTCATCACGTTGGTAGGACTTAGGCCACCGGCTGGTCGTAGACGTGACGGCGGACCCAGGAGTGCATGGTGATCGCTGCCGCTGCGGCCGCGTTCATGGACCGCGTTGAACCGTACTGTGCGATCGAAAGCACCGCAGTGCTCGCCTGGTGCGCTTCCTCGCTCAGGCCCGGCCCTTCCTGCCCGAACAGCAGCAGGCTGCGCCGCGGCAGGTCATAGGTCTCCAACGGCACCGAGTCCGGGAAGTTGTCGATTCCGATCAGCGGCACGTCATTGTCAGAGCACCACTGCAGGAGGTCGTCGATGCTCGGGTGATGGATGATGTGCTGGTACCGGTCGGTGACCATCGCACCGCGACGATTCCAACGCCGTCTGCCCACGATGTGCACCGCGGCGGCGTTGAAAGCGTTGGCCGTCCTGACCACCGAACCGATGTTGAGATCGTGCTGCCAGTTCTCCACACCGATGTGGAACTCGTGCCGTGTCGTGTCGAGATCAGCGACGATCGCGTCCAGCTTCCAGTAACGATATTTATCGACGACATTGCGACGATCGCCCTCGCGCAGCAGCTCGGGATCAAAGTGCTCAGACACAGGCCAGGGGCCGGTCCACGGACCGACCCCTACCTGTGGCGTACTATCTTCAGTCACTTCTTGTCATCGGTTTCATCCGCCGACTCGTCAGTCTTCGCTGCCTTCGCCGAGGTGTCGTCGGAGTCCGAATCGATCGCGTCGTCGAAGTCCGAATCGATCGCGTCGTCGGAGTCCGAATCGGAGTCCGAATCGGAGTCCGAATCTGCGGCAGCATCCTTGACGTCAGTCTTCTTCTCACCGGCGGAGCCGACGGAGACCTTCTGCGCACGCTTGCTCATCTTCACGGTCTTGCCGCCGCGTCCCCCGCCGGTGAGCACCGCGCGAACGTAGGCGCTGCTGGCCAACGAGTGGATGATGAGTGCGACCACCGCAGCAATGGCGGCGGCAACGAGGCCCTCCCACCATGCGGGTGGACTACCGAAGAAGCGTCCGGCAATTCCCAGTGGCGAAGTGAACGGGGTCCACGACAGCACCTTGGCGACCAGTCCCGAAGCTCCCACGATGACGGGAGCGATGAAGCCGGCCACGGTGATGACGCCGATGATCGACACGAAGGTCTTGCGTCCCTTGCTGCCCGCCACGGTCGACGCCCACAGGAGGAGTGCGTAGATGGTCCATGCGGTGAACAGCAGCGTCAGTGCGAACCAGCCCAGGCCGGGCAGCATGGCGAATGCCAATGATGTCTTGCCTGTGATGGAGAGACCGAGTTCGGCCACGACGATCGCGACGACCAGATACACAACGGTCAGGGAGAGCATGCCCGTGATCCGACCCGACGCCGAGGCGCGAGGCGGGATCGTGGCGGCGATGATCTCAGTGATCCGGTTGCGCTTCTCCAGACGCAGGTTCTGATAGAGCGCGGTGCCGAGTGTGGCCACCACGAGCAACGCGAACACTGCCATGGCCCACAGCACCGGAGTGGCGACCTCGTCGCCGACTGCCGGCGAGTTCAGCAGCGTCGCCTCAGTCTTCGGCGCAAGCTTCTCCAGCAGTTCCTCGGGCTGTTCGTCCAAAGCGATGATGGTCGGCTCTGCCTGTCCGCTGGGGTCCTGGATGAAGGCCGCGTCGACCTTGCCCTCCTTGACCAGCTTCTCTGCGGACTGAGCGTCCTTGACGTCGGTGATCTTCACACCCAGCTGCTGCTCGTACATCGCAGCCTGCTCACCCACACCGACCATGGCCATGCTCGGTGTGCCAGACTTCGAGTCGGATCCCCCGACAACGCCGGAGATGATCGCTGCCAGGATCCCAAGCACGATGACGGCACCGGTGACCAGGAAGAGAGGGCTGCGCAGCGCGGTCGTGCTCTCCCGGTTCGACACCAGCCAGGCGGCCTGATTCTTGTTCACGTCGACGAACTCGGAGACCAGACCTGTCTCGGGAAGCTCATCGGCCGAGGGCCTGTCCTCGGCAAGTTCGAACGGAACCTCGTCGAGGCCGTCATCGGCTGGCACTGCGTCCGAGTCTGAGTCGTCAGCGTCGTCAGCCGTCGTTGCGGGCTTGGCACCCTTGGCGCCATTGGCGGTTGTCGCCGACTTCGCGCCCTTGGCCTTTTTGCCCGACTTCGTGGTCTGAGCCGACTTCGCGCCTGTGCTCTTTACCGAGTCGGCATCGTCCTCGGTCGCTGTGACGTCATCGCCGACAGGTATGCCCAGATCATCGATGTTCTCGCCCGCAGTGCCCTTCGAGACCCGCGGTTCCGGGGAGTCCCCGTCTAGGCCTTCGTCCTTGCCTGCCATCACAAAGCCTCCTTGTACTGCTCGGCCAATGTCGGGCGAACACTCTCGAAACTCTTCACACCATTCAGTGCTGCCACGGTCTGCGCTGCGGAGCCGGCATCGGCAGCCCGGAAGCTGATGACGTTGTCTGCGGAGTCGAGGACCGCAACATCGCTGATGCCCGCGCGCTTCTCCAATGACTTGGCGGCCGCCTCGGCGTCGGCGAGCTCCACACGGTACTTCACGTCCGCCCGCAGCTCCTCCACGCTGCCGGACACGCTGGCCCGACCCTGGTTGAGGATGACCACGTCGTCGGCATGGGCCTGCGCGGCCTCCCAATTGTCGGTGGCCAGGATGACGGGTACCCCGGAGGCGGCGTGGGCGCGCAGCAGGGACATCACAAGTTCGGTTGACTGTGAGTCGAGGCCGGAGAAGGCATCGTCGATGACGACGACGTCGGGGTCGGCGGCCAGTGTCGCTGCGATGTCGACGCGGGCGATCTCAGTGCCGCTGAGATTCTTCAACGGCGCATAGCCACGATCGGCCAGCTCGAGACGTGACAGCAGAGTCAGCGCATTGCGCTCAGCAGCGCCGAGGGTGATGCCGTGCAGACGTGCCAGGTAGACGATCTGATCGATCACGCGCATGTTCGGGTAGCCCCCGCGTTCGGAGGGCAGATAGCCGAAGTTCTGACGATCGCCGAAGTCGAGTTCGAAATCCTCAAGCTTGACGGTGCCCTCATCGGGCGAGATCAGCCCCATGATGACGCGAACCAGCTCGGTCCGGCCGGCCGAACGGGTTCCGACGATTGCGGTGATCCGGCCTGCCTGCGCGGTGAAACTCACCTCGTCGAGATAAGTTCGCTTTCCCTTGCGCAGGGAAACCTCTTTCAGTGTGAGCACGCGTCATCCTTACTTTTCCTGAAGCAGTACTGTGGGAGTGTCTCATCTATCGTGTTGATTCGACCACGATGTTTCAAACCAGGACCGTGATTTCGACAGAATTGCCAGTCGAGTCCCAGCTGGTGATCGACGGGCAGAGATCCGTCCGAGAAGCTTGGACGAACGAATCAGTCCAGCCCAAGATCGCTTGTCGTCATCGCCGTGAGATACGGAATTCCTGTTGCTTCGACCCGTTCCTTGGCGCCGGTGTCGCGGTCAATGACCACGGCCACAGCTACCACCTCGGCGCCGGCCTCCTTGAGAGCTTCGACCGCGGTGAGCACAGAACCGCCCGTGGTCGAGGTGTCCTCGACCGCCACGACCCGCTTGCCTTTGACATCCGGGCCCTCAACGCGACGGGACATCCCGTGCTTCTTCGCCTCTTTGCGGACGACGAAGGAGTCCACCGGAGTGCCGCGAACGACGGAGCGGTGCATGACTGCGGTGCCGACCGGGTCAGCACCCATCGTGAGACCGCCGACGGCATCGACCTTCTCCAGGAGGCCCTCGGCCGCCAGGAGGTCGAGCACCACCTCACCGATCAAGGGAGCGGATCGATGGTCGAGGGTGACCCTGCGCAGATCCAGATAATAGTCAGCTTCCCTGCCTGAGGAGAGGGTCACCTTGCCACGAACCACGGCGAGTTCGTCGATGAGGTCGAGCAACTGTCGGCGGGTGTCTGCACTGTCGGTCATGCCCCCAAGTCTAAACGGCCCACTCCGCTGTGCAGACCAGGGCCGTCTTCCCGCGCGGGGCGGGTCGAAGTCACCAAGCACGACCCGCTCCCTCGCCGAGGTGGCGGTGACAGGGATCACTGCACTCGAATCGCACATGTCCGTGAGGTTTCATCACTTCCACCGTCTGTACCGATGTCATAAAGAATCGGGCGATACTGTCAGTTTCAAGAGAATCGGCTCTAAGATTAATGACAGGTCGACTTTACAGACCCGATCAGCAACTCTATGGAAGGGATGTGAGCCTCATGGGTTTCTTCGCTTATCTAATCCTCGGACTCATCGCCGGCGCTATCGCAAAGGCGATTCTGCCGGGCAAGCAAGGCGGCGGACTGATCGCCACACTCATCATCGGCGTCATCGGCGCCATGCTGGGAGGTTGGATCGGCGGTGCGATCTTCGGCGCCGAAATGGACAAGTTCTTCTCGCTCTCCACCTGGCTGTGCGCAATCGGCGGTTCGCTGATCGTGCTCGTCATCTGGGGCTTCATCACCAACAAGATGGGCAAGAAGAAGGTCGACTGATCACGCTTGATCACACGCTGAAACGTGCGGGACTCAACACCGTTTGAGCCCGAACAGAGTGCCGGAACCCGTCAGCGGGCTCCGGCACTCTGCTATTCACGAACCACACCGAAGCACACCACCCAGCCGCCTGACAGGCGACAAGGCGACGCTGCGCTCAGCCCCTGCTGACGACGCGCAGATCGATGTCGAGCCGTCCGCCGGCCTCCACAGCCCCGCGTGCGATGTCGGCCTCGACAACCGAGAAGATCTCATCGACAACCTCGGCGACCGAGCGGGTGTGGTCAAGGTGGGCATCGATCCTCACCTTCACCCCGTCACCGCCCCGAGTCACATCGACACCCACAGGTTCACCGCCGGTGCGGCGCAGCACCTTGGCTGTGGCGGTGGCGACCAGGGCATGAAGTCCCGGAGCCAGCGCCCTGACACCGTCGATCGAGGTCACAGAGTCCGCGAGCCGCAGGGACTCCACAATCTCCTCGTCACGTTCAGTCAACGTACACATCCTCAGCATTGATATCGATCCGTGCCGCGGGGATCCCCAATTCGGCCAGGATCGCGGCGGATACGGATCGGCGAATCACATCGGCGGTGGAGGCGAAGGAGATGCCGGCGCGCATGGCCACTGTCAACGACACCGTCGCCGCGCTGCCTTCGGGAACACCGGCGGGCTCGACATCAACGCTGCGGGCCCGGATCCCGTCCACCGAGTCGACGGCGTTGCGCACAATCGACCGCACCGAGGCGGTGGAGATCGCGAACGGATGCCCATGCTCGGTCTGCAGATGGGTGGAGGGGCCCCGGTACAGGTCGTCTCTGACCAGCTGGAGGATGCGCTCACGAACACCCGCGGTGTCTTCAGGTTCGGGTTGGAACGTGCTCATGTATTCGTCGATGACACCGCGAAGCTGGGCGTCTGTCTCTTGGTGGGACTCGGAGCTCGTCGGATCGGGTTCAGTGCCGGAGCTGACATGTTCGTTCATGTCCATCCTTCCATCCCCTCCATGATGGCAGTGCGAGCCCTGTGGATACGGCCACGCACACTGCCTTCGCTGATGCCCAGAGTTTTGGCCACCTCGGCGTAGCTGAGGCCTTCCATCTGGTGGAGCACCCAGGTTACTCGCTGTTCCGATGAGAGCGTCTGGAGAACGGCTGAGAAATGCTGCAGAGCGGTACGCGCCTCGACGGACTTCTCCACCGATACCCGCCCGTCCGCGTGGATGCTCATATCGTCGGGGTCTTGCACATCCGAGGGCCTGGCCATCCTCCTGCGCAACAGGTCGGTGCACTTGTTCGATGCCAGTCGGTAGATCCATGTTCCGAACGCGGCTGGCTCGGACAGAGCATTCAGCGACTTCCACGCCTGGACCAGCGTGTCCTGCACAACGTCTTCCGCATCATGTCGGTCACCGAGCGTACGCAGGCAGAATCGCAGGAGCTTCGTCTCATATCGATCAACCAACGCTTCGAAGGCATCGATATCGCCCTCTCTCGCACGCACGACGAGGGTGACGATATCGAACCGATCATCGTGCCTTGTCATATCCACATCGTATGCGACTGCAACCGTAATAAGGACGAACACCGCGCCCCGGAATGTCCCTTCGGAGTCGGCACAGGAATTTTTCTGCACACGTGCGTGAGGATCGCAGCCAGTCCGCGTCTGTACTGATGAAAGCGCAATCGAAACGATAAGGAAATAGAAATGCCTGAAGCCAAGCAGTCCACCGTTTCCCAGCAGTCCACGGCCGAGGATTCGGTGCGCAGCCCTCTCATCACCGACATGGGCAACACCACGATCGCCGAGAACGTCGTCGCCAAGCTCTCCGGCATCGCTGCACGTGAGGTTCCCGGCGTCTACAGCATGGGAACCGCGGCCCGCCGCGCTTTCGACACCCTTGCCGACCGCATCCCCGGCTCGCAGACCAACGTCTCCGGCGGCGTCTCTGTTGAGAAGGGTGAGAAGCAGACCGCGATCGACCTCACCATCGTCGTCGAGTACGGCACCTCAATCGTCGAGGTCGCCGAGGCGATCCGCCGCAACGTCATCCGCGCCGTCGAGCAGGGCACCGGCCTGCAGGTCGTCGAGGTCAACATCGAGGTCACCGACGTCCACCTCCCGGGCGATGACGATGACCAGCAGAGTTCCGGCGACACCGTCGAACTCAACTGAAACGAAGGATTGTCATGTCGAAAACACTCGTCGGCCTGCTTGTCGGTCTGACGCTGGGCATCGTTGCGTACTTCGGAGGATTCCTCGCATTCCTCATCGTTGCCATCTGCGGCGGACTTGGCCTGGTCATCGGCCTCGTCCTCGACGGGCGCCTCGATCTCAGCGCGCTCAGTTCGCGATCGACGACCCGGAGGTAGCATCGTGGCTTCATCACGTGGTGGCCTCACGATCGCTGACCGGGTCATCGAGAAGACGGCCTCCCAGATCCTCAAGGGCCTGCCCGGGGTCGGCGGCGCGAAGTCGGGCCTGTTCAGGTTCGGTTCGAACGCTGACCTCGACAGCCGCCCCAGCGTGGATGTGACCCTGTCGGGTCGCAGCTGCACCCTCGAGGTTGAGTTGGGCCTGGCGTACCCGTCCCCCATCACAGAGGCGACCGAATCGGTCCGTCGTCGTCTGAGCACCGATGTCGAAGCACTCACCGGGGTCAACGTCCGTCAGGTCGATGTCACGGTCAAATGGCTCAAACCCCACACCTCGGGGTCCGGAAGCTCAGTGAGGAATCTGCAATGAGTCCACGCTTGTTTCGGTCACGCCCTGCACGCATCATGCCTGCCGTCATCGTCTCCCTCATCATCCTGGCCCTTGCAGTGGGCCTCGGATGGGCAGCGATCGCCGCAATCGCAGTCGGCGGCTCTGGTGACTCGGCGCTTACGTCCGGGTTCTCCGGGTTCACCGACCTCGGCGCCACACAGTGGGGTGCCGCAGCGGTCATCGCGGTGGGAGCCGCCCTGCTGATCCTGGGCCTGATCTTCACGATCGCTGGTATCTCTCCCGGCGCCAAGCGCATCATCGGCTACCGGGCCGAGGCGACCGAGCACATCGGACGCCTCGAAGTCGTTCTGCCGACCTCGGCACTGTCGAACCTGGCGGCCGCCGCCGCGGACTCCGTCGACGGGGTCTCGAGCGTGCGCGCTGCATCAAACGCTTCGTCGACGAACATCACCTTCTCCACCCCGGTGCGTGAAAATGACCAGATCCGTGCTGAGGTCGACGCCGCTGTCTCGCAGCGCTTCAGCCAGATTGCATTCGACCGCACGCCGACAGTCAAGGTGCGCGCACAGAGGAGGCAAGCATGAGACGCATGGCAGCAGGCGCCAACAGGACCGGCCTCATCATCGTCGGTCTGCTCTGCCTCATCGTCGGAGTCGCCGTACTCTCGATCAGCCTCGGCCTGGCCCCCGCCCTTGCACCCGGGCTGACCCCCGATGGTCAGCTGCAGCCGGTCGCCGCCGTCCTCGCATTGCCGTTCTCGGCTGTCATCGCTCTGGTGGTGGCAGTGCTCCTCGTGGTCATCGGCATCCGGTGGCTTGCTGCGCAGGTGCCGCGGAAGGATTCTGCAAAGCCGCTGCGCATGCAGGAAGATGCTCGGACCGGAGTGACCACGGTCAATGCCAATGTCATCGCTGCGGCTGTGGTCGACGATCTCGAGCTCACTCCCGAGGTCGTGGATGCCCAGGCCATTCTGCGAGGAACAGCCCGCAGCCCCGAGCTGCTCCTCCATGTCGACGTCGATGAGCGAGCAGATATCGATGCGGTCGTCGCCGACATCTCCGATCGCGTGACCCACAACTGCAGTCAGGCTCTCGGAGTTCCGCTTTCCGCCGTGGGAGTGGAGATCGGCATCGCCAGGTCACGTCAGAGAAAGCAGCGCAGTGTTCAGCTGTGACGACGCTCAGACGGCAGGGTCTCAGATGTGAATGACAAAGACCCCGGGGCGCGTAATCGCGACATCCCGGGGTCCTCGCAGCACTCCCCTCGAGTACCCGGACGCATCCCCATACGTCCGTTATGTTCACCCGATCCCCACCGGGCGAACACCATTATTGGATCACACTTCGATCCTACTTGTAAAGATTGTTCTGCCCTGTCTGAATCGGGATGGGGAAGTTCAGCGACCCCTCAGACCCGATATAATCCCAGGTCAGAGGGCCAGCTCAAAATAATTCAAGACTCAACTTCATGCGGCGCGTCGCAAATCCACTGTTGCAAGCTCAGCAATCGCCTCGCCTGCTGAGAGAGAATCCGGCCGATCCCCAGCGCACCAGAGGGCGGGGAACGAAGCGGGCGATTCGTGCCGCCAATCCGTAGCTCACGCCGGGGATGGAGACCACCTTGCCTCGTCGCGCATCGCGCAGGGATGCGGTGACGACCTGCTGCACGCTCAGCCAGATCCAGCCGGGGCCCGGCCGTTCGACGCCGAGGCGTTCATGGAATTCGGTTCTGATGAACCCGGGCAGCACGGCAGTGACCGTGACCTGGGTGCCGCGCAGTTCGCCGGCGAGGGCTTCGGTGAAGACCAGGGTCGACATCTTCGACGCTGCGTACTGTCCCATCGTGGTCAGGGCCGCCATCGATGAAACGTTGATCAGACCGCCCCTGCCCCTGGCACGCATCTCCTTGACCGCTGCCAGGGAGAGTTCGCGCACCGCCCCGGTGAGCACCATGTCCTGGTCGTGCAGTTCCGACATCTCCGATTCGAGGAGACCCTGCTTGAGGCCATACCCGGCGTTGTTGATGAGGAGATCGACGGGCGAGGCCTCGATCACGGTGCGGACGGCGTCGATGCCGGTTCGAGTGGACAGATCGGCCACCACCACCTCGGCGACGGTGCCGTTCTCGGTTTCGATGCTCGTTGCCAGCTCTCGCAGGCGGGGCTCATCCCGGGCGACGAGAACGAGGTCATACTTCTCGGCGGCGAGACTGAGTGCGTAACCGCGCCCCAGCCCGGAGCTGGCACCGGTGATCAGTGCGCGCGGTCGCGTCACTTCGCGCCTTGGCCCACACGCACAGTCAGCGACTGCGCCGCGGTTCCGATCGGCCCGTTCATGTCGCTGAGCACACTCGTGGTCGCGCCACTCCCGGTGGGCCCGAACGCAACCTTCGTGTCGAAGCCGACCCAGCCGGACTCGGGGACCCGGGTGAGGTGGATGGTCAGGTCGACGTTGGGGAAGAACGTCGTCTTCGGATCCTCTCTCACGGCCAGACCATTGGCGGTGTCGATGAGTTTCACGAACGCAGCGGTTGCGGGGTCGTCCTCACCATCGACGAGGGGATACGGAGTTCGGAGCCAGGTCCGGGCGAAACCGGGACGGGCATCCGGGAATTGGCCGCCGTCAAGGGAGGCGATGAATCCTCCGCCCCACCGTCCGGTGAATGGGGTCTCGGGAGCATCTTCGGGCTCCGGCAGCGTTGGCCATTCGTCGCCGAGGACACTCGTCGTGTCACTGGGGAGCAGGCGCCAGACCCGGGCGTGGACGCTCGTGCGCTCCCCGTGACGCATGCTCGCTTCGATGAGTTCGATGGTCCGGCCAGGTCGGATGACATTGACGTCGATGGTGAATTCTCCCGAATGGATGACGCCGAGGATGTCGAAGCTGACTCGCGAAACCATCTTGTCCGAGGGCAGCCGGCGTTCGATCTCTGCCAACACCAGCCCGGCGGCCGGGGCCAGGTGCTGCTCACCCGGCTGCCACGCGCCCTGACTGTGCAGCGTCGAGACGAAGGTCTCCGGCGCCGTGCGCACATAGTAGGAGTCGGGGCAGGCGGCACCATCGTGACCGAGGTGTTCATTGAGTGCTTCAGGCATGACCCCAGATTATCGGTACCTCACCGGCGCCGAGGTGATGGGGCCGGTGAGTGCGTCATCTGCCGGCTCCGGCCTGCTGAGTTTGGTTTGTGCTCTGAGCTTGGGCCTGCGGCCGGGACAGCTTAGGGTGGGAGCGTGAGAATCGCGAGCTGGAATGTGAACTCGATCCGCGCCCGACATGACAGAATCGGTGCTTGGCTGGATCGCTCAGACGTCGACGTCCTGGCCATCCAGGAACTCAAGTGCAAGGATGAGCAGTTCCCCGAGGACCTGTTCACATCCCGGGGCTATGAGGTCAGCTTCCACGGCCTCAATCAGTGGAATGGTGCGGCGATCGCCTCTCGAGTGGGCATTGAGGATCCCGAGATCGGGTTCGCCGGCATCCCTTCGTTCGGTGAAGAGCCCGTGGTCGAGGCCCGTGCCCTGTCGGCCACCTGCGGCGGAGTCAGAGTGTATTCGCTCTATGTGCCCAATGGTCGCGAAGTCGACCATCCGCACTACGCCTATAAGCTCGAATGGTATCGGGCACTGACTGCCGATATCGCTGCGCAGCTCGGCGATGATCCCGATAAGAAACTCGTCCTCTGCGGGGACTTCAATGTCGCACCTCTGGATGAAGATGTCTGGGACATGGAGGAATTCGAGGGAGCCACCCACGTCTCGGAACCTGAACGTCAGGCTTTCAACACTCTCCTGGACGCAGGACTCACGGAGGTCACCAGGCAGTTCACTCCCGGCCCTGGGGTCTACACCTTCTGGGACTACCAGCGGCTGGCATTCCCCAAGAAGAAGGGCATGCGCATCGACTTCGAACTCGCCTCACCGTCCCTGGCAGCGCAGGCCACGGGCGCAGAGATCGACCGTGAGGAGCGCAAGGGCAAGGGTGCGTCCGATCACGCTCCCGTCATCGTCGACTACGAGGTGTGAGCCGCGGCTTCAGCACCGCGTTAGCGGCCCCAGACAGACCGGGCGCCCTCCCCGGTCGAGCCTCGACCCCACAGCTGTCTCCGCGATCCCCTCTCTCCGCCGCAGAGCAGCATTGACGAAACACCACTTCACCAGTGATCCTAAGAACAACGTGTCGCCGCTCATTTCCCATTAGCGAGCAAAGACATCGCTGAACACAGACTTAGTGAAAATCACAGCGACGTTACATTGAGTAACCAGAATTCGAGCATAGAGATCGGATACATTACTTAGTGGTAGATAATCCCTGAATCCCCACTGCCAGAGGTCCCCAACCATGTATAACTCCGCCGACCAGGGCGTTCCCCCTCCCCCGACACCCCCCTTGCCCACTGATGGAATCTTTCCCGGCGAACGCGAAACGACCGCTCACTCATTCGCGACCCGCCTGACCGAATTCGCACCCGATCTGCCTGAGTACGTATGGAAGGCCCTGTTTCTGCAGACGTCTGGCCACCTCCTCGCGGGCCAAGCCGTTCTGCAGGGCGCCGATGCAATGGGACATGGCCTCTCGAGCGTCGATGCCGACCATTATTCGGATCTCCTCGCCGCCGACGTGCTGGCTCAGATCAGACATCAGGCACCGGACAGCCCCGAGCTGCGGCTGGCCCATCTGCTCTCCTTCATGCGCGACATCAACGCAGACACCCTCGCTATCGCCGCCGGTGCCATGCCATGCCTGAGGTCGTTCCCCGTCCCGGCTGCGCCAGAAGGTTCTGATCCGTTCGACATCGCGGACCTCTCTGCGCATCTGGCCGAAGAGGGTCTGCTGCTCCCCACTCTGGACCGCACCGGCCAGCACACGATCCCGGCGGTTATGAGGACGATCTTGAGGCGGCTCTACGATGACAGAGATCGACACAGCGAATCACGGTCGCGGCGCTCGCTGGGGGTGAGCGCAGCCGAATGGCTGAATGCTCCGGCCGCCTATCACTCCGAGGGCTTCGCCGAGGCACTCCGACGGGTCGCGGATGCCGGGGACTGGAACGCGTTGTCCGATCTCTGGGCGAACCGGGGTCATGCGCTCATGGTCGACCATTTCGACGCGACGATCGAGGCATTCTCGAAGGTCCCTGAGGCCCAGGCGCAGAACTCGGCAGTGTTGGCCGAAGCCATGGGCGACTGTCTGCAGGTCGAGGAAGTCAGACGGCACCTGGGAGTCAGCGATGCTCTGACCGTCCTCAACGAGGTCAACTTCGAGCATGCTGCTGTCCCGGCCCTTGACTCGCAGATGGAGAGAATCAAGGACGGCGACTTCACCGTCGATGACATCATGACCATGGCCATCGCGTCGATGCGGCGCCAGAGGCTGCTCGGTCGGTCCGTCCAGGGCCTTCAGCTGGCCCGATTCGCCCAGGAACTCATCAGCGATGATCGACGTTTCCAGTCGGCTCCCAGTCGGCTCTGCGAAGCACGATTCCACCTCGAATATGGGATCACCGCCATGTTCGTCGGCGACCTCACCGACAGTGTCCAACAGCTGCGTCGGTCGATCATCATCACAGAGCTCGCAACCGCATCCTCGCCTTATCTGCTGCTTCCGGCGCACGCCTACAGTGCCCTGGCGCACGCGATGCTCGGCAATGGGCCATCGAGTGACGTTCACCTGCACCAATTCGACGAACTCAAGGACCGAACTCGGTTCAGCAGCCCTCACGCGCTCGCCGCCTACACTCTGGCGCGCATGATCCGCGCCATGGACTCTCTGGACCTCGACGCGGCACGTCGATACTCCGAGCGGCTGGCCGACCCCTCGCTGGGTCATCACTCGTGGATCGGCGTCATTCAGTACAGATCGCTGCTGGGCATTCTGGGCAGTGAGGTGAGCATCGAGGGCAAACGTCTGCAGCAGGTCATCGACACCAACCGCTCATCCCTGCCGCCCGACGGAATCCTCCGCCACACGCTGCAGCACATCCTCGTCTGCATCCATCTCGCGCAGGGCCAGACTCACCTCGCCCAGAACGTCCTCCTCGACGCCGAGTCCGAAGCGCCCTACATCATCTTGGCCAGAGCCCAGCTCCATCTGACCATCGGGGAACACAGCACCGCGGCGCACCTGGCGAACCGGGTCCTGTCTCAGAAGCCGGTCGACCTGCATGCGAAGGCTTCTGCCCAGGCGGTCCAGGCCGCCAGTCTGTTGGGCAAGGGAGAACTTGTCGAGTCGGATTCTGCGTTCGTCGACGCGCTCGAGTACTGCAGGATCACCGCCAGCCTCATCCCGGTGGCACTGATTCCGAAGTCGTTGCGCGATCAGCTGCTCCAGCGCAGCTCTCAGGCTGCCGAGTGGGACCTGCTCGCACCAGTCTTCGCGCCGGGTCGCCGCGCCACCGAGGTGCCCGACTCCGCTGACGCACTCGCCCCCGCTGGCCAGCCCCATTCCGACAGCGCCGGCTTCGGCGATGGGTCCATCGGCTGGCCCAGTCAGGGGTCGAATCCCGACGAGGGGCCCAACGCCGACGAAGGGTCCACTCCCGGCGAGGAGCTTCGCCAACGACTGCTGAAACTCGGGGAGACACTGCACATCCGCGCTGGTCATGCCCTGCTCAACCCATCGCAGAGGCAGCTTCTGGCCCTGCTGGACACCCAGTCATCTGTGTCCGCTATCGCGACTGAGCTGAGCCTCGTCGAAGGAACGGTGAAGAACAAGCTGTCGAATCTCTACGCGCGCCTCGGCGTCCGCAATCGCCGGGATGCGCTGGCTCGCGGCTACGAATACGGGTACCTCCCCGCCGAGAGCTGACCACTGAGCAGGGTTCCGGAGAACAGCGCTGCGCATTCGCGAAGAAAGCTTCGCAAGGAAAGCATGGACATCCACCTCGTCTTCTGGTGAAGTTGAATCAGGAGCTAGGAAGGTGACGAGGATGTCAGCAACAGTCCGCGAACTGGTCGACGAAGCCTACGAGAGGCGTGAGTCGACGTGGAGGGCCGCCCTGGAGACGGTCAATGATTGGGTCGAGGCCGCGTGCTCGGGCTCCGCGCTGTTGTCGGGAGACAGAGTCACCGTCGGAAACGGTCGGATCAAAGATCGGCTGCGGGCCGGAGAGAAGCTGCGCCGGAAGCTTGCCGATGCCAATGACGAGATCCACGAAGCCGTCGAGGTCGAGAACCAGGTCATCGATGTCGTCGGTGCCCGCGCCGTGTGCCGCACCGAGCGCGAGCAGAGCGCGCTCTGGGATCTCCTCACTGACAGCAATGACGAATCGAATCTCTCCGTCGCCGAGGTGCGCGAATACTCCGCCCAGCCCAAACCGTCCGGTTACCGCGGGCGCCATCTCATCGTCGAGGTCCCCTTCGATGCCGAGCCGTCTGTGCTCGTGGAACTGCAGCTGCGCACCGTCATGCAGGATGCGTGGTGCGTGCTCGCCGAGGAACATCTGTTCAAACCCGGTCAGGCGTTGAAGTCCGATGCCCAGCAGGAGCGGCTCTCCGTCGTCCTCTCCGGCCTCCTGGCCCAGGCCGATGTGGTTGCCGGCTATATCGCCGACGACGTCGGAGCCTATTTGGGGATGGGGAACTCCTCACCACCGCGGACTATACAGAATCTCGATGCCGCAGCCGACGTCCCGTCGATCGAGGTCACCATCCGTGAGCTCAATCATTCCTATGTCCTCGCCGCCGATGAGGTTGGTCGGCACGGGATCATCCGCCTGGAGAACTTGGGACTCACACCGGAGAACCCCGAGAAGTCAGCGTTTCCGCACCCAGGAGACAAACTGCAGGTGACGATGGATGAGTCGAACACCACCCGCTACTTCATCCCGGTCGCGGGGCAACGCTGATTCACCTCGGCAAACGGGATGCGTCCTGAGTCGCCAGACCGACTAGACTTGTCTCCCATGGGTAAGAAGTCGAAGCGTTCCAAGGAAGATCTCATTGCCAAGCGTTTGGCACGTGCACAGGCCACGGCCTTCGTTGCACGTCCGTTCGAGGGCCTGCCGTTCGAGGCGGACCTCATCTGCCTGCGGGAGCTGGTGCCGGCGGCGACCGCCTCGGCGAAGCTGAAAGAGGAGTTCGGTGGTCAGGAGATCACCATCACCTCGCTGCTGCCCGCCGCGTGGCAAGCCTGGCACCGTGAAGACGGTGCGCTCTTGGCCGGCATGCAGGTGCCGGTGTCCTCCACCGATGCCTCCCGCGACGTCGCCCACGGCATCCTCGCCGCCGCCGAGGCGACGCCTGGGACCACGATCGAAGCGACCACCGAGCCAGGTCAGGGTCCGCGTCTCCAAGACATCCTCGACACCGACCACCCGTTCGACATCCGCGTACTCGAAACCTTCGAATACTGGAAGCTGCCAGAGGCCGAAACGGATTCCGATGTCGCCGCAGCTCTCGAACAGGCCAACGACTCCATCTCACCGACGGAGAGGATCGCCTCGGTGAAGTCCGCATACTGGACCGAGATGTCAGGCCGCACCTACGTCCGCTGGGCTCGTGCCGAGGGCGAGGATTCGATCGTCGACGCTCTCGCGAGCCTGCAGGTCGAGGGCCTCAACGACCTCGGCGGCCCAGGAACCTTCCTGGGATACTTCCGGGCCCACGGAATCATCGTGCCCGTCTGGGAACTCGAATTCGGCACACAGGTCGACGACATCGAAGAGCCCATCGCCGAGTTCGGCAAGCGCCTCGATGCGACCCTGAACTCAGGTGAGTCTCTGACCACTGAGGCACGCCGTGCGCGTTCAGGCATCGTCGCTCGTCAGCTGACCATCCACTGAGTTCTGTCGTCACGTCCGCCGGTGAGCCCCTGCGCGAGCTCGCCGGCGGCGACGGCGGACAGGAGAAGAGTTTCCATGCCCGAAGAGTCGAACACCCCGTCCTCGGAGACGGCCCCACGAGCGATCGCCGCCATCATCCCCGCGATGAACGAGGCCGACCGCATCGCAGCGACCGTGAGAAGCACCAAGCAGATTCCCGGTGTCGACATCATCATGGTCGTCGATGACGGGTCTTCCGATGACACCGGAGTTCTGGCTCGCCGGGCCGGCGCCGAGGTGGTCACCCACCGTAAGAACAAGGGCAAGGCCGCGGCCATGATGACCGGCGCGTTTGCGATCCGCAATCGTGAGATCTCCGATTCGGATCCCGACCAGCATCCGGACCACCGCGCCCTCCTCTTCATCGACGGCGACCTCGAAGATTCGGCAATCAGCACGGCCCCGCTCGCCGCACCTGTCCTTGCCGGTGACGCCGATATGACGATCGCGATCCTGCCCGCGCAGAAACGCAAGGGCGGCGGATTCGGCTTCGTCGTCGGACTCGCGAAGAAGGGCATCGCCGAACTCAGCGGGTTCGAAGCGACCCAGCCTCTGTCGGGAATGCGCTGCCTGAGCCGTGAGGCCTTCGACGCGGCACTGCCCTTCGCCGCCGGATGGGGAGTCGAAGCAGCCATGACGATCGACGTCATCAACGCCGGACTGCGTGTCGAAGAGGTCGAATGCGACCTCCACCACCGCGTCACCGGCAAGGATCTCAAGGCGCAGATGCACCGTGCCGCCCAGTACCGCGACGTCGCACGTGCCATCGTCACTCGCCGCCTGCAGGCCAAGAAACTGCGTGGAACGACGCTGAGTGGCCCTAGTTCGCACAGCTCGAAGGGAGCATCGAAGTGAGCGCCGATCGCTACGCCTATCTGGGTCCCGAAGCCACATTCACCGAGGCCGCACTGCTGCAGTACCTCGACGCCCAGGACCTGCGCTCGAGCGCGTCGACCCAGCCCATGCGCAATGCCGTCGCCGCCCTGGAGTCCGTCCTCGACGGCGACTGCCTGGCCGCGGTCGTGCCGATCGAGAACTCCATCGAAGGCGGGGTGCCCGCCACGATCGATGCCCTGACCGATCATGGCAAGCTGCAGATCATCGCCGAGGTGGTGGTGCCCGTGCGCTTCGTCCTGGCGGTGAAGCCGGGAACCGACCCCAGCACAGTGACCTCATTCGGGTCCCACCCGCACGGCGAGGCGCAGGTCCGCTCCTTCATGGCTGCGAACTTCCCCGATGCCGTCTACCTCCCGACCTCGTCAACGGCCGCGGCTGCACGAGATCTGGCCAATGACGCCGCCGACCATGTGGCGGCAGTGTGCCCAGCTCTGGCCGCCGAACGCTATGGCCTCGAGGTCCTTGCCAATGACATCGGAGAACGTCAGGACGCTGAGACCCGCTTCGTCGTCGTCACTCGTCCCGGTGCTGTTCCCGCGCCGACAGGATCCGATAAGACCACCATCGTGGCCTCACTGCGATCAGATCGCGCCGGTGCCCTGCTGGAGATGCTCGAGCAGTTCTCCAGTCGGGGTGTGAACATGTCGCGCATCGAATCTCGGCCCACCGGTGACGGGCTCGGGCTCTACCAGTTCTCGATCGATCTGCTGGGCCATGTGCACGAGTCCAGAATGGCCGATGCGCTGCAGGGAGTCCACCGAGTGACGCGGAGTCTGAGCTTCCTCGGCAGCTACCCCAGTGCCTCCATGACCACGGTGCCGTTGGACCCCACGACGACGGACGATTCCTTCGCCGCTGCTGCTGCCTGGCTGGATTCGACGCTCAACGGCTGAAACTCTCCTGCAGACTTTGGAGGCAGCAGTCCCGGGGGCAGTAGTCTGAGTAGGCACGGGTCGCACGACCCCCAGGATTCGCAGCACCGGGCCCCACCCACACATCGACGAAGGAGTCGCCTTGGGAACCACCTCTCCGACCACTGCCCGCGACGAGGCGCTCAACTCTGACACGGGTCATGGCCCTGACCCGGTCGAAGCCTATGACGCCATCGTCGTCGGGGCAGGTCTGGCCGGACTCGTCGCCGCCCATGAGCTCAGCCTCGCCGGCAAAAGGGTACTCATCCTCGACCAGGAGAATCGGGCGAACCTGGGTGGTCAGGCGTTCTGGTCTCTCGGCGGGCTCTTCCTCGTCGACTCACCCGAGCAGCGCCGGCTCGGTGTCCGCGATTCGCTCGAATTGGCGCGCCAAGATTGGGCCACCTCGGCGGGATTCGACCGGGATGAGGATCGCTGGCCCCGGCAGTGGGCCGAGGCCTATCTGCAGTTCGCCGCCGGGGGGAAGCGCCGCTACCTCCATGACCTAGGGCTGCGCCTGACACCCGTCGTCGGCTGGGCAGAACGCGGCGGGTCGGGCGCTTCCGAACACGGGAATTCCGTGCCGAGGTTCCACCTCACCTGGGGCACCGGCCCCGAGGTGGTCCGGATCTTCCGCGAGCCAGTGGAGCGGGCGGAATCCGCGGGTCTCGTGACGATGGGATTCCGGCATCGTGTCGACGAGCTCCTCGTCGAGGACAGCGGCATTGGTGCTAGCCCCTCGGTCGTCGGGGTTCGCGGGCGGACGCTCGCCCCCAGCCACACCGGCAGGGGGCTCGCATCGAACCGTGACGAGGTAGGAGACTTCGAACTCCGCGCCCTCGCAGTCATCGTCACCAGCGGCGGCATCGGACACAATTTCGAACTCATGCGCCAGTACTGGCCGGTCGAACGCCTCGGCGAATTCCCGCAGACGATGCTCGCCGGAGTGCCCGCTCATGTCGACGGTCGGATGCTCTCCATCGCTGAGGAGGCGGGTGCGAGCCTGATCAATCGAGATCGGATCTGGGCGTATACAGAGGGCATCGAGAACTGGAATCCCGTGTGGCCGAACCACGGCATCCGCATCATCCCGGGACCCTCATCACTGTGGTTCGATGCTGAAGGCAATCGGTTCCCGGCCCCGAACTATCCCGGATTCGACACGAACCGGACCATGAAGACCATTCTCTCGACCGGGCATGACTATTCGTGGTTCGTGCTCAACGAGTCGATCATCCGCAAGGAGTTCGCGCTCTCAGGCTCGGAGCAGAATCCCGACATCACGAAGAAGGACTGGCGTGTGACCCTCGACCGCGCCCGATCCTCCGATGCTCCCGGCCCGGTCGAAGCGTTCAAGAGGTTCGGTCCCGACTTCGTCGTCGCCGACACCACCGAAGAACTGGTCGCCGGGATGAATGAGCGGTCCAGGGGGCCCGTCATCAATCATGACCACCTAGTCCACCAGATCGTCGAACGCGATCGGCAGATGGATCATAAATTCTCCAAGGATGCGCAGGTCCAGGCCATCCACAATGCCAGGAACTACCTCGGCGACAAGATCGTGCGGGTTCAGAAACCGCACAAGATCCTCGACCCTGGTCACGGACCACTCATCGCGGTGCGACTGAGTCTGCTTTCACGCAAGACTCTGGGCGGCTTGGAGACGAACCTCGACGCTCAGGTGATCGGGGGAAACGGCACACCGATTCCCGGACTCTACGCCGCCGGTGAGGTCACGGGCTTCGGCGGCGGAGGAATGCACGGCTACAACGCGCTGGAGGGAACCTTCCTGGGCGGGTGCATCTTCTCCGGGATGCGAGCCGGACGAGCCGTGGCGGGACGTTCGGAAGCCGGCGGGTACGAGGCAACTGACGTGGAACGAACGGAGCGCTGAAAATGGCGAACACGAACCTCACGGTGCTCGTCACCGGCGGCACTTCAGGGATCGGAGCTGCACTGGTGAAGATGTTGGCAGACAGAGGGTGCATGGTTCTGACCACGAGTCGCGACCCGGAGCGGATTCCGCAGTCCGAGCGAACTCCCGGTGTGCGCTATCTTCGGCTCGACTTGGCCGATCCCGACAGCGTCGAAGCATTGGGCGCTGAAGTCGCGAACGTCGACGTCCTCGTCAACAACGCCGGTGAGAGCCAATCCGGCCCCTTCGAGGAGCTGCCGTCCGAGGCCATCAATCGGCTCTTTCAAATCAATGTCTTCGGACCGGTCCGCCTGAGCCAACTCGTCCTGCCTGGCATGCGCACGCGGCGTCGCGGTCGGATCATCATGGTCGGTTCCATGCTCGCCAGCTTCCCCCTGGCACATCGCAGCTCCTACGTCGCATCCAAGGCGGCCCTGCGCGGATTCACCACGGCCGCGCGCCAGGAACTCTCGTCATTCGGAGTGTGGCTCAGCGTCGTCGAACCCGGATCCATCGCCACCGGGATCGGCAACCGACGGACGAAGTACCTCTCCCCCGATTCCGTCTACACCGACGATGTGACCGCGATGCTGAAACACCTCGACGAGAACGAACGGCAGGGAATCTCACCCGAGGCCGTCGCCACGACCATCGTCACGGTCATCGAAGCGGCCAGGCCTCGCGAGTTCTATGCTGTGGGCAGCCGGTCACCACTGCCGTTCCTGCTCAAACGCGCACTCCCACGCGGATTGATGTCACGGATCGTCGCCGGCCAGCACGGACTCAAGCGGTGAACTCTGCGTAGCTGTGCGGCTATTGGAATCGTGAGGGCAGGAGGAACTGTGTCGTGGAGATTCCGAGCACTCGCTGCTGACGAGTCAGGTTGTACGTGCGATCGTACTGGAGGTACTCGACGAGGAAGAGCTCCGCGCGGTTGCCCCGTTTGAAGAACGTCTTGATCTTCAGTCCCAGCTTCGCGGTGAACAGCGCTTTGTCCTTCGCGATCGCCTCGATGACGACGGGCTCGTACTCCATGCGCGCGAAATGAGTGGAGACGGCGTCCTTGAGCTTGTACGGGGTCGGGTCGCCGATGTTGAACGGGCCCGAGGCCGACGGCACGTCGACGCAGGCGATCGCCGCGCGCACCAGGTTGTCGATGTGGGTCAGGGTGATCTTCTGCCTGCCGCCGCCGGGAAGTCGCAGGACTCCCTTCTTCGCCACTCGGCTCAGATACGGCATGAGCATCGTCTCGCCGTGGCCATAGACCGCGGCGGGGCGAAGGATGGCAGCGTCGGGACGGATCCGTGTCACGAGCTGCTCTGCCAGGGCATGCGTCTTGGAATAGGCGTCGTGGAAGTCGTTGGGGTCCTTGGGGCCGGCTTCTTCCCACAGATCCGTATGAGGCGTGTTCGTGGAGTAGACGGTCGTCGAGGAGATGTGCACGATGCGCGCCTTCGCGAATGCGTCGAGCACGTTCCTGGTCCCGGTGACCTTGACCTTGTACAGCTCATCGTCGTCGGCACTGACTTCGGCGATGCCCGCGCAGTGGAAGACCGCTGTGGTCTTCGCCGCCAGTGATTTCACCGCCTCGGACGCAGGTTCGGTGAGGTCCCAGGCCTGGAAGTTCACACCCGGGATCTCCGGGTCGCGTCGCCCCAGCGCATAGACCGTCTCATCCCTGGTCGCCAGGGCACGGGCGATGGCGCCACCGATGAAGCCGCTGGCTCCGGTCACGATTACCGCCACGTCTGATCCTCCATCATCGTCTGACCCGTCTCATCCGGTGGTTCCGAACAAGTCCACAGTCATAGGAAATCACACTGTCAGTTCCGATGCTGCCACTGAGGCTCTCTTCTGCTGAGAAAAGCGTCGATCCCCTCCTGCGCATCGGCTGCGACGGCGTTGCGCGCCATCACCTCTGACATGTGCGCATAGGCGTCAGCCACAGGCAGATCACGCTGTTCATAGAACGCTGCTTTGCCTACTGCCACTGTAGCCGACGAGGCGGACGCGACTTTCCGTGCCAGTTCTACGGTCGCTGCCTCCAACTCGTCATCGGCGACCACATCGGAGACCAGACCGTGCGTCAGGGCATCGGCGGCGTTGAGGAAGTCTCCGGTCAGCAGCATCCGCATCGCCGTCTTCGCCGGCACCGCACGAGTCAGAGCCACCATGGGCGTGGAGCAGAACAGACCGATCTTCACACCCGGTGTCGCGAACCGAGCCGACTGCGCCGCCACCGCCAGGTCGCAGCTGGCGACAAGCTGGCACCCTGCCGCCGTCGCCACGCCTTGGACCTGGGCAATAACCGGCTGCGGGATCGACTGAATGAGCTGCATCAGCTGTGAACAGACGGCGAAGGTCTCCTGCTGCACTTCCAGCTTCGCCCCGCTGATCTCCTTGAGATCATGGCCGGAGCTGAAGACGTGTCCTGCGGTGGCCAGGATGACTGCACGGATATCGGTGCGCCGCCCCACCTCGGCGAGGGTGTCGATGAGCTCATTCATCACCGAACGCGACAGCGCGTTCCGAGTCTCCGGTTCGTTGATCACAATCGTCGCGACCGCGTCGTCGGAGAGTGAGAATACAATTGAGTCAGACATAACAGCATTCTGCCAAAATATCGTTGGTCCGGCGCGGAAACCTGAGAGGGATTTCTTTCGAAGTCCTTGCAAGGCGCCCCTCGAGCAGACGATGTTCTCTGACATCGATGCCAATGCTGCGGTGCGCGGCACATGCCACCCAGACCGAGGAGACGGCCATGACGACCCTGCTGATGATCATCGGATTCGGCGCCGCGACCAGCGTGGTCGTTGGCCTGGGACAGAAGCTGCGTCTCCCCTGGCCTGCACTTATGGTCGTCATCGGCATCGCCGGCGCCTTCATCCCCACATTCGCCGACATCACCATCGAACCCGAACTCATCTTGCCCCTGTTCCTGCCGCCCCTCCTGTTCGCGGCCGCACAGAAGACCTCCTGGGCTCTCTTCGCCATCCGCTGGCGCACGATCCTGGGCATGGCCGTCGCGCTCGTCGGGGTCACGGTGGCGGCCGTGGCCGGGACCGCTGTCCTCCTGATCCCCGGAATCACCATCGCCGCCGCGGTGGCACTGGGAGCCATGCTCGCTCCACCCGACCCTGTCGCCGTCGATGCGGTCGCTGGAACCGTGTCGATACCTCGGCGGATCATGTCTACGCTGCAAAGCGAGGGACTGTTCAACGATGCGGCCTCCCTGGTGATCTTCCAGACCGCGATGGCCGCGGCCATGTCCGGCACCGAGGTGAACTTCGGACATCTGGTTCTGTCCTTCCTGCTTTCCGCTGTCGTCGCCATCACCGTCGGCCTCGTCGTCGTGTTCATCGTGTGGTGGGTGATGGAGAAGATCGACCACACGATCGCCCGGTCCTCGCTGATGCTGATGCTGCCCTTCGGGGTCTACCTCATCGCCGAACACCTCCACGCCAGCGGCGTCATCGCCGTCGTCGTGGCTGCGCTCGAGGTGCGCCGGCGCGATGTCGAAGGCAACTCTGCCGAACGCGTCACCCAGGCATCGACGTGGCAGGTCCTCGAGATGCTCATCACCGGCATCGCCTTCGGCCTCATCGGCCTCGACCTGCGCATGGTCGTCGAATCCGAACATGCCGACCTAGGCCGGGCCGTTCTCGTCGGTCTGGGCATCGCGGTCATCGTCATCGCAGTGCGATTCGGCTGGCTGCTCATCGGGACCGTCCTGGAGAACAAGAGCAGAGAAGACGATCCGGATGCGGCGCCGTTGAACATCAGGGATGCCACGTTGATGACCTGGGGTGGGATGCGCGGATTGGCCACGATCGCACTGGCCCTGTCGATTCCGGCGACCACCGCAGCCGGCGAACCGTTCCCCGGCCGTTCCTACATCCTCGTCGCGGCAGCCTTGATCCTGCTGGTCACCTTGGTGCTGGCGGGGCTCACCTTCCCCACTATCGTCAACGTCCTCGGCATCGACGATGAGGCGGAGAAGGAACGCCAAGCCACGAAGGACATCGCGGCGCGGGCGTACAAGGCGGCCCTCCACCAGATCAAGAACGACGACTCCCTGCCCGATGAGGTCGCCGAACCATTGCGAGCCAGGTTCAAGGTCCTGTATGCCCAGCTGCTGGGAACCTCAGATGATCAGGCGAGTTCTGAACAGGCGACGACGCTGCGGGAGCACCGGGAGGTCATGGCGAAGGTGCAGACCAAGGCACTGCAGTCCGCCCGCACGGAAGTGCTCAAGGCCCGACGCGAACGCGGTACCGATCCGGAGATCGCCGACAGGGTGCTGCGCCGATTCGATCTCCAGTCCGTGTTGCTGCGGTGACGCGGGCGCTACGGGTCAGCATCGCGATGTGCGTGCCGTGAGACGCGTGCTGAGGTGACGTCGATTCTCTGAATATTCTAAAGTTGAGTGGAATAGACTCAACTTTGTTGGTGTTGAACTCTTCGAGAGCAATTACTGTTCACGGAACACTTGTGAAGGAGATGCGCATGGACGCACAGATGACAACCAAATCACGCGAGACACTGCAGTCAGCGATCAACGACGTCGTGGCCAGGCGGAACAATCAGGTCGAACCTGCCCACTTGGTCGCAGCACTGCTGGATCAGCCGGACTCGCTGGCCTCGAACCTGGTGACGAAGGTCGGTGCCGATCCGCGGACCGTCCTGACCGCGGTCCGCAAGACTATCGACGACCTTCCCACAGTCAGCGGGCAGACCGTCGCCCAGCCGGGACTCTCCCGCTCCGGCCTCGAGATGATGAACCTCGCGCAGGAGGAGATGACGAGCCTCGGCGATCAGTTCGTCTCGACCGAGCACCTGCTGCTCGCGGCTGCCGCAGGCAAGGACGGCGCAGGTGAGGCGCTGCGTCACAGCGGTGCCGATCGTGATGCCCTGCTGGCGGCACTGCCCGAACTGCGCGGCGGTAAGAAGGTCACCTCGGAGAATCCCGAGGACACGATGCAGTCCCTGGAGAAGTTCGGCGTCGACCTCACCGCCACGGCCCGGGAGGCCAAACTCGACCCGGTCATCGGACGCGACAAGGAGATCCGACGGGTCATCCAGGTCCTGTCGCGCCGGACGAAGAACAACCCGGTCCTCATCGGCGAACCCGGCGTCGGCAAAACGTCCGTTGTCGAAGGACTGGCCCAGCGGATCGTGGCCGGCGACGTGCCCGAGTCACTGCGCAACAAGACCGTGATCAGCCTGGACCTGTCAGCCATGGTCGCCGGTGCGAAGTACCGCGGCGAATTCGAAGAGCGGTTCAAGGCCGTCCTCGAGGAGGTCAAGAACGCCGATGGCCAGATCATCACGTTCATCGATGAGCTCCACACAGTCGTCGGTGCCGGCGCCACCGGAGACTCCGCCATGGATGCGGGCAATATGCTCAAACCGATGCTCGCCCGCGGTGAACTCCGCCTCGTCGGTGCCACCACCCTCGATGAGTACCGCGAGAACATCGAGAAGGACCCGGCCCTGGAACGCAGATTCCAGCAGGTCTACGTGGGCGAACCCAGTGTCGAGGACACGGTCGCGATCCTGCGCGGACTCAAGGAACGCTACGAGGCCCACCACAAGGTCTCGATCAACGACGGCGCCCTGATCGCAGCCGCCGCGATGTCCAATCGCTACATCACAGGCCGCCAGCTGCCGGACAAGGCCATCGACCTCGTCGACGAAGCCGCGTCCCGCCTGCGCATGGAGATCGACTCGGCACCGGTCGAGATCGATGAGCTCCGTCGCGCCGTGGACCGGTTGAAGATGGAGGACATGGCCCTGTCGAAGGAAACGGACACGGCGTCGATCGAGCGCCTCAGCGCCCTGCGTGCAGATCTGGCCGATCGGGAAGAGGAGCTGCACGGGCTCGAGGCCACCTGGGAATCCCAGCGTGCCGGCCTCAACCGGGTCGGTGAGCTCAAGACGAAGCTCGACGAGCTGCGTTCGCAGGCGGACAAGGCTCAGCGCGACACCGACCTGGAGACCGCCTCACGTCTTCTCTACGGCGAGATCCCTGCCGTGCAGAAGGAAATCGACCTCGCCGAGGCCGAGGAGGCCAATGCGGAGACCGAGACCGATCCGATGGTCAGCGACCGGGTCTCGAGCAACGACATCGCCGAGGTCGTCTCCTCCTGGACGGGCATCCCGGCGGGACGCCTGATGCAGGGTGAGATCGAGAAGCTGCTGGGCGCCGAGGATGTGCTGGGCAAACGTCTGATCGGCCAGAAGAGTGCTGTGGGCGCGGTCTCCGATGCGATCCGTCGCTCGCGTGCCGGCATCGCCGACCCGGACCGTCCAACAGGGTCGTTCCTGTTCCTGGGCCCCACCGGCGTGGGCAAAACGGAGCTCGCGAAGTCCCTCGCGGACTTCCTCTTCGACGATGAGAAGGCCCTGATCCGCATCGATATGAGCGAGTACGGCGAGAAGCACACAGTCTCGCGACTCGTCGGTGCCCCTCCAGGCTATGTCGGCTACGACGAGGGTGGCCAGCTCACCGAGGCTGTGCGCCGTCGCCCGTACTCCGTCGTCCTCCTCGACGAGGTGGAGAAGGCACACCCGAGTGTCTTCGACATCCTGCTCCAGGTCCTCGACGATGGTCGACTCACCGATGGTCAGGGGCGCACGGTCGACTTCCGGAACACGATCCTCATCCTGACCTCGAACCTGGGGTCACAGTTCCTCGTCGACAAGTCACTGAGCACCCAGGAGCAGAAGGACGCGGTGCTGGGAATCGTGCATTCGACGTTCAAGCCCGAGTTCCTCAACCGCCTCGATGACATCGTGCTCTTCGACGCACTGAGCACCGAGGAGCTGTCCTCGATCGTCGACCTGCAGATCCAACGGCTGGCGTCTCGCCTGACCGAACGGCGCATCACGCTGGAGGTCACCGATTCCGCCGAGGACTGGCTCGCTCTCGAGGGCTACGATCCCGCCTTCGGTGCCAGGCCGCTGCGCAGGCTGGTCCAGCGCGAGATCGGGGACAAATTGGCCCGCGCACTGCTTTCCGGAGATGTGCAGGACGGCGATGACATCGTCATCGGCCTGCCCGAGGACCCGGAGACCACCGGTCTGGAGCTGCGCCCGAAGCGGTGATACTCCGCGGGGTGCTGTGAGGCGCCCGTAGCGTTGGTGCCCTCTGACAGCGTTCAAACTACAGAAACGCATCAGTTCGCGGAACAGTACACGGGTTGCAACCTGTGTACTGTTCCGCAGACTGAAGCAGACGGGATGCACTCCGCGAGCAGTTAGGGCGCCATCGATGCGCTGGGCGCGTGGGGTGCAACGCCGGGTCGCGGCGTTGTGACGGCGCGGATCGGTCGTGTGCGCAGCCGAAGCGGGGTGTGCAGGCACCTCGCAACAGTCGAAGTCAGGCTGAGTTGGTTGCAAACCAGCTCAGCCTGACTTCGACAGTTGATATTCCGACTTCGCTCACGAACAGTGGGTGCTCACGAACAGTGGGTGCTACGACCGAGCGGCGTGTACGCGGTCAGCTCGAGGACTTCACCTTCGCGCGTTCCATGCCCTCGGTCGTCGACGTCCACCAGCGGCTCACGAGTCTGTGGACCTTTTCGAAGCTGCGATCACGGATGAAGATGGCGTCGACGGCGATCATCGTCAGCGAGAACCAGGGCAGCCCCATCAACAAGGCGATTCCCAGGTGGAAGGAGAGGATACCCACCAGCCCCACGATTCGCGTGTACCTGTTGAACAGCATGAATGGGAACGCGCACTGGAACAGAACCGAGCCCCAGGAGATGGCCACAACCATCGGCCCCCAGGCGGTCATGAGATCCGAGAGCACAGGCCAGGTTCCGAACTGCTGGGTGTGCAACGGGTTGTACACCGCGAATCCGTGCTGCCAAGCAGCGCCGCCGGCCTTGTACAGACCACCCGACATGTAGATCGCGCAGACCTGGAAGGCCAGCACGACGATCGCCAAGTTGTTGGCCATGATGAGGACCCAGCGGAAGCTGCCGCCATCGGTCTCGGGGAACTTCAGGTTCTGCTTCTTCTTGCGCCTGGCATCCAGTGACCACCGGCGGGTGGTGTCTGCGAAGAGCATGGCGATCATGAACATGCGATACGCATTGTCGCCCTGATCGCCGGCCCCGTCGTTGAGCTCGATGTAGCTGACCCACAGGACAAGATAGAACGGCAGAACGATGCGAGTCCGCCAGCCGAGAATGATGACGACGGCGAGTATGGCCAGACCGAGGATCATGGCGGTGAACAGCGGCGGATTCGTCACTGCACGGTGGAAGAGTGAGAACAGCCAGATGTTCGGGAAGTCGCTCTTGGGTTCAGCGATCTCGCCGTTCCAGGCGCTGCCCACGCCGAAGGCATAGTGCCGGGCGTTGAAGTTCGTCAGCAGAAGCCCGAGTCCGGTGAAGCCGATGAGGATACGGGTCACCGCGAGGCCGTAGGTCGCGTGAAAGCGACCGGTGAGCATCTCCTCTAGCCAATCCCAGCCCTGAGAGATCTTGCCCAGTACGCGGGAAGTGACTGGAATACGTTCGTTCGAGTCCGCCCGCGAATGGGAATCCACTCCCGAAGAGGAAGTCGCACCCGAATGGGAATCTGTCGCCGAATGGGAATCGGCCGCCGAATCAGAGGCCGCCGAATCAGAGGTCGCCGAATCAGAGGTCGCCCCCGACTCAGAGCTCAGCTTCTTCTTGGACACGGCCTTCTCCGAGGTTGTTTCGTCCACGTCGATCTCTTCACCTTTGACCCGAGTGTTCCTGTCACTGCTCACCTGCGCACCTCACTTTGTCGGAGGCACAGAAGTACTTCGCGAACTCCTCATCGGACTGGTGTGGTTCGGTCACCAGTGCTCGCCACCCGACCGGCACCGGCTGGATCTTCGGCCGTTTCGCGTCGCCGTTGTTGCGCTGCGCAAACGGCACAACATTCTGTCGGGCCGCTTGGTACTGGACGCGCTGGACGTCCTCACCCCAGATCGCCTTGGCCACCTGCGTCGCATAGGCCGTAGCCAGGTGCTCGCTCTTCAGGTATCCGGTGACGGCGTTATCGGGATCGTCGTACTCTCCCAACTTCGACGTCAGGCGGTCAACGGAGTCAGAGCCCTTGAAGTAATCGAGCTTGACGATCGCCTTCTGGTCGTTGGGAAGGTCCTCCCACGACCCCTTGATGTCAGAGGCGACCCCGACACCCAGCCCGGCCGAGCGGGGTGGGAACAGCTTGTAGGTCGAATGGTCGAGTTCGACGTCGGTGGCGCGCACCCAATCCGTGACCTCTTCACCACCGTCAGGAGTCTTCACGACCGCGCGAACATCGAAGTAGTAGTCACCGTTGATCGGCTCGGGAGCGAAGACGCTCCACGACTGGCCCCACAGTGGGATCATGTACTCGGAGAGAAGGTTCCCCGGAATCACCTCCCGCGCCGTCGACGACGGAGCGATCCAAAGGAAGCTTGCGAGCAGGTGAAACGCGGTCAGCAGCATGGCCACAACCATCAGCACGCGTTTGACGACCGGCCGCTTGACGGCATTCGTCTCAGTCTTGTCTGTGTCCATCTCAGTCCTGGAATCTGGTGCGCCACTACGCGAAATCCGCCGTGACCAGAAATGGACTGCTCAGGATCTCCCCAGTGACTAGGGTGCATTCATACAGACTCTAGGGTACGTCAGTGAATCCGGAAGTTCAGCCCGGACACCACTGGACATAGCTCGGAACACGACTCAGAACATGACCGAAGGCATGACTGCCGACATGACTGAGCCCATGACGGTGAAATGACTGCTCTCAGCGTCGGATGCGCAGCCAGTCCTTGACCGCTTCGGTGCTCTCCCCCAACTGCGGTGGTGCCAGATCGTAGCTGGGAGGCGTCTCAGACATGCGGATCGGGTTGGCCACCGTCGGGATCACACGATCCCCGGCCCCCGCCTCGGCGACGGGCTCGAGTCCCATCGAGGCGGCCAGGTCGACGCCCTGGGCGATTGTGTTGATCGGGGCGCACGGCAGGCCGGCTGCGGACAGGATGTCGAACCATTCCTGGTTCGTCTTCTGGCTCAATGCCTCGATGAGTTCGGGCTCGAGTTCGGCGCGGTTCTCGTTGCGGTCTGAGAAGTTCGCGAAGCGTTCATCCTCGGCCCATTCGGGATGGCCCAGCTCACCGGCCAGCGACCGGAACTGGTTGTCGTTGCCGACGGCGATGATGATCTGGCCCTCGGCCGTGGGCATCGGCTGGTAGGGGTAGAGGCTCGGATGGGCGTTGCCCATGGCCTGCGGAACGACGCCGCCGGCCACATACGCCGAGGTCTGGTTCGCCAGCCCCGACAGCGCCGAGGACAAGAGGTTCGTCTCCACCAGCTGGCCCTCGCCGGTGTCCTTGCGGTGGGCCAGCGCCGCGAGGATTCCGACCGTCGTGTGCAGACCGGTGAACACGTCGACGACGGCCACACCGGCCTTCACCGGGCCCGATTCCTGCGATCCGGTGACGCTCATGAAACCGGACAGTCCCTGGATGAGCAGATCGTAGCCGGGTTGCGGGTTGTCGCGCCCGAATCCGGTCACCGAGGCATAGATGATGCTCGGGTTCTCGCTCTTGACGGTGTCATAGTCGAGCCCGTACTTCGCCAGTCCCCCGGCCTTGAAGTTCTCCACCAGGATGTCGGCTCGCCGCGCCAGCTCCTGTGCCAGGCCCAGCTCCTCCTCGTCCTTGAAATCGAGGACCACGGACTGCTTGTTCCGATTCGCCGTGAGGAAATACGTCGCATCATCGCCTCGCCGAGGTGGCGCCCAGTGCCGTGTATCGTCACCGGCCCTGCCCTCGACCTTGATGACCGTGGCACCGAGGTCGGCAAGCATCATCGTCGCGTAGGGCCCTGCCAGCACACGTGAGAAGTCGGCGACGACCACTCCCGCGAGCGGACCGGTCCCAGTCCGACCGAACAATTCCTGCAGATCCTGCTGTTCCACGTGTTGCCTCCCATGGCGCGTCAAAGCCCTCATTTCCAGGCGCTCTGTCCTCCACGCCAGACTATACGGGCTCATCTTTCACCGCCCGGGGTGGTGCGGAATCCGTTGACCTCCAAGCGCAGAACCTCGCTACACTCGGGACAAACCAGTCAGACTCGAAGGGATGAACGATGACGTTTCACATGCCCGCGGAAACAGCTGCCCACGATCGCATCTGGATGGCGTTCCCGTCCTCCGGCTACGCCTTAGGCGACACCGAGGAAGAGGCCGAGGCGGCCCGCCGCACCTGGGCCGCAGTGGCACGTGCCACCAGCGAGTTCACCCCGGTGACGGTCGTCGTCTCGACGTCGCAGACAGACAATGCCCGCCACCACCTCGGCGAGGGGATCACTCATCCGATCACCGTCGTCAATGCCGAACTCGACGACGCCTGGATGCGCGATATCGGTCCGAGCTTCGTCGTCGACGACGACGGAGCGCTGCACGCAGTGGATTGGGTCTTCAACGGCTGGGGCGCTCAGGAGTGGGCGACGTGGGATCACGATCAGCACATCGGCCGCTACGTTGCGAACCAGGCCGGAGTCCCGATCATCGATTCCCAACTGCGCAACGAAGGCGGCGGAATCCACGTCGACGGGCAGGGCACCGTGCTGGCCACGCGCAGCGTGCAGTTGGATCCGGGACGCAACCCCGACCTGACCGAGGCCGATGTGGAAGCCGAATTCGCCCGCACGATCGGGGCCAAGAAGGTCATCTGGCTCGAGCACGGCCTCCACCGCGACAATCAGACCTTCGGCACCCGCGGTCACGTCGACATCGTCGCAGCCATGCCCAGCCCCGGGGTCGTCCTCATCCACGATCAGCGCAATCCCGAACACCCGGACTTCGAATTCTCTCAGGCGCTCAAGACCCAGTTCACCGCGGAGACCACTGCCGAGGGACAGCCCTTCGAGATCGTGGCGATTCCCGCTCCTGAGGTGCTGCGCGATGATGAGGGCTGGGTCGACTATTCCTACGTCAACCACCTCGTCACCAATAACGGGGTCATCGCCTGCACCTTCGACGACCCGATGGACGCCGAGGCGGTGTCCGTGCTTGAGAAGGTGTACCCGGGACGCAAGGTCGTCGGCGTCGATGCGCGCGAACTCTATGCCCGGGGAGGCGGAATCCACTGCATCACGCAGCAGCAGCCGACGGTGAGCTGAGCGCCGAAAAACTGTATCCACTCCACAAATCTGAGACGATATTCTTTCACTCCGGAACCATCTGCAGTATAAGGTGGAGAACCAGGGCACAATACCGAGGCAATCGACCGACGCTCAACGTTGGTCTGAGCACTCGACAGTGTCGAATGCAGTCACGGCAAGCTGAAAAGGAGAGCAGGAAGATGAAGAAGCGTTTGATTCTCCTGGCTGGTCTGGGAGTCGGTTACGTACTCGGATCACGCACCGGGCGTCAGAGCTACGAAAAGCTCAAGGCCCAGGCCCAGGATCTCTGGACCGATCCGCGAGTGCAGGACACCGTCGAAAAGGCCAACCAGTCGATTCGCGACAAGTCGCCAGCCGTCGCCGATGCTGTCCAGACCGCAGCCGACAAGGTCAACTCCGCAGCAGGATCCGGTTCAACCGGCACCGGAGCCGCCGGAACCGGCGCAAGCGCTGCAGGCAATAAGTCCGCCGGCACATCAGGCAGCAAGTCCGCTGGTGGCCCAGAGGTCAAGGACGATGTCATCGCTGATCCCATGCGCGACATCGACGACGAAGGCCCATCCGGGCTCTCCGAAGACGCCTGAATATCTTTATCTGAGACCCTCGCACCGAGGCTCTCGCCTACGCAGATAGGCGGCTGACCCGCTCGGCGACTGTCCTGCAGCCGCCGGCGGTAGGCGACAACGTTCCCGCACACTGGATCAGTGTGCGGGAACGTTGTCATGTCCGGCGCAGTCCATCACGCGATCACGAACTCACAGCAGCGAGCTCGTGAGCCTGGCGACGTTCTCTACATACTTGTTCAGCAGCGGTCGATCGTTCCACTCGTCTGCGTCGAGCTCGACGGAGTTCGGAGTATATTTCTCCGCTTCGAGGTCATACATGCGCTGGGTGAATTCCTTGTCGACGATGAACATGGTGACCTCCATGTTCATTGCGAACGAGCGCTCATCCATGTTCGAAGACCCGATGATCGAGACTTCATCGTCGATGAGAAGGAACTTCGAATGCAGGACGGTAGGTGCGTGATACAAGAAGATCCGGACTCCGGCCCGCACCAGATCGGCGTAATAGGACTGCTGGGCCCGCTGCGTGACCCAATGATCGCTTGTCTCTCCCACATACAGGCGCACGTCGACTCCGGACCGGGCCTCGGTCGTGAGCGCATGCATGAGCGATTCGTCGGGCACGAAGTACGGTGAGCAGACGACGACGCTGCGGTTCGCGTTGTAGATGAGGTGGTTGAACAGGCGCAGATTGTTCTCATCTTCGAATCCTGGCCCCGAGGGCACCACCTGCGCCTGGATGCCACCGTTCTGCGGAGCCTGAAGTTCTCCTTCGGACGATTCTTCGAAGAACTCTCCAGTCTCCGAATACCAGTCCGTGATGAAGACAGCATCGAGTTCATCGACGACTGGGCCGGTGCATTTCAGCGATAGGTCCATCCATTGGAAGCCCTTCCGCCGGTTGCGTCGCTTATTATAGGACCGGTCGATGATGTTCTGGGAGCCGGTGAAGGCGACGGATCCGTCGACGACGAGGATCTTCCGGTGGTTGCGCAGATCGGGCCGCTGGTACTCGCCCTTCCAGGGGCGGATCGGCAGGGCTCGACGCCATGCCACTCCGGAGGAGTTGAGCCTTTTGACCAGCTCCGAGTAGCCCGGATATCCCAGTGAGCCCAGATGGTCGATGAGGATTCGGACCTCCACCCCGCGCTCATGCGCGGCCAGCAGCGATTCGAGGAGCCGCCTCGTCGTGTCATCGATGGCGACGATGTAGAACTCGAAGTGGACGAATCTCGTGGCCGCGTCGATCTCATCGGCCATCGCCTCCATGCACGCGTGGTTGTCGGTCTGGAGCTCGAAGGAGTTGCCATGCGTCATCGGCAGAGCACCCAGATCGTAGTTCAGCTGTGCCGCTGTGCTCAGAGGCTCGGGCATGTGGGCGAAGTCGCCGATGATCGCCTGGTCATCGGTCTGATCACGGAAG
Source organism: Brevibacterium sp. FME17 (assembly GCF_014897515.1). Taxonomy (NCBI): domain Bacteria; kingdom Bacillati; phylum Actinomycetota; class Actinomycetes; order Micrococcales; family Brevibacteriaceae; genus Brevibacterium; species Brevibacterium sp. FME17. The sequence goes on from NZ_JABUYD010000006.1 coordinate 50,867, forward strand.
ATGTCGTTGACAAGCAGCTGTTTGTCCCGCCGCCGCTTCGGCAGCTTGGCGGAGCCGAGCAGCAGGAAAGCGAGAATTCCGAGGTAGGGGAGGAGGAAGATCGCGAGCAGCCAGCCGAGGGCGACAGAAGGTCTGCGGTTGTGCGGAATCCAGCCCAGAGCGACGATGCGGATGATCATATCGACAGTCAGGAGCGTGAATATCAGCCAGTTGGGCCACGCCTGGTCGATCGTGAAGAAAGGATAGATCTCCAGTCCGCTCATTTCCGCACTCTTCCGGTCTGCGGGCTCTCGACGCCCGGTGCCGTGCGCCGATTCTTAAACTCCAGCGCTCAAGTCGACCTGAGAAATTCGCCGTCGTTCTGCTCTGGTTCCATCGTATCCTGCCGCATGTTCGCTCAGCTGATCGCCCCGGCACCTCCCCGACCGGGCCCTACCGCACCCCGCCTCCGCCCGGTGCAGTCCTCAGCGTCATAATGGGAGGTGACGACCAGACACAGAAGCGAGGGTGCTGACAGTGATTCGAGATATCTCCCCCGAGGGGTCCGACCGTTCGGACCTCGCCGACTCCTCCAGCCGCGGCCCCGATGTGCCCGATCCGAGCGCGGTGCCGATCAAGCCCGCCGTGAGCGTGCTCATGATCCGCGATGGCAGCACCGGACTCGAGGTCTTCGTCCAGCATCGCGTGTCGACGATGGACTTCGCCGCCGGTGTCGTCGTCTTCCCCGGCGGTCGCGTCGATCCCATCGATGAGCAGACCGCAGCATCCATCGAGGTCCCCGACCCGCAGAGTCATCAGGCGGCGTGGAAGGATTCCACCATCGCCGAGGTGAGCGATGGGTGGCGCGTCCTGCTGGCCACCGCCGTGCGTGAGGTCGAAGAGGAGACCGGAGCCGTGCTCGATCCCTCCGGGCTGAAGCCGTGGGCGAACTGGGTCACCCCGGTCGGACGGCCGAAACGCTTCGACACCTACTTCTACGTGCTCGCAGGCCGCGTCCTTGAGTCAGCCCATCATCAGACCACCGAGGCACATTCGAGCGAATGGATGTCGGTGCGCGAACTCCTCACCGCCGAGGCCGAGGAACGTCTCAAACTGATGCGTCCGACACTTGTGCTCCTGCGCGAACTCGACACCTTCGCCACCGTCGCCGAGGCGGTCGGATCCGACCGGAACATCGACCCGGTCCGCCCGGAGTTCCCCGGCAAACACGGCTGAACTGCAGCCCAACGTCACAGCTGAACCGCTGCCCGCCGGCCCACTGTTCGTCAGCCCGTTGTTCGTCAGCCCTTCGATCGCTTGGCCATGGCGGCCAGACGTTCCTGTACGACCTGGCGCTGTTCGTCGGTGCCGATGAGTGAGGCGAGCGCCTCCTGCTCGGCATCGAGGCCAGTGGCCAGGTCGGCCTCAAAGGAGAGATCGACGAGCTTCTTCGCCCAGACGAGCGCCGAGCGTGATTTTCCGGCGATGTCGGCGGCGAGCGCAAGGGCTCGCTCGACCGGGTCCTCGGCGACTTCTTCGACGAGACCGATCCGCAGGGCTTCCTCGGCTCCGATGGCCTCACCTGTGGCGATGAGCTTCTTCGCCATTCCGGGTCCGACCAGGCGCGGCAGGAGCTGAGTCCCGCACATGTCCGGGATGATCCCCCACTTGATCTCCATCAGCGACAGCTGAACGTCCTTGCCAGCGATGCGGATGTCGGCACCCAGCGCGATCTGCATCCCACCGCCGAGCGCGGGGCCCCTGATCCCCGCGATGACGGGCACCTCGATGAGCGACCACACATGCACGGCCTTCTGCGCCAGCGCCCGAGCCGATCCGAGACGCTCACCGACGTCGACGGCACCGCCGGTCGCTGCTGCAGACCCAGCCCCAGCCTCGGCGGCCGACGTGGTTGCAGTGCCGTCCTCCGCGAGCCTGGACATCTCGGTGAAGTCCAGGCCAGCACTGAACGCCCGCCCGCGGCCGGAGAGCACGACGGCCCTGACCTCAGTCGATTCCCTGAGCGCGAGGCCGACCTCGACGAGGTCTTCGAACACCTCTCTGGTCAGTGAGTTGAGCTTCTCGGCGCGGTCGATCTCCACATGGGCGACGCCCCGGTCGATCGTATAGGTGACGTTCGAATGTGCTGCGTGGGGCATGAAGTCCTCCGGTTCTTAAGCTGAACGAATGATCAGCTGCGTTTCTTGAACCCTATCGAAGCCCCGCTCAACGTCAAGATCAGAACGGCGAACAATGAGGTCATGCACATCACGACCACGCCCGGCCACGCGAAAACGGTGAACAGAACCGCCGACAGCCAGGCGCCCAGGCTGGTGCCCAGATAGTAGACGGTGAGGTAGATGGCCGCCGAGCGAGTCGAGTCGACGCCGGGTCGTGAAGCGCTGGCGGCCGCGGACGCGCCCGTGTGCCCGAGGAAGAAACCGCCGGTGAGCAGGGACATGCCGATGATGATCACGCTCAAGGAGTCCACGAGGGTGAGCCCGGCACCGATGAGCGCCGTGACCATCCCGATCAGCGTCAGCGAGGTGCGCGAGAGTTTCGTGGCCAGTCGGCCGTAATACGTGGTGACGACGGTGCCGACGAGGTAGATGAGGAAGAACAGGGCGACCGCGCCTTCGCTCAGTCGCCAGGGATCCTGCTGCAGCCGGGTGCCGAGCATCGTGAAGGACCCGCCGAAGACGAGCATGCAGAGGAATCCGGTGAGATAGATCCGCCACAGCCCCGATCCCAGTGGAATGATCGCTCGCCGAGGTGGTGATGCGGTGTGCGCATCAGCCGAGGGCTGCGCGGCTGCCGAGGACTTCGGCTCAGCCTCGGCAGCCGCCCGAGCGGCTTCGGACTTCGACGTCGTGAAGAGGTCGTGGCGGAGCAGCCAGACGACGATGAGTCCGAAGAGCAGGGACACTGTTGCGGTGAACGCCAGTCCGCCGTGCCAGCCGAGGATCTCCGCGGCAAGACCGGTCAGCAGCCGCGAGGAGAGTCCACCGATCGTGTTGCCGGCGATGTAGACGCCGATCGCTCCGGGCAGCGCCGCCGCCGGCAGGCGCAGCGACAGATAGGCCATCGCGGTGGCCGGTACCGCAGCGATCGCCACACCTTGGAGGAAGCGGACGGCGATGAGCAGTTCGGGGCTCGGCATGAAGGGCAGAATGAGTGCCAGCAGCGCGGCCAGGACCACGCCGCCGGCGATCTGTCTGGCATGCCCGATACGCGGGGCGAGCATGGAGAACGGGATGAGAAATACCGCCATGGCGACGTTGGTGGCCGAGACCGTGAGACTCGCAGTCGGAGCGTCGATGTCGTAGGCACCGCGGATGGCGGGGAGAAGCCCCTGCGTCTCGTAGAGGACAAGGAAGACCGAGACTCCAGCCAAGAAGACTGCAACGATGGTTCGCCGAGTACTCGTCGCGCTCGGTTCACCTGTGCTCATGGAACCAACGCTATGTCGACATTGGGGAAAACCCCAATGCGCTCACACCCATGGGTTTCCTAGGCTGTACTCAGGTCCCCCACCTGACGCCCATCCCCCGGCTCTCCGCATCGCTTCGATCGCATCACGGAGAGCGGCAAGCACGAGAAAGAGCACACCATGTCCGTGCCATCTCTGGCCCCCGACCTGCCTCCCATCGACTCCTCTGCCCAACGGGACCAACCGGACTGGCGGAACCGACCGGATGCTGAGGCCGAAGCCGCACCGGAGCGCGCCAACCGTTCCTTCCTCGTCACCTGGATCCTGTCACTGGCATTAGGATTCCTCGGCGCCGACCGTTTCTACACGGGACGTTTCGCCACCGGCGGGCTCAAGCTTCTGACCTTGGGCGGGCTGGGCCTGTGGTGGATCGTCGACCTCGTCATCGTCATGGCCGGCGGTCTTCGCTATAACCGTGCTCACCTGCGTGGCTATGAGACCGGAAAGGAAGCCGCGTGGATCACCACCGGGTTCCTCCTCATCGTCGGCTATTCGCTCCAGCTCGATTCGCTGCTCCCGGCACTGCTGGCGCAGCTGTTCTGAAATTTAGCCCACCCTTTCCTGAAATCCCCGCGTTCTCGGTCTAGGCTCGCATCAAGTACCGACCGAGGAGGCTCAATGCAAAATAAGTTCCCCAGGGTTCATCTGGTCACCGGTCACTCGACTGGAAGGAAGATGGCTCGTGCCGCCGCAGCCGTCTCAGCCCTCGGGCTCGGCGCCCTTGCCGCCTGGGACGTGACCCAGAAGAAACATTCGATTCTGCGCAACTATCCAATCGCCGGCCATGCACGGTTCCTATTGGAATCGATCCGTCCCGAGATTCAGCAGTACTTCATCGAACGCAACTGGGACGGCCGCCCGTTCAGCCGCGATACCCGTACGACGATCTACGAACGATCCAAGGGCAAGCACTCCGAGCATGCTTTCGGCACCGAGCACGACGTCAACCGCACGGGCTATGAGGCCCTCATGCATTCCGCGGTTCCGATCACCAACTCTCCGACTCCCCCACGCGTGCGCATCGGCGGTGAGGACTGCACCCAGCCCTATGACATCTCCCTGCTCAACGTCTCGGCCATGAGCTTCGGATCACTGAGCCACAACGCGGTGCGCTCACTCAACAAGGGTGCCGCCATGGGTGGCTTCGCCCATGACACCGGAGAAGGATCCATTTCGCCCTACCACCAGGAATTCGGTGGCGATCTGATCTGGGAGATCGGCACCGGCTACTTCGGCGCCAGGACCCCCGAAGGTACTTTCGATCCGGACATCTTCGCCAAGAAGTCCCAGGATCCACAGGTCAAAATGGTCTCTCTCAAGCTCTCACAGGGCGCGAAGCCCGGCATCGGCGGTGTCCTCCCCGGCACGAAGGTGACCGAAGAGATCGCGGAGATCCGCGGCATCCCCGTCGGCAAGACCTGTATCAGCCCACCGAACCACAGCGTGTTCTCCACACCGATCGAACTCCTGCAGTTCATTGCGAAGATGCGTGAGCTCTCCGGCGGTAAACCTGCCGGCTTCAAGCTCTGTGTGGGCTCGCGCACCGAATTCCTCGCCATCTGCAAGGCGATGGTCGAAAGCGGGATCACCCCCGACTTCATCATCGTCGACGGTTCCGAAGGCGGCACGGGCGCAGCACCCCTGGAGTTCGAGGACCATGTCGGCCTGCCGCTGACGCAGGGCCTGATGATCGTGCACAACGCGCTCATGGGTTCGGGTCTACGCGACCGGATCAAGATCGGCGCATCCGGAAAGATCGCGAGCGGCTCCGACATCGTCAAACGCCTCATCCAGGGCGCGGACTTCACGAATTCCGCCCGCGCCATGATGATGGCCGTCGGCTGCATCCAGGCCCAGGCCTGCCACACGGGCAAATGTCCCGTCGGCGTGGCCACGCAGGATCCTCGCCGGGCACGTGCCATCGATGTGCCCGATAAGTCGACCCGAGTGAAGAACTACCACGAGGGCACCGTCGCCGAGGCTGTGCGCCTGATGGCTTCGATGGGGGCAACGCACCCGGATGAGTTGGAGCCGACCATGCTGCGCCGCAATGTCTCGGCGTCCGAGTCGTGGTCCTATGCCCGACTCTACGACTGGCTCAAGCCCGGCGAACTGCTCAACGGGGCTCCCGATTCGTGGGCCGATGATTGGGCGACGGCACGCGCCGATTCCTTCGCCATTCCACACGGTCACAGCCGCTGAGACACATGAGCCACGGCCGCTGAGGCAGCCGAGCCGCTGCGACGTCTGTCGCGATGCGGCTCGGCTGCATTCAACTGACGAAACAGGAGACAGCCATGACAACCCTCGTTCTGCTCCATTCCGCACTGGGCAAGACTCCCGGTATGGAAGCCATCGCCGGTCGCTACACCGCCGCCGGGCACACCGTCGTCACCCCCGACTTCTACGAGGGACGGACGTTCACCACCGCCGAGGCGGGGGTCGGTCACTCACAGGAGGTCGGGTTCTCGCAGCTCGTCGACCGGGTTGCCGCGGCATGTGCTGATCTGCCGGATGAGATCGTCTTCGCCGGTCTCTCACTCGGGGCCGGCATCGCCCAGCAGATGGGCAAGAACGATTCGCGTGCACGCGGTGCGCTCCTCTTCCACGGCGGCGGCTTCCCCAAGCCGACTCGGTGGCAGGGGAATGTGCCCGTCCAGATCCACTTCTCCGTCGATGATGAGTGGAGAGACTCAGGTGCGCCGCAGACTCTGATGGAGTCGGCCGCGCGAGCGGGAGCACGGGCGGAGTATTTCCTCTACCCCGGCGGGAGCCATCTGTTCAGCGACCCACTGGTCGATGACTACCGTGAGGACAGCGCACAGCTGCTCCTCGACCGCAGTCTGGCGTTCCTCGACCGAGTGTGACCCCAGTCGCCTCAGCCCATCACCAGACCGTTGTCGACGACGAGGTTCTGTCCCGTCACCGCCCGCGAAGCCGGGGATGCGAAGAACACCACCGCCGAGGCGAATTCCTCCGGAGTTGTCACGTGGCCCAGCGGAGTCTGCGCCGCAATCTGGTCGAAGACCTCTTCCGGAGTCGCCGAGGAGGCATCGGTCGTGCGCAGCAGCCCACCGGAGACCATGTTGACTCTGACTCCCGAGGGTCCGAGGTCCTTGGCGAAGGTCCTGGTCAGCGACAGCAGAGCGGCTTTGGCCGCGGTGTAGTCGTGGTAGGGCACGACGGGGTTCTGCACGAGGTTGGACCCGATGTTGATGACGCGTCCCGATCCGATCTCGCGGAATCCACTCATCGCTGCCTGCACGGTGTTGAGCGCGGCCCCGACGGCTCCACGGAACTGGTCGGTGAAATCGGAGAAGTCGATTTCGTCTGCCGGCTGCCGCTCCTCTCCGTTGAAGGAGAAGTCGACGAGAGCATTGTTGACCACCGTCGACACAGGAGCGCCGAATTCGGCGTGCGCGGCGGCGAACAGGGCGTCGACGGCGCGTGAGTCGGTGACATCGGCCTCGATCGCCACTGCACGCCCACCGCGAGCACGGACCGCCTCGGCGAGTTCCTCGGCTGCTTCAGCGGAGTAGCGGTAGTTGATGACGAGCGCTGACTGCTCATGTGCGAAGGCCTTCGCAATCGATGATCCCACCCCGCGTCCGGCACCTGTGACAAGGACGATCTGCTGGTCAAGGGGCATGGCCGCTGTTGTGAATGCCTGGGCGTTGCTCATCGCGATTCTCCTTCGAATGCTGGGCGGACCCCACTGCTTGAGAGCTCGGGTCAGGTCGTGATCTCACCCTACAGTCGCGGCACGACATCTGTGTGAACGTGATTACCGCTCCGTTCCTCCATAGACTGAGCACACGACCATCATTGTCCATCCCCAGGAAGTCCCTCATGAGCGAGCTCGGCGCCAGCATCTCAATCGGAGTCCTCGCGGCACTCGTCGTCCTCATCGTCTACCTCATCGCGTCTCGGATCGGCAGATGGCAGCCGGCTCCGCAGCGTCGACCCCAGGCCGGACAGGCGCCACAGCAGCAGGGCTACGGCCCGGGCGGCTACGGTCAGCCGGGCTATGGCCAGCAGGGCACCGGCCCGGGGGCTCGACCGCGAGGCGGCTCTTACGACCCGTCGACTCGGGCGTACAACCAGTCGACGCAGGCCTATGATCAGCCCAACCGCTTCTACGGCATACCCGAGGACGAGACCCGCGTGCTGCCCGCGACCGGAGCCGACACCGATACGCGTGCCACGAAAGCAGAACTGCGGGACAATATCGGGCAGTCGGGGCAGATGGTCGAAGCGAACCGTCGCGCGGCCACCTCTTCGAACGGTGACACGCTGGCGGTGTTCACCTATATCTTCGGCGCCGCCCTCATCGCCGTCATCGCGTTCGTGTTCTTCAACAATCTGCTCCTTCCCGCCACGGTCGGCGCCCTGGCCGGCGCCATCATCTGCGTGGCGTTGGCGTCGACCTACACGCTGAAGTCCCTCGAATTCTGGCCCGACAATTCGACGATCACGATCATCAACCTCCTCGTGGCCCTGGCCGCCGCTGTCGCCATGTTCATCGGCGCAGAGCGGACCGAACGCGACGGCTTCACTCTGGGCCGCATCACCGATTCCTTCGACGCGCTGCCCTTCAGCGAAGGGTTCACCGGCTTCGCCACTGCCATCGCCGACCGCGTCGTCGACTTCTTCCGCGAATTCGGGTTCATGGGCTTCATCTTCCTGCTCCTCATGGGCATCGGCTGCATCATCGTCTTCACACTGGCGGCGAAGTCCCTCATCGACGTCATGGACTGGCGCATCTTCGTCCAGTTCGGACGCTTCGTCACCGACCGTCCTATGTCCCATTCGCGGGCCGTTCGCTTCCAGTCCTCGAAGGTTTCGCACACGGTGACGTCGATCATCTTGGCCGGGATCGCGGTCCTCTGCGCGACCGGAATGGCCTACGACGGTTTCACCTGGTTCACTCGTTAAGTAACTATTCAGCCTGAGGGATATAAGATAGTCTCCGGACTTCCTCCGTCGTGGCACGCCTCAAAGGTGCGTCGCATCGGCCCTCAGCAGACGACGCACAACCCGCAAAGGGATGAGAACCTCAATTGGCGAATGGCAACGCAACATTCCGGCACTCGAACGTGGCGCTTCTCGGCCTGACCGAGATCCTCGCCCCGAACGAAGTGACCTCTCAAGAATTCGACGAGCGCCTCGCCGATACCCTGTCCACCCTCAACCTGCCCACTGGACTCCTCCAGCGTGTCGCCGGTGTCTATGCCCGGCGCAACTGGGATCAGCCGAGTCAGTTCGCCGACGGTGCGATCGCCGCAGGTAAGAAGGCCCTGGAAGAGTCGGGGGTCTCCCCCGACTCCATCGGACTGATGGTCAACACCTCTGTCACGCGTGAACACCTAGAGCCCTCCGTAGCCGTCGGCGTTCACGCCGGAATCGGTCTTGGTTCTCAGGCGATGAACTTCGACATCGCCAACGCCTGCCTCGGGTTCGTCAACGGCATGACCCTGGCCGCGAGCATGATCGACGCGGGGCAGATCGAATACGCCCTCGTCGTCGCTGGCGAAGACGCCTCCCGAGTCCAGGAGGCTACCCTGCGACGGCTCACCCGAGAGGGCATCAGCCGTGAGGAATACCTCAACGAGTTCGCTTCCCTCACACTGGGATCCGGCGCCTCCGCCGCGGTCCTGGGACCGGCGGACAAACACCCGGAAGGCCACCGCATCCTCGGCGGCATCACCCGCGCCGCGACCCAGCATCACGCACTGTGCGTGGGCGATCATAACGGCATGTTCACCGACACCAAGGGTCTGCTGGCCGGTGGTATGGAACTCGTCGTCGCCGCGTGGGAGGAAGCCCATGAGGACGGCTGGAACTGGCGCGAGATGGATCGCTACGTCATGCATCAGGTCTCCGACGTACACGTGAACTCGATCAAGAAGGCCGCGAATCTCGACTCCGAGCGAATTCCGGTCACCTATCCCGAATTGGGCAATGTGGGACCGGCATCCCTGCCGATCACGCTCGCCCGTGAGGCATCAAGCCTCAAACCCGGCGATCGGATCCTGTGTATGGGAGTCGGATCCGGGCTCAACACCGCAATGACCGAAATCGAGTGGTAGAGGTTCAATGAGATTTCCTGCACGGCCGGCTCAGGCTCCCCCGAAGCTGCCCGAGTGGGACCCCGCCTGGTCCCGAATCGTCGAGGCCACGACACCCGCGGGACCGCATTCCTTCCACGTCCTCGACACCATTGAGGTACTCCGTGCCGAAGGGCTCGAACCGAGCGGCACGATCCTTGCCCTGCACGGCAACCCGACCTGGTCGTACCTGTGGCGACACCTTGCCCAGGCGACCGTGGACACGGCTCGCGCCGGCGGTCGCGTGTGGCGGCTCATCGCCCCCGATCAGCTCGACATGGGCTACTCCGAACGATTGGCCCATGAGTCGCTGCCGACTCCCCACGGCGCCGAGGTGCGCCGCATGTCCCAGCGCATCGACGACTTCGACGCCGTCGTCACGCCCCTCCTCGCCGAGGCAGCCGGCAGTGCCGCACCCACAGACAGCGCCGCGTCCTCCGATCATCCGATCGTGACGATCGGACATGACTGGGGCGGCGTCCTGTCCCTGGGATGGGCGGCACGCAACACCGACCTCGTCTCCGCTTCGATCAGCCTCAACACGGCCGTCCGCCAACCTGAGGATGCGCCGATCCCTGCACCGCTGCGAGCCACACTGGCCGGGCCCATGCTCCCGACTGCCACCGTGGTCACGGACGGATTCCTGCGGGTGACGATGAGCCTCGGCGATCTCGATCCCGAGATCAAGGACGCCTTCCGGTCCCCGTATGAGAATTCTTCCCGACGCCACGGGATCGGCGGCTTCGTCGCCGACATCCCCGTCGATGAGAACCACCCGTCCTATTCCGAGCTGCAGCGTGTGGGCGCCGATATCGCGGCCTTCGATCATCCTGCGCTCCTCGTGTGGGGACCGAAGGACCCGGTCTTCCTGGAACGCTATCTGCGTGACCTGCGTCAGCGTCTGTCCCAGGCCGATGTGCACCGCTTCGAGCTGGGCTCACACCTGGTCAGCGAGGACTACGATGTGGCCGGTGTCGTCACTGACTGGCTGCGGACACAGTTCCCTGCTCGCGGTGCTGGAGCCGACGCCGCTTCGGATTCATCGGCCGCAGACAACGAGGCCACAGCAAAGCGCGCACCCGCTTCGAAGGACGAGTCTGCCGCGGCCCCTGCGCGCGGGGTGACCGCGATCCTCGACGCACGCCACGATGACGAATCGATCGCCTCGGTGGACTTCGCCCAGAACCCGGCGCAGCAGATCACCTGGCGCCACCTCTGGCATGTGACGACGAGCATCGCCAACGGACTGCTCGAACTCGGCGTGCGCCCCGGCGATCGCGTCTCCATGCTCGTCCCGCCCGGCAACAACCTCACCGCAGCCCTTTACGCCTGTCTGAAGGTCGGCGCGGTCGCCGTCGTCGCCGACGCCGGACTGGGACCGAAGGGCATGACCCGGGCGACCACCTCGGCGGATCCGCAGTGGATCATCGGAGAGCTGCCGGGACTCGGTCTCGCCCGTGCCTTCAACTGGCCCGGCCGCCGCATCTCAGTGTCCCCACTGGGCACGGTGGCGGCCAAGCTGTTCAAGGTCGAGACCAGCCTGACCGCGCTCTCGCGCACCACCCACCACGCGCAGCTGCCCCTCCCGGCAGCCACCGACGATGCGGCGATCCTCTTCACCTCCGGGTCGACGGGACCGGCCAAGGGTGTGCGCTACACCCACGGCGACATCTCCGCACTCGCGGCGGTGCTGACCCGAGTCTTCGACGTGCGCGAAGGCACCGGCTTGGTCGCCGGCTTCCCACCTTTCGCCCTTCTGGGACCGGCCATCGGGGCCACCTCGGTGACTCCGGACATGTCCGTGACCAAACCGAAGACGCTGACCGCCAGCGCCATCTCCGATGCGATAATCGCCGGTCATTCGACCATGGTCTTCGCCTCCCCTGCCGCGTACAAGAACGTCGCGGCCACTGCTGCTGAGCTGGATGAGGAGCAGAAGGCCGCGTGCGCACGGGTCGAACTTGTGCTCTCCGCAGGGGCGCCCGTGCCTATGGAGCTGATGGATTCCATCGCCGAGGTGTTCCCGAACGCGAGCATCCATTCGCCGTATGGGATGACCGAGGGCCTCTTGCTCACCGACATCGACCGTGCCGGTGTGGCCGCCGCCGATGCCACACCCAACCTCGGCGTGTGCGTGGGCCGCCCCATCGACGGCGTCGAATTGGCATTGGCACCGATTGATGACACCGGTGCGTCCGCAGACGTGCTGGAACAGGGCAGCGCTGCGCAGGGCCGTTTGGGTGAATTCGTCGTCAGCGCCGCCCACATCAAGTCCGGCTACGACAACCTCTGGGCCACCACGGCAGACTCGGCTCGCGATGACCTCGACGGTCGGACCTGGCACCGGACGAACGACATCGGCCATATCGATGCCGAGGGACGAGTCTGGCTCGAAGGCCGTCTGCAGCATGTGGTCACCACACCTCTCGGACCGGTGGGACCTGGCGGTCTCGAAGCGCTCATCGATTCCGATGCGCAGGTCAGCCGCTCGTCGATCGTGGGCATCGGTCCGGCGGGAACACAGTCGCTGGTGGCCGTCCTCGACGCTGAAGGAACCGATCTCGCCCCAGGTCTGGCTCCGTTGGACCTGACGTCTCGGCTGCGTGAGCTGGTTGCAGAGGTCGTGGGGCACGACCTCACCGCTGTCCTCGTCGCTCCCACGTTCCCGACCGACATCCGCCACAATTCGAAGATCGACCGATCCCGCCTGGCCAATTGGGCCGATCATGTCCTGTCCGGCGGTTCGGTGCGCACCAAGGTCTGAATCTCGCCCGTCTGAGGAGTCCATATGAAGATCACAGTCACCGGAGCCTCCGGGCTCCTGGGTTCGTCCGTCGCTCGTGCGCTTGTGACAGGCGGCCACGAGGTCACGACTCTGCAGCGTCGCCCCTCCTCTGTGTCGGGCGCCCACGACGTCATCGGGTCGGTTACCGACCCGAGCAGTGTGGCTCAGGCCCTCACCGGCGCCGAGGCTGTTGTGCACTTGGCGGCGAAGGTGTCCATGATGGGCGACCCCAGTGAGTTCGAGGCCGTGAACATCGGCGGCACCCGCACTCTCGTCGATGCCGCTCAGGCGGCTGGCGTGAAGCGAATGGTGCACATCTCGTCGCCGTCGGTGGCCCATACCGGTGACTCGATCATCGGCGAAGGTGCCGGTCCTGCCTCCCCCGATCTGGCACGTGGTGAGTACGCGCGGACCAAAGCCGCCGGTGAACTCATTGCTCTGGAAGCCGATTCAACAGACTTCAAGGTCCTCGTCCTGCGCCCGCACCTCATGTGGGGTCCTGGTGACACGCAGCTGACGGAGCGCGTCATCGATCGCGCTCGTGCCGGCCGGATGCCGGTGCTCGGGTCAGGGGCCCCGCTCGTCGATGCTCTGTTCGTCGATAATGCGGTCGAGGCGATCGTTGCCGCCGTTGATGCCGTGGCCACCACGCACGGCGAGTCGTTGGTGGTCACGAACGGTCAGCCGCGCCCCATCGGGGAACTCATGTCACGGATCGCGATCGCCGGTGGCGCTCACGCGCCGAAGATGCGCATCCCCGTGGGCCCCGCGCTGGTGGCCGGTTCGGTCGTGGAGAAGGTATGGGATCTGGGCGAGCATGATGATGAACCGCCCCTGACGAGGTTCTTGGCGGAGCAGCTCTCAACGGCGCACTGGTTCGACCAGCGCCGCACCTACGAGGTTCTTGGGTGGAAGCCGCGGGTCAGCATCGAAGAGGGGCTTGAACTCCTCGCCGCTCACTACACGCAGTAGGGTCGCTCAGCGCTATCGGCGCTCAGCGCGTCGGATTGGTCAGCGCGTCGAGTCGGTCTCGTCGTCGACGGGATCGTCATCGGCGGCTCCATCGGTGTCTGCCGATTCGGCATCTTCAAGTGCGTCGACGGAGATTCCCGGTTCTCCGGTGGGAGGACTCTCCAGTGATGACCCCGTTGCCTCTTCGTCATACTCATCGGGCGCAAGCGTCTCTGGCTCGCCGGCCGCACGGAGGTCCGGCTCATCTTGGTCCGGCTGATCCTGACCCAAGTCTCCTGTGTTCTCCTCGTATCGTGATTCGCCGCCGTTTTCCGGCTCCGCCTCGATCGAGGACTCGTCAGCTTCCGGCGACTCTTCGTCCTCACTGACCGAACGCTTCGGCGGGGCAGCCGCCGCAGGAGTGCCCTCGGCCGGCTTCGCTTCAGTTGCATCATCCTGACCGGCAGATTTCGACTCGGTCTCCGCATCATCTGCCTTCGACTCCGTAGTGCCCTTGCCGGAATCAGTGTCGTCGAGACTCACACCCGCCTCGGCGGCCAATCGAGAGCGACGCTCGGCGCGTGCCTTCGCACGCTCCTCCTCACTCATCGCAGGCTTCGCCGGTGCGGCATCCTTATTGCTGGGCTTAACGACTTCCCAGACCAGGAGGACGATGACCATCGTGATTCCGACGGTGGCGCCCATCGCCAGAGAATTCCACGGGCGTGGCATGGAGAAGAGGTCTGCGAACGCGTTGACGCCGAACAGGGCGCCAATGCCGATGATCAGGGCAACAAGATATCTCATGCCCCCATTGTGCCTTGTCTGCGCACACAATCTGGGGTTAGTGCGCCGCTTCCTCACAATGTATGCAGACGGAGTCCGAACGGCCGACCAGCTGCTGTCCAACTTCGAATTCGGTTTCTGCCACGGGGACCGGATCCGGCTGCATAGACCAAATCTGCCTCCTGCGCAACCATCGCTGACCCGGAAATCGGCCCCTCCCATCCCTGCACTCAGCTGTGCCATGAGTCACAATGGAGCTATGAACACGATCGCACAGTCCCCCAGCTACGACGATGTCATCGCTGCCATCGATGCCGATCCTGAGGAGTTCTGGCTCGACCAGGCGAAGACCCACATCGATTGGGTCACCGAGCCGACTCGCGCCGTCGACGCCGCGAACGCCCCGATCTATCGTTGGTTCCCCGACGGCGAGCTCAACGTGTGCTTCAACGCGGTCGACCGGCATGTGGCCGCCGGGCGTGGAGATCAGGCAGCCATCATCTATGACTCGCCCGTCACCGACACGATTCGCACGATCACGTACTCGGAGCTCCTCGACGAGGTCTCCCGCTTCGCCAGAGCCCTGTCGGACAGGGGCGTAGTCAAGGGCGATCGCGTCATCATCTATATGCCGATGGTGCCCGAGGCTGCGATCGCCATGCTCGCCTGCGCCCGCATCGGCGCGATCCATTCGGTGGTCTTCGGCGGATTCGCCCCCAACGAGCTGGCCGTTCGCATCGACGACACCTCCCCGAAGGCCGTGATCTCCACTTCGTGCGGGGTTGAGAAGAGCCGTGTCCTCGAGTACAAACCCATGGTCGACGAGGCGATCAGCATTGCCGAGAAGAAGCCGGAGTTCACCGTCATCGTCCAACGCGACGAGCATCGCTGCGCGATGGGCGAGAACGATCTCGACTACGCGGAGCTGCTGGCCAATACGCCTGAAGGCATTGACCCTGTCACCGTCAAAGCCACCGATGAGCTCTATGTCCTCTACACCTCCGGCACGACGGGCAAACCGAAGGGCATCGTGCGAGATTCCGGCGGCTACGCAGTGTCATCGGCATTCTCGATGCCCAGCCTCTTCGGGCTCAACCCCGGCGACACGATGTTCACCGCCTCCGACGTCGGCTGGGTCGTCGGGCACACGTACATCGTCTACGCGCCGCTGCTGGCCGGTGTCACCTCGGTCCTGTTCGAGGGCAAACCGGTCGGCACCCCAGATGCCGGCACCTTCTTCCGCATCATCGAAGACCACAAGGTCAACGTCCACTTCACTGCGCCGACGGCCATGCGCGTGGTCCGTAAGGAAGATCCGAACGGCGACCTGATCAAGAAGTACGACCTGTCCAGTCTGCGGGCTTCGTTCCTCGCCGGTGAACGCCTCGATCCGGATACCTATGAGTGGACGACGAACATCCTCGCCGAGGCGACCGGTCGTGACATCCCCGTCGTCGACAACTGGTGGCAGACGGAGACAGGCTGGCCGATCGCCGCCAATCCGCTTGGCCTCACCCGGTTCCCGCTCAAGGCGGGGTCCCCGACGAAGCCGGTGCCGGGCTTCCAGGTCGAAGTCCTCGACCCTTCAGGCAAACCCATGCCGGCTGGCAAAGAGGGACTCATCGTCATGAAGCTGCCCATGCCACCGGGAACGATGGCCACCGTCTGGGGCGATGACTCCAGGTTCGTGTCCTCGTACCTGTCGGCCTTCGACGGCTACTACCTGACCGGTGATTCGGGATATCTCGATGAAGACGGGTATGTCTTCGTCATGGGCCGCACCGACGATGTCATCAACGTCGCCGGACACCGCCTTTCCACGGGTGTCATCGAGGCCGTCATCGCTTCCCATCCGGCAGTCACGGAGACCGCGGTGATCGGTGTTCACGATGACACGAAGGGGCAGAATCCGCGTGCGCTGGTCGTGCTCGGTGATTCCGCCGAGGCGGCCGATCCGGATGCGGTCATCGCCGAACTCGTGGCGCTGGTCCGCAAGGAGATCGGCCCCGTGGCCGCCTTCAAACAGGTCGATATCGTCTCCGCCCTGCCGAAGACCCGGTCGGGGAAGATCCTGCGCAAGACGATGCGCGAGATCGCCGACGGAGTCGATTCTCCGGCCGTGCCCTCGACGATCGAGGACCCTGCAGTGCTCGACGCGCTGGAGTCAGTGCTCCAGCGCGGCTGAGCCCTCAGGACCGGACACCGCGTTTGTAGCCTGCCGCGAATCCGTGTTCGAACGCAGCTCCGACCATCCGGCCCTTGCCTCCGCGTCGGCCCCCGGCGCGGTGGCTTCTGCCCCGGTGGTCGGCGCTGTGAGCATGTGACCCACAGCCTCCGTCACGGCGGTGATGGTCGAAGCGCCCTTCGTCCACGTTGTCCTCTGCCCATTCCCGGCGTGAGCCCCAACCATCTTCCAGATCCCGCTCGCGACGCGGATTCCGATTCCGCCGTGGGCCGCGGTCACCACGAGAGTCGAATCCGCGCCCGAGTGTTCGTACGTGTCCGAGTCCGAACTCTGACTCGAAGTCACGTCCGGGTTCAGGGCCGAACTCTGACCGGAGCCTACCTCCGAACCCATACTCCTGGCCCAAGGCGGATCGTCCTTCAGCGCCGAAACGGCGGGCGCATTCGCGACGAGCCGCGTAGCCGCGCCGTCCAGCGAACTCTCGGCGCTCATCCCACTCATCATTCCTGCCCTCAGCGCTAGCGCCCTCTGCATTCCTGCCGAGCACGTCAACGATTTTGTCCAGAGAGCCCGTCAGGGATTCGAGCTCCCTCTCCGATAGCGCCTCATCGACCGCGGCGGCAACCTGCTCACGGATCCCCTGGCCGCGGTGTCCGAATTCCCCTGCCTTCGCTGCGGTGAAGAACTTTCGGCGCAGCAGGAGGCTCGCTTGCCTGAGCAGGTCCGTTACCTCTGGGCTCTCGTCGCGGACGTCGGAACGCTCACTCCCCGCGGCGCGCGTCTGGTCGAATTCATTGTCGTCTTCGTCATTCATCTTTGCACTTTCCTCACTGAGAGCCTCGTGGAGCTTCTCGTTGCCTTCATCAGCACGGTCGCTGTTCTCATCAGCACGTTCATCACGGCCTTCTCGACCATTGATGGTGCTGTCATTCTGCTTGTCGCTGTTGAGCGAGTTCATGCCATCTCCTTTACTTGTCATCTGACATGTATATGTATCATGACATGCAATTAGAAAGCATGTCAACCAACATGTAAAATTGGGGTATGAGCAATGACGGGAAGCGCGATCAGGGTAGGGGTACGGACGATGCCAGCCAGAGGATCGCCGAGGCGCTCACGCGCCTGCAGTGGAGGCGCGGGCTCGGTGGCGGTCCGCGCGGATTCGGGCTTCCCGGAGCTGCGGCTGGCGGCGATGGCCATCCCAGATTCGGCGGACCAGGACGGGGAGACTTTCCGTTCGGACGCGGTCGGCGCCCACACGGCGACGAGGATGAATATTTCCCTCAGAGTCCGCGCGATCCACGCACGAAAGGCGCGCCCCACGACGAGCGTCTCCGGGACAGCAATCGCGATCGGCACGAGGGAGAACACGAGTGGAAAGGCAAGTTCGGGGCTCACTTCGGTGGACGAGCACAGCTGCGACTGCTTATCGCCCTAGCTCAGGCCGGCCGCTCTCTCGGCGTCAGCGCAATCGGTGAATCGATCGGGGTCGATCAGCCGCGTGCTTCCCGCCTCGTGTCACAGGGCGTCGAGCTGGGACTGCTGCGACGTGAGGCTGACCCTGATGATGCCCGTCGCACTCTCATCGCGTTGACGGATAAGGGCAGAGCGATCTCGAGCAGGTTCCGGGGAGCCCAGCGCGAGAACGTCGACCTGGCCCTCGATGGGTTCACCGATGAAGAGCGTGCCCTCTTAGCGCAGCTGCTCTCACGCCTGGCAGATGCCTGGCCACGATGAGCAGCTGAAGCGTTCAGCGTTCAGCGAGTGCCTTGAGCCTCTCAACTGATGCCAGCAGGTTCTCAGACTTTGTCGACTGCGCACGTGGCAGTCGTTGCAGGTCTCTCAACTCGGTCCAGTCATAGGTGTGGCGAACCAGGCTTGAACGGTCTCCTGTCGCTGTGACCTCCCACGCCCATTTCTGGCCGAAGGGTTCACCGCCGACTTCGGAGGGCTTCCAGGCGATGAGCCTGCCCTCTTCGAAGTCGACGATGTGGTTCTCGCGGTCGACGCCCTTGGTCAGGATGGTGATGAAGGAGGTTCCGACTCCGGTCGGTCTCTGCCCCGCTGCGGCTGTGCCGAGGTTGTCGTTGCCGTCCCATTCGGGTTGGCGGGCAGGATCGGCGACGAGTTCGAAGATCTCCGAGGCTGATGCGGCGACCTCGATTTCGATGCTGACCACTTTGAGCGCCGGGTCGATCGTGTCGAAGACTGCGCCGTCGGAGGCTGTGGTTGCCTCTGCGGGAACCTTGCCCCCGTCGGTGGGGGCAGATGAGTCAGGTGTCGGCTCAGTCATGGAGCTCCGCCTCTTCGCTTGAATCCGGTTCCGATGGCTGGTTCGCGCCGCCGGAATGCAGTCGAGGCCAGGATACACAGTGTTTACAGTCCACAACTTCTCGCACCATCGATGCATGCCGGCGAATCCTGATTGCACATGCGCTCAGTCTTCGAGGCCCCGTTCCTGACGTTCGGCTCGCAGCTCTGCGGTGCTGAAACGGGTGAATAGCCGTGAAGAATCGCTTGACAGTGACAGCAGCACGGCGACCTGCATGGCAATCGTCGTCAAGGCGTACATGTTGGTCGCGAGGTCCCGGTCTCCAGTGAAGTAGTTCGTCATCGATACGATCACAGACACCGTGGAGAGGGTCAAGATCCACAATCGGGCTCGATTGCTGCCTCGGAACACAGAGATGCTCGCGATCACCTGCAGGCACCCGATGAGGAGGCTGAGTCCGATGAGCACTCCCGCCACGATCCGTGTTGCCGCTTCGTTGCCGAGGGTTTCGATGTCGGCACTGTAGTCCACGACCTCGGTGCGCAGGCCGTCCCAGTCGAGCACCGTGCCCAGTACGTCCCAGGCTTGGAAGAGGAGCAGGATGAGAACGAGTGCGGCACCGACGACAGTCTGCAGCGGTCGCCTGTGCCACAGCGTCTTCGTCACTTCTCTGACCGACCGAGCATCGGTGTAGATCTGGGTCGCATCGAGTGCCAGTTCGAGTCGGTCCGGGGAATCGGATTCGTCTGTATCCACTTCGGCAACTTCGATGATCGGGAGATCGCCGTCCGTGATGATCGCGTCTCCGCCGCCGTTGCGTGAGTGGTAGCCGGTCGAGAAGTCTTGGACGTGTTGGACGACAACCGCATCATCGGCCGAAGCCACCGTGTCAACGATGTAGTCACGTTCGACATCGGTGTTCTCTTCGATTTTGTGGGTGAACTGCAACGTGAACAGCGAGATCCCGACGCTCTTGTCGTAGGTGCCCGCGGCCAGCCAGTCCGCCTGATGCCCACCAGGCAGCAACCAGCCACTGGGACATTTCCAGAACCGCACATGGTGACGCTGCCCCGGATCCCCGTCGACCTCCTGCTGATAAGCGAAGTCCTGCCGCCTGCCGAACAGCAGCAATGGCGACACTGGCGCTTTGGGGTAGCTCCGACGCGTCAGAGTGGATCTGATGATCTCCCAGGTCGAGGCCGGGGTGATGCCATCGGCAAGGATCCAGCCTGCGGCTTTCATCGCGTGATGGATCTGAGTCTCGTCACCACGCCATGCGAGGTTGACAGGATCTCCGAGCAGGCCATCCGAGGTCCGGGCTCGACCGATGAAATAGTTCGGGACGTAGATCTGGGAGAGGATGCGGTGCAGTCGCGGAAGTGCCAGGTAGGAGACCACTCCCCAGAATACGAGCAGGGTCAGCACCTGCCACCAGCCCAGTGAGAACCCTTTGAACAGGATCAGCATCGCCAGCCACGTTGACGAGGCGCCTCCGAAGAGGAAGAAGAGATAGTCGAGGACCCCGGTGACAGTGAAATGGTGGCGACGGAATGCGAACGGCTGCCGCTGTCGTCTCTTCGCAGAGGCGGGCGAGCGATCGGGCCCAGGTTCGGGCGTCGTGGTTCCGGAGGTCATGGGACAAGTTTAATGATCGCGGCGCCGATTCAGGGTCGCGGTCGCCGTTGCTGCGACCTCGAAGCTTTCGTCGGTGCACAGTTCGGCAATGAAGTCATCGACTTCAGCACCCGGAATCTCAATGAGAACCTGCAGCACTCGGAACCGCACTGTCGCCTCTGGGGAACGGGCGTGCCGGCGCAGATCCGACATGATCCGTCTCGCGACTTCAGCTCGCTCCCCTTCTTCCGGGGCTTCGTTGACGAAAGCAGCAAGCGCTTCGGCGGCCTCAATGTCCTTTGGTCCCTCCATCGCTATTTCAAGCAGATCCGAAACCGCGACAGGATCCCTCATCTGCCCCAGAATGAGCGCGGCGCCGCTGCGCACCTGAAGATCCGTGTCGCCGAGACCGGAATGCAGGGAGGCGGTGATGGTCGCTTCCGCAACGGACCCGAGTTCTTCCTTCGCGGTATTGCGCCGGATTTCATCGAGCGCCTGCAGAGCATTGCGCCGGACGACGACGGACAGGTCTCCCATCCCCTTCGCCAGGTAGCGGACCGCTTCGGGTCCCGACTGAGCCAAGGCCCAGCGCATCGCTCCGGCAGCATTGAGCACCGGCTCGTTGAGAACGGCTGCGGACAGGGACTCAACGGGCACAGCTCCGTCGACACCGCTGCCCAGCGCTGCCTTGTGCCGCTGGATGACGTCGCCGGATTCAAGGGAGCGCATGAGATCGATGGTCAGCAGCAGCGCCTCCCCATCGGCGTGGTGGAGGCGGTCGATCCGCTCGAGGTTCGACAGCAGTTCCTGCTCGACTGCGATGCGTCGCTTCGAGGTCTCGACCAGCTCGTCAATCACTCGACTGGGATCGAATGCGGGATCGTCGAGAAGGGGTCCGATCTCTGCCAGCGACATTCCCAGTTTGCGCAGTCCTTCGATATGAAAGATTCTCCCGATATCGTCCGCGGAATACTCCCGGTACCCGCTCGGGGTGCGCTCATTGGGATCGATGAGGCCCAGGGATTCGTAGTGTCGCAGCATCCGAGCACTCACGCCTGAGCGTTTGGCCACTTCGCCAATCAGCATCAGCACCCCTCTCCTGTCTCCACTATAGACAGGCCACTCTGTCATCGCTCTGCCTTTAACGCGCCCAATCCATGAGGAAGGAGCCCGAGGCGCCGCACGCAGCGCTGCGCGAGCTTGCCCCACCCGGCAGCGCCACCCCGGTCACCCCTTCCCAAAGTCGACCTATGCTGATGCCTCGGACCCCAGTGCAACCACGCGCTTGGCTTCACTCAAGGCGTGAGCGAAACCGGCGTCCGGATCGGTGAACATGTCCCGGGTCGCCAGAGCGTGTGTCTGCACTGTTTCTTCCTCTGCCTGCAGTCTTTCATCGAGCACTGACACGAGATCCTCGCCCAGGGAGACGATGGCTCTGCTGAGGCTTTTCTGCGTGTCCATGTCACCCCGTCCAAGCTGGGTGACGAGGGACAATGCCAACGTCTCTCGGTCATCACCGGGGACAAGCGCCACGGCGGCCCTCCACGCACTGCGGGCCACCTCGGTGTCGGAATGAGCGATCAGCTTGTCTCCGATGTTTTCCGGGCTCATGGCCGACCAGCCGCGAGGGTCACCGATCTTCGACAGCGTGTGCAATGCCTGGCTCTGGGCCTGCGGCACATCTGAGCTCAGCTCGACAATGAGCGCAGGCACAGCCTCCTCCGCGGGCATCCGGGTGATTGCCCAGGTGAGCATGTCACGGACGAAGAAGTCCGGTTCGTAACTGCAGCGCTGTATGAGTGCACCGAGGTGGCTTCTCTCGGCTGTGGTTCCGACAGACAGTGCCGCCTGCAGTCGCTGCTGCGGGTTCGACGACGACAACGCCGCGACGACGGACTCCGTTTTCGGTGAGGGCCGCGAATCATGGTGCGAGATGTGCTGCACAGGCGTTTCGGTGATGTGTGGATTGGTCATTGTGTCCACCTCCTACAGCCAGTGAAGGCCTTGACACCGTGTCAAGGTCAAGCTGGTTCGCGATAACAAACAGACATCACGAGATCGCTTCAGAGTTCAGTCACCAACGTCGGCGCCCAAAAAATCCAGCCCCGTGACCGTTCTGTGATTATTAGCACGGCGTGGACACATGCGTCCCTCAGTTTGTTGCATTATCGTTATATTCATGGCTGGTAAGACTCGACACCGCAACGGATCTCGGTCCGTGCTTCGTGGTGCCCTGATGGGTCTGGGAGCAGCGGTGATGGCCTTGGTCGTCGCCGCCGTCATCATCGTCAATTCCCCTGTCTCCTTCGGCTCAACTAAGATCAGGCAGATGCAGATGGCTACCGTGAATCAGCTGACCGAGCAGCAGATCGACAACGCCCGGCTCATCATCGGCATCGGGCGGGGCGGCGACTTCGACGACCGAGCAATCAGAATCGCCCTCATGACAGCCCTCCAGGAATCCTCGCTGCGCAACCTCGACGCGGGTGACCGCGACTCGATCGGCCTGTTCCAGCAGCGTCCTTCTCAAGGATGGGGCGAACCAGAGCGCCTCAACGACCCCATCTTTGCCACGAAATCCTTCTACGGAATCAATCCGGATATCGAGAATCCCGGTCTCGAACAGATCGAAGACTGGCACACGATGAGCCCCACCGAAGCCGCACAAGCCGTACAGCGATCCGGCCTGCCTGATGCCTACGAGCAGTGGGAGTCACTGGCAGACGACCTCATCGGCACCCAGGACGACGTCGAAGCTCTGAGCTGAGCGGTGCGAATCGAACAGAGGCCATTGGCCTTGCCCGCCCTGGGGCTCACTGCTGTTCTGGCACTCAGCGGATGCTCGCTCCTACCGAATCAAGTAAGTCACGCCAAAGGTCCCTATCCGCAGACGCTCGACTCTCCCTATGGCAGCACCACGATCAAGACACAGCCGGAGAAGATTGCTGTGACCAGTTCGGTCGACTTCGACATAGCTGTGGCGCTCGGCGCGGATCCGGTCATTGCACCGGCTCTATCGGGGAAGAAGGCCAGCCCGTGGGCCATGGAGGCACTTGATGATGCCGGCATGGAGACTCCGACCCTGTATGACCCGAAGAAGGGGCCAGACGCCGAGGCGATCCGTGAAGCAGAACCCGATGTCATCCTCGCCACCGGCCTCGACGATGCCGGTGAGCATTTCGATGAGCTCTCGGATATCGCCCCCGTCGTTGCCGCCGAAGACGATGCAACGTGGACCGACAGGACCGCCGCCGTCGCCACTGCCCTGAATAAGGGACAAGAGGCCCAAGAAGTCGTCGAGGACGTTACAGGTCAATCCGAGAAGGCCGCTGACCATCACCTCGAATTCGAAGACACGACGTATGCCCTCGCCGACGTCAAGGCCGAGTCGATCGACTACCTGTCGTATGCCGGCAGCGACGACAGCTTCTTCACCGGCATCGGCATGCTCCAAGATTCCGCAGCGCAAGATTACTCGGCCCAGAAGCATTCGGTGACGAAGCCGCAGGTCGACCAGCTCGACGCCGATGTCCTCCTCATACATTTCCCTGGCTCTGGTGCTGGCACTGGTGCTGATGCCGGCTCTGGTGCCGACCAGGCGATGCTGGATGAAGACGAGCTGGAGGACCCGTTCTATCGGGAGGTCAAGGTCATTCGCGGCAAGCACTACACAGTGCTCGATGACACCACATTCGCAGCTCTGACCAACCTGTCGCCGTTGAGCTACGACTGGCTGCTGCACAACCTTCCTGACGATCTCAGCAAGGCCGAACAAGGCGTCCTCTGAACTCGAACGCCGCACGGTGTTCGAGTCTTCTGCCGACCGCGTGCCTGCGGCCTGTCCGCCTGCAGCGATGTGGGCGTGAGTTCACGTTGCAGAATTTCCGGTAATCTCTATCCATGGCTTCCACTTCAGATTCCGCCCCGGTCAATGCCGCAGTCGAGCAGCTCCTGCGCAACCCCGAGGACAATCTCGAAGCCATCTCCGAGACCGCCGACCTGTTCAAAGCACTGGCCACACCGTCCAGATTGAAGATGCTCCTGGTCCTCGCCCACGGTGAGGCGACCGTGACGCACATCGTCGAGTCGACCGAGCTGTCGCAGCCCCTGGTGTCCCAGCATCTGAAGTTTTTGCGCGGCCTCCACCTCGTCGGGGTCAACCGGATCGGCCGCGAAGCCTACTACTCGCTCAAGGACGACCACGTCGCTCACATCATCCTTGATGCCTTGGCCCACACAGTCGAAGGCCACGAGCACTGAGCTGTTCCTGAATGGGTCACCGTCGTCTGCGCAGCGCCTCCGGACCGCCGCCGACGACCCAGACAATCACAACAACCAGCACCGCGCCGATCCACTGCGCCGACTGCAGTCGCTCCCCGGCGATGGCCGCGCCCAATACCACGGCCGACAGCGGTTGGAGCAGCATGAGGGCGGCCGTCCGCGACACCGTCACGAGCGGGCTCGAGATGCTCAGCAGCACCCATGACAGGGCCTGACCGAAGACAGCCAGCGCCACCATCCATGCCCACCCGGCCCAGCCCAGGTCGAAGTCGAGGCCGCCGAGAGTCACACCAGCGATCGCCGTCATCACTCCCGCCCCAAGTGTGCCCACTGCGACGGGTGCGACCACGAAGTTCGGTGCCGCCTTCCGGCAGTGGTGGATGCCGAAGATGTAGACGCCGTAGAGAATTCCAGACAGCACTCCGAAGATCGCCCCACGTCCCGGGTTCGCCGCTCCGGCATCGGCGCCGAATACTCCCCCGGTCAGCAGCATGCCCGCGATCATGACGGGGATGCATGCAATGAACAGCCAGCCCGGACGTGTTCCTCCGAAGACCCACACCAGCGCCGGAAACACGATGACCTGAACGCTGATGAGGACCGTGGAGACACCGACTCCAGCATCGAGGACGCTCTGTGCCCACAGCACATAGTCGATGCCCAGCGCCGCACCCGAGACTGCCGCGACAACGAGCGCCCGGGACGGCAGCATCCCATGACGTCGGAGTTCGCGGATGGCCAGAGGCGCCAGGACGATGACAGCGATCCAACAGCGCAGGAATGCTGCGGTCGGGGCGCTCGCATCGGCGAGGATGACGAAGAGTCCGGCCGAGCCCAGGAGCAGCGCAGAGACGATGATGCCCAGTGTCGGCAGCCCAGACGAACTCCGGTTCTGAGCTGCAGGCGAGTTCGGAGTCATCTCATGAAGGCAAGGATTCGATCCAGCGCCTCGGCGGTCTTGTCCGCACCGACGGCCAGCGACAGTCGCACCGAGCGGGACCCATTGAGGGAGTCGAAGTCATCACCCGGCGCCAAGGCAACCCCGGTGGACTCGAGGAGCGACTGGCACCAATCAGTCGCGGTGACGATGTCATCATTCGACCGCTGCAGGATCTCATCGATGCGGGCATACATGTAGAACGCCCCATCGGGCGGCGCCATATCGGTGAAGCCCAGGTCAGCAGTCGCTTCGAGGACATGTTTTCGGGCACGGGCGAAGGACTCCACCGCGGCCTCACATTCCGCATAGGATTCCTCGGTAAATGCCTCCACCGCCGCATACTGGGCGGGAACCGGGGCGCACAGCGAGAGATTTCCGGTCACGTTCTGGGCCGCACTCGTGAGCGATTCTGGCAGGATCGCCCAGCCGAGTCGCCAACCGGTCATCGCCCAGTACTTCGAGAACGAGGAGATGACGATGGCATTGTCGTCATGAGTCAGCGCGGTCTCACCACGCGTGCCGATGTAGCTGATGCCGTGGTAGATCTCGTCAGAGATCACCTGCACACTGTGCTCGGCACACCAGGAGATGAGTTCGCCGAGATGGTCGCCGGTGATCATCGTGCCCGTCGGATTCGCCGGCGACGCGAGCATGAGTCCTTTGAGCGGAGCCTTCGCGTGTGCTTGTTCGAGGAGCTCGACAGTCGGCTGGAACCCGTGGTCTGCTCCGCAGTCGAGTTCGACGATCTCGCAGTTCAAAGCGGCGAGGATGTTCTTGTAGGCGCCGTAGCCCGGGCGGGCGAGCGCGACGCGATCACCCGCATCGAAGCAGGTCAGGAACGCCGTCTGGAAGGCACCGGAGGAGCCTGTGGTGATCGCGATTCTGTCGGTGGGCACGTCCACGCCGTACCAGTCGCGGTAATGCCCGGCGATGGCTGCGCGCAGTTCGGGGATCCCGAAGATCGGGGAGTAGCCGAGGTTCGTGCCGTCGGTGACAACCTCGGCGGCCTTCCTGCGCACCGGACCCGGCGCACCTTGTGTCGGTTCGCCCAAGCACATGGCGATGGTGTCCCGGCCGTTGCGCGTCATCTCCTGGACTTTGGCCACGATGTTCATGGCTGCGAAGGGTTGAACCAGTCCGGCTCGATCGGAGACCCGGGGTGCGCTCGTGTGGGTGCTCATGGTCATCGGTCACTTCCTCTCACGGGGGACGCGGCCCATGAGGTAGAACTCGGGGTTGGGCATCATTCCCCCGATGTGCGCCATGCGGTTCGAGAGGCCGAAGAAGCCGGTGATTGCGCCGATGTCCCAGGCGTCCTCGTCATCGAATCCGTGCTCGGCCAGGGCGGTGAAATCAGCGTCACCGACGGTCCAGGGTTCCTTGCAGACCTTCATCGCGAAGTCGAGCATCGCCATCTGGCGGTCGGTGATGTCGGCCTGCCGGTAGTTGACGGCCACCTGGTCTGCCACATGCAGTTTCTTCTCCATGATCCGCAGCACGGCTCCGTGCGCGACGACACAGTAGAGGCAGTTGTTCACCGCCGAGGTGGCCGTGACGATCATCTCCCGGTCGCCCTTGGTCAGGTTCCCGGTGTCCTTCTCCATCAGTGCGTCGTAGTAGGCGAAGAAGGCACGGAATTCGGCGGGTCGCCGGGCCAGGGACAGGAAGACATTGGGCACGAAGCCCGACTTCTCTGAGACGGCCAGAATGGTGTCGCGGATATCGTCTTCGACATCGTCGATGTCAGCGTAGGGGTAGCGCATACTGCTCATGCTAACCCTCGAAGCCTGACTTATGTGCTGCGGGCCACGGACCGGGCTGGGGTGCCACTGTGCTCAGGGATAGGGTGTGGAGCAGACTATCGATGACGATGAGAAGGAGTGTCAATCATGAGCGATGAGAACACCGGTTCAACAGGTGAGGTCCAGCTCGACAACGGAGTCTTCCGCGTGACCAGGTGGACCATCCAGCCCAATGGGGTCATCCCCATGCACAGACATGAGTATGAGTACGTCGTGATTCCGATGGTCACCGATGCGATGCACGTGCGGAACTCGGATGGAACGTCGATGGTCGCCGATCTCGAGGCGGGAGTCAGCTATACACGCGCGGCAGGATCCGAACATGAGGTCTCAAATCCAGACGGGACCGACGACATCGTCTTCGTCGAAGTCGAACGCCTCTGATTCAACACAGCTCGGCACCAGTTCAGGCCCGCACCACCGCTGCTGAGCGTGGCGAGTCCCTGCTTGCCTCAGACGGGCACGTCCCAGGTGTGGACGGGCTCGCCTGAGGCCTGGTTCTTCACATAGGCGTCCATCATCGCCTTGAGTCCCTCTCGGCGCTCCAGTGAGTCCGGGGCGCTGTTCGGTGCCAGATGGTCGAGCATCCTCAGCTGCCAAGTCGCGCCGTTGGCACGCAGTTCGGCCCGACCTTCGATGATCGACATGTACTCGTCGATGACGTCTTTGTCGATGCCCAGACGGCTCAGGCCTCTGCGAGCTTGCGGGATGAGGACGTCGAGCACAAGGTCCGCGACGTCGATGTGGCCGATCTTGGGCCACGTCACGCGGGCATGGATGCCGTCCTTGGCACAGGCGAAGAAGTTCTCCTCCGCCTCACGGAAGGACATTCGCGACCACACGGGACGGTTCTCTCCGACGAGGAACTCGGCCAGGCCGTAGTAGAAAGCGGCATCGGCAACCATGTCGACGGGGGTCGGCCCGGCTGGGAGCAGCCGGTTCTCCACACGGATGTGGGCCCCGGAGTCAGAGGAGTCGTAGATCGGTCGGTTCCAGCGCCACACGGTGCCGTTGTGCAGGTTGAGTTCGTAGAGCTTCGGAGCATCGGCTTGGGAGAACTCGACGAAGTCCTTGATCTCCGGCAGCAGGGGTGGGAAGTAGCGGACGTTCTCTTCGAAGAGGTCGAAGACGCTCGTGATCCAGCGTTCCCCGAACCACACCCGTGGCCGAACTCCCTGATTCACGAGCTCGGGGGTGCGCGTATCGATGGACTGGGTGAACACCGGAATCCGGGATTCGTGCCAGAGTTTGCGGCCGACGAACAACGGGGAGTTCGCACTCATCGCGACCTGGGCTGCAGCGATCGCCTGGGACGCGTTCCACGCCTCGGCGAACTTGTTGGGTGCGACCTGCAGGTGCAGCTGCATCGATGTGCAGGAGGCTTCCGGGGCGATGTCGGAGAATTCGTGTTTGTATTTCTCTTCGCCGTCGAGTTCGATGCGCACATACTCACCGCGAGCATCGACGATCGAGTTGCTCAGCGCCTCGTAGCGGTTCTCCTCGGTGATCCACGTTTCTTCGGTGAGGAATTGGGTGCTCAGGGTCGGCAGCGTTCCGATCGACGTGACCTTCAGACCTTCCGCCTCGGCGGCCTTCTGAGCCTTGCCGAGCCGGTGGGCCACTCCCGCTTCCAAAGTCTTCAGCCCACGTCCGGCCACCTGGAGCACAGGGTGGTTGAGTTCGAGGTTGAAGCCGCCGATCTCCGATTGGTACTCGTCGTCGAGGCGTTCGAGAACCTTCGTGTTGTTCAGGCTCGGCTGATTGTCCGAGTCGATGAGATTGAGTTCGAGCTCCAGACCGATCGTGCCCGCGGATTTGAACTCCGCGTGGCGCAGATACGTGTCGAAGAGCTCGAGGTTCTCCGCGAGTTTCTCTCGATACAGCGTGCGTTCTTCCGGCGTGTACCGCTTGGAACTGACTTGCTCACCCATGGGTCAAGCAAACCACAGACTTAGTGTTTGCGCTTGCCGAATTCCGAACATGATGCGGACGCCGCAACCGGTCTTGCAGACCCCATCGTAGAATCGGCGCATGACCACCTCTCTGTCCTCAGAACTCCAGTCCGCTGACCTCGTTGCGAAAGCCGCCGACCGCCTTCCCCTCATCCTCGATGACATCAAACGCGTCATCACGAAGGAGACGCCGTCGCACGACAAAGAAGCTGTGGCCGCCGGTGCCCAGGATTTCGTCGAACTGCTGCGTGAGCGTCTCGAGGCCACCGCGGAGGTCATCACCATCGAGGACACCGCCCATGTGCGCCTGCGCTTCGGTTCGGGCCCGGCTCGTGTGGTCCTTCTCAACCACCAGGACACGGTGTGGCCGCACGGAACCTTGGACCGCATTCCCTTCTCCACCGACGACGGTATCCTGCGCGGACCGGGCAGCTTCGACATGCTCACCGGGGCGATTATGAGCATCCACGCGAGCGCGATCCTGCGCGAGCACCTCGGCGAGGGTGGCCTCAGTGGTCTGTCGATCCTGGTCACCGGTGATGAGGAGATCGGGTCGATCTCGTCCTCGGATCTCATTCGCGCCGAGTCGGCCGAGGCGAAGGCCGTGTATGTGATGGAGGCGAGCGCCGGCGGTGCGCTCAAGGTCGAGCGCAAGGGCACGAGCAATTACACCCTCGTCTTCACAGGCAAGGCCTCCCACGCCGGGCTCGAACCGGAGAAGGGGATCAACGCCGGTATGGCCCTGGCCCTTCACCTGCCTCTCGTCGCCGATCTTGCCGACGCTTCGGCCGGCACCTCGGTGGTCCCGACCGTGATCAGCGCGGGCACCACCTCGAACACGGTTCCCGCCGAGGCACGCGTCGATGTGGATGTGCGTGCACGCACCGCCGCCGAGCTCGACCGTGTCGATGCCGCCATGCGTGAGCTCGCCACCCGCCCTCAGCTGGAAGGTTCATCGATCGAGGTCATCGGCGGAATCAACCGTCCCCCGTTCGAACGTGAGCAATCAGCCGCACTCTTTGAACGTGCCACCGCCCTGGCCGCTGAACTCGGCCTGCCTGCACCAGAAGGTGTCTCCGTGGGCGGTGCCTCGGACGGAAACTTCACCGCCGGTGACGGCATTGCGACACTTGACGGCCTGGGTGCCGTGGGTGATGGGGCACATGCCGAACACGAGCACGCGGTCATCGATGAGATCGCCCCGCGCACAGCTCTGCTCGCGGCCCTCATCGCCGATCAGCTGCAGAGCTGAGAGCAGCCGCTCACTTGACCGGGTAGCCTGCGACCCGCATGTCCTCTGGGTTCTTCGTGGTGAAGAGCCAGTCACGGAGATGCGGGTCGGGCACGATCTCGTCTTTGGCGCTGAGGTGATCGGGGCCGACGAGATAGTAGTGGTAGTCGAAGCGGTCGAGGATGCGCATCAGCTGTTCGGGCTGTGCCCTATCGTCGAGGACCTCACACAGAATGTCCGGCTGCAGTGTGCCCAACAGTTCCCGACCGTTGTCGAGCACGTCGTTCTCGGCACCTTCCACATCAATCTTCACGGTCACCTGCGGACGGCCGGGCGGCAGATCCGGCAGGAGCTCGTCGAGCGAAGTGAAGCGCACCTGCGCACCGGAGTCGAAGTCCATGCCGGTCCCATAGAACGATGGCAATGCCGATCCTCCGTCACCGGTGGGCACCTGCATGGTGGTGCCGGGCTTGCCGACGCCCGTCGGATGAACAGTCACCCGATCGCCGAGGTGGTTGCGGGCGACGTTCTTCTCCAAGCCGGTGACGACGGCGGGGATGATCTCGAAGGAGTGTGCGACGGCCGCCGGGTTCGCCGCCAGAACGGCCATGGTGAACACCCCTGTATAGGCGCCGATGTCGAGGAACACGTCCGCGTCGCGGGACAAGTCGACCATGAGGTCGAGCGCGAAGGCGTCCTCGGTCTCCGTGCGGCGGCCCTTGCCCCAGTAGAATTCCTTGGCGATCTCACAGCGGAAGGGATCGACGAGATAGAAGCCGGCGCCTCCGGCACGCCCGCGCACCTCGGTGAGGCCGATCGGTGCGGGCAGCCGGCCGATCTTGATGCCGTTGATGTGGGGTGCCACCGTTCTCAACATCGGGTGGAGATACGGTTGCGCGAGGGCAGTCTTGACTGGCAGTTTGAGTCCGAACCACTTCTGCTTCCGGCCCTTGAGTGACCGCAGGTAGTCGTTCACGAGGCTCTCCCTTACGTTGAGCGCGATCTTTGACTCACAGTATCAATGTCGACACAGCTGTCTCCAGACGCAGCACGGCCATGAGATGAGCAACGCAACCTGCCGCACATCGCTGTGTGCCGTTCTGTCCCAGACTCCGATGCCCGCCGAGGCGGTTCTGCGAGTGGTTATAAGCTGGGTGACAGGATCATCAGCCCCAATCACAAAGAAGGTGCATGGCGCATGAAGCTCAAGTCAATCACTCTCCACCAGGTGTCGATTCCTCTGGTCACTCCGTTCGAGACCTCGTTCATGCGGGAGACGGAGAAAGACTGCTACCTCGTCGAGGCCACCTTCGACACTCCCAAGGGTGAGATCACGGGCTGGGGAGAGTCGGTAGCGATGATCTCCCCCCTCTATTCCTCTGAATACGTGGCATCTGGCATCGACGTCACGAAGCGCTGGCTGGCGCCGATCCTCTTTGGCGTCGACGATCTGACAGCGGAGACCGTGTCCTGGCACCTGCGTCACGTGATCGGCCATCCGATGGCGAAGTCGGCGCTGGAGATGGCGGTCATCGAGGCCCAACTCAAGCTCAATGACCAGTCCTTCAAGACCTACCTGGGCGGCGTCGTCGACTCCGTCCCCTCCGGAGTCTCCGTGGGCATCCAGGACTCCGTCGAAGAGACCGTCAAGGTCATCGGCGGCTACCTGGAAGAGGGGTACGCCCGCATCAAACTCAAGATCAAACCGGGCAAGGACATCGCCCCGATCGCCGCGGTGCGCAAGGCCTTCGGCGATGACTTCGGCTTCCAGGTCGATGCCAACGCCGCCTACACCCTGGTCGATGCCTCCCACCTGCGCAGGCTCGACGAGTACGGCCTCCTCCTCATCGAACAGCCCTTGGGAGAGGCCGACATCCGCCAGCACGGTGAGCTCGCGAAGCTGATGGAGACCCCGATGTGCCTCGACGAGTCGATCGACTCTGCCGAGGCCGCCGCCGATGCGATCTCCATGGGTGCAGCCGCTGTCATCAACATCAAGCCCGGACGAGTGGGCGGCTTCATCGAAGCGAAGAAAATCCACGACCTCTGCGCCGCCCATGGTGTGGCGGTGTGGCACGGAGGAATGGTCGAGACCGGTTTGGGCCGTGCCGCCAATGCCGCACTCGCCTCGCTGCCCGGGTTCACCCTGCCCGGAGACATCTCTGGCTCGAATCGTTTCTTCCACGAAGACATCACCGAAGAGATCATCATGCACGATGGCAAGGTCGACGTACCCACCGGTGTCGGCTTCGGCGTCTCGATCAACCCCGAGAGGCTCGAGAAGTTCCGCACCGACCCGGTGCAGATCCTGCCGCAGAGCTGAGCTCCTCACGCGGGCAGAGCCGCAGTACTCGCGAGACTGCAGAGCCGCAGGCCTGACCCGCGGGCAGAGCAGCGTGGCTGGTCCCAACAGTCGGTAAGTTCTGGTCGATCCCAGCGCTGGAATCGACCAGAACTTACCGACTGTTGCGTCTCGCGGCGGTTGATCACCGAAACCGGCAGCCGCCGATCACGAAATCGAGCGACAGCTGTGGCGGGGGCCGACAGCCTCAGGTGTGGGTGTGGGTCTCCAATGCCGCATCCTTCGCCCTGTCGAACTGGAACGTCGAATGTTCGATCGCAACCTCGAAGTGCTCAGCCAAGCACTCCTGCAGCGCGACGAGGATTCGTGGGGCATGACCGTCGTAGAAGCATTCGTCGGCGAGGACCACATGCGCGGTGAGCACCGGGAGGTTGGAATCGATGCGAGTCACGTGCAGGTCGTGAACCTCTTGGACGTGATCGACCCCCTCGATGTGCATCTTGACCTTGTCGAGATCGAGTTCCCTGGGTGCGACCTCGAGCAGGATCGACCCGGTCTCCTTCAGGATGGAGAACGCCCTGGGCACGATCAATGCAGCGATGAAGAGGGCAGCCACCGCGTCGGCGCGAGTCCAGTCGAAGAGCCAGATCGAGACCGCGGCGAGAATGACGGCGACAGATCCCAGCGCATCGGCGATGACCTCAAGGAAAGCAGCCTTGAGGTTGAGAGACTGTTCTTTGGAGGAACTGAGGATGATGATCGACACGATGTTGCCGGCCAGACCGACGGCGCCGAAGATCATCAGTTCGGGGCCGGGGACCTCGGGCGGGACGAAGAAGCGACGGATACCCTCGATAAGACTGTAGACACCAAGACCGAGCAGCAGAGTCGCCTGTGCCCCGGCGGCAAGCACCTCGGCCCGACGGAACCCCCAGGTCTTCTGACCCTTCGGCGGCTTACGGACCAAGGTAGCTGCGAAGAGCGCGATCCCGATGCCGATGAGGTCGACGGAATTATGACCGGTGTCGATCAGCAGCGCCAGGCTGCCGGTCATGATCGAGCCGATCACCTGGAAGACGAAGATCACCAAAACGATGCCGAAGACGATCGCCAAGCGTCGACGCGAACCTGAAGTGTGTGAGTGGTCATGTGCCATGGGAACCTCCTACACAATCACATTAACATATGCGCATGTCTTTATGAATCGGTGCACCATCACGCGATCTCACCATGACATTCAGACCGCAGAATGCGTACGTGCCCGGCACCAAATGCCGAGCGCGCACGCATCAATTCTGCACAGAGGCCTCGGATCACCCGAGGCTGCCGTCAGTGCCGATCACAGCACAGACTACTTCTTGTCAGGACCACCCTTCGGCCCCTTTGGACCGCCCTTAGTACCGTTCGATCCGGAGCCGTCGGAGTCACCATCATGGCCGTCGCGCCGGCGCAGCGCATCGGCGATATAGGACTGCACATCGATTCCGGTGGCCTTCTTCACATCGTCTCCGATGTGGCTGAGGTCGAGCTCACCGTTCTCGTCGAGGTAGTCCTTCGGGTCGAAGTTCCCACCCGACCAGGCGCTGGGATCCCCCAGTCCGGAAGGCTTCGACCCTCCGCGGCCCGAGTGATTCCTGGAGCCCTTGGAGCCGCTCCCTTCGGAACCGTTCGCCTCGGAAACCTGGCCTTCGACGACCTGGTCATCATCGGCAGAGGCCTCCGATCCAGAGTCGTCCGATTCAGACCCTGCGAATCCAGCCCCGCTGGAATCGCCCGATTCATCGAACGTGGTCGAGTCATCGTGGACCCACCCGCTGGCGGTCTTCGATCCGCCCTGATTCTGGGCCTTGTCGACCAGGTTGCCAAGGTCGATGCCTGTGGTGCCGCGCACGACTTCGAGCACCTGTGCGAGGTTGTTCGACACGGAGTTCGCCAGTTTGGACTCTCCGTCGGTTGAGACGATCGAGAGATCCTTGATGTTCGCATACGGTGCGACGAGTTCGCCGGCGATGGTCGGCAGGACCTCGAGGACCTTCGACAGCACGGCCGCATCGTTGAACTTCTTGTAAGCCTCTGCCTGAGCCTGGAGGGCCCCGGCTTCTGCCTCACCGCGGGCCTTGATCGAATCGGCCTGGGCTTCACCTTCGAGGCGGATGGCCTCTGCGTCCTTGGACCGACGATGCAGTTCGGCTGCAGCCTCGGCCCGACCCTGAGCTTCGATCTCGTAAGCGCGGGCATCGGCTTCTGCCTGCTGACGGTAACGTTCTGCGTCTGCGGGGCGCCTGACCTCAGCGTCGAGCTGTTCGGCGCGCAGTTCTGCGGCTTCCTTCGCAACCACACGGTCACGTTCGAGCAGCTTCTGCTTCTCTGCCGCGTTCGCCAAGGGACCCGCGTTGTCGGCCGACGCCTGCCGCTGATCGGCTTCTTCCTTCAGCGCCGCACGGCGCAGAGCCAGCTGTTGCTGCTGTTCGGCGATGGCCTGATCGGTCAGAGCCTGCTGCTTCTGGGTCGATTCGTTCTGCAGCGCTTCCTCGACGGACGATGCGCGACTGGCGTTCGCCTCGGCGATGGCGGCGTTCTTGGCGACCTCGGCGGCCTGGGGGCGGCCCCAGTCGCGCAGGTAGCTGCCTTCGTCCTCGACCGCGGAGATCTGGAAGGTATCGATGACCAGACCCTGGTTGTTCATCGAGTGCGCGGACTCTTCCTGCACCTGAGCGGCGAAGGAAGCACGATCCTGAATGATCTGCTCAACGGTGAGCGTGCCGACGACGGCGCGCAGGGTGCCGGAGAGGATTTCCGTGCTGTAGGGCTCGATCTGGTCCTGCTGGTCGAGGAAACGCTGCGCGGCCTTGCGCACATCTTCCTCGGTGCCGCCGACCTTGACCTGAGCGACGCCATGCAGGCGCAGCGCAATGCCGTTCATCGAGATGCCGTCGATGGCGACGGCGATCTGACGTGAGGACAGCGACAGGAAGAACGCCTTCTGGACGACCGGGTACACGACCGCGCGACCGCCGATGACGATGCGGCCGCTGCCGCTGGAACCGCTGGCATTTCTGCCGGTGATGATCAGTGCTTCCGAAGGGGAAGCGATTTTGTAGGACCGCAGCATGACGATAGCTGCGATGATGACGATGAGAACGAGGACGCCGATACCACCGGCGCCGAGAAGTAGGTCCATCAGTGGGCCTTCCAGCATTCGAGGATGTTCATGGCGGCCCAAAGGTGGATATCGGGCCCGTTGTCCTCATCCTAGGGCAGGCCCCGACTATTGCACAGAGCCGTCCAGCGCCGAGGTGGTTCTCAGGTTCACTTGCCCCAGTCACCGGGAGGGCCGAGGAACAGCAGCCCGCTGAAGACGATGACGACAAGGATGATTCCGGCGCCGATGGCCAGGAATGGTGAGCGGATCGCCCAGGAGGTGAGTTTCTCGAACCAGTTGCGCGGGGTGCGTCCGTTCGCGCCCAGCCCCCAGCCACCCTCGAGTGCTCCGGCCTTGGCCACGGAGACTTCGAAGGGAATCGTGAGGTAGGGAATGATGGCCGAGCCCAGGCCCGTGGCGATACGCTTCTTGCTCCACATCTGTGAGGTGCCGACGCCGATGACGGCGATGACGAAGCAGATGAAGACAAACCCGTGGATGCCACCGCCGATGCGCACACCGATCTCGGTGATATGGGTGTATTTGAGGATCATGCCGATGATGAGCAGTGTCCAGGTGATGGTCTCTGCAATAGCGAAGGTCTTGAAGAAGAGTTTGGGAGTCACACAGCAATTCTGCCTGAACAAGATGGGCGAGCGCTGAAGGCCCTGAAGCTGACGGCCGTGAATGGGCACGCGGGCCGGTGAACTTTTTCAGTCACCGGCCCGCGTGGCATTCGGGGGATGCTCAGGCCTTGCGGCGGCGAGCTCCCATGGTCATGATCACGCCGAGCACAATGAGTGCTCCCGCCGAGATCACCAGAGGCAGCGCCTCATTACCTGTGCGCGGCAGCTCTTCGCCGCCGTCACCGGCACCCGGACCGTCGCTGTCGGCGGCCAGGACCTCGAAGGAACCGGACAGCGGGTCACCGCCTGCGCAGTCGACCGTGACGTCGTAGGTGCCGACATAGGTTGCGGCCTTGGACTCGTCGAGACCGCGGACACCGAACTTGGCCACGGAATCGGCATCTACCGTCGCGGCCTGCTCGAATTTCTCGATGTTGCCGTTCTGCGGCTCCACCGTCATCGTGGCGGAGGTGTCTGGGGTACAGCCGGAGGCTGCCACCTGGACGCCCTTCTCACCGACGAAGTCACCCTGATCGATCGTCTTAGGATCAATGCTCAGACTCCGCTCACCCGGGGCCCGCGTCGGATCATCCGTCGGCGTCTCGGTAGGAGTCTCCGTCGGAGGATCTGTCGGTGACGTAGTCGGAGGGTCGCTCGGGCCTGGGGCATCGCTGAGATCGTAGGCCAGCGTGTGCACCGAATAGCCGATGGCCGGCGCGAAGATGTCGAGAGACTCTTGGTTCACGTTCTCGATCGTGTCCGTGGACTGGTGGTAGTTGGTGTCGTGCTTATCGCCAACGGTTCCGCCGAACCATTCGGCTTCCTGCTCCGTCTTGGTGCCATCGGCTCCGGAGAACAGTCCACTGGAGGGAATACCGTTGTCGATGAACGCTTGGTAGTCCGAACGCCCCGAGAAGTCCGTTCCGACGTTGGGCTGATCGTTGTCGGCGAAGTAGTCGGTGAAGATCTCCTCAAGCTCCGCCGAGCCCTCGGGCACAGTGACGTCATCGGGGATCGGCACATCGGAGCCGTCCGAATCCAGCGTGCCGACGATGAAGTTGTCGGAGCCGATCATGTCGAAGTTCATGTACGACTTGACCTTCGAGAGCTCTGACTCATCCAGGCTCTCCACGTAATGGGTCGAGCCGACGAGTCCGACCTCTTCTGCAGCCCACCAGCCGAAGCGGATGGCGTTGTCATTCTCGGTCGGCTGCTCGGCCAGGGCCTCGGCGCTGGCCAGCAGTGCGGCCGTACCGGAACCGTTGTCGTTGACACCCGGACCCTCGTTGACGCCGTCGAGGTGGGCGCCGAACATCTGGACGTTGTCATGGTCGCCGGCCTTGGTCTCGGCGATGACGTTCCATGTCTTCGAGGTGGTGTATTCGGTTTCGAGGGTGAAGTCCGCCAGCAGCGGCTCATCCTCGGCAGCGTCCCCGATCTTGGTCAGCAGGTCGTTGCCGACGTTGTAGCTGACACCGACGGTGGGGGCACCGTTTTCAACACGTTCACCGAGGGTGGCGTTGAGCTCCTCATCGGGTGCTGAGGTGTCGTTGTTGTAGAGGATGACCGCTGCGGCTCCGGCGTCCGAGGCCGCCTGGGTCTTCTCTCCGAAGGAGCAGCTGCCACGTGCCACGAGGACGAGTGCACCTTTCGCACTGTCGTCGAAGTCGCTGGCTGCGCAGCCGAGCTGACCACCGGCCAGGTCGCTGTAGTCCTCGTCGACCGGCAGCGCCACAGACAGGTCAGTCAGCGGTTCTTCGGTACCCTCTGTGTAGCTGGCCGGAGTGACTTCGAGCTTCTCGCCGTCCACGCTGACAGCGACCTCATCGAAAGTCTGATCGTCAACCTCGAAGGCC
Source organism: Brevibacterium sp. FME17 (assembly GCF_014897515.1). Classification (NCBI taxonomy): domain Bacteria; kingdom Bacillati; phylum Actinomycetota; class Actinomycetes; order Micrococcales; family Brevibacteriaceae; genus Brevibacterium; species Brevibacterium sp. FME17. The sequence continues at coordinate 89,168 of NZ_JABUYD010000006.1, forward strand.
TGTCGTTCGACGTCGAACTTGCCGGTCGCTTCGAGAGTCTTCTCGACGTACTCCACGGCCTCCTCATAGCCGGGCGTTCCCAACGCGCGGAATCCCTCATCGGAATGCGACGTCGAGATGTCGGAGATCTTCTGCAGATGATCCATTACGGCGCCTCCGGTGACGCCCATATCGGTGTGTTCACTCGGTCCCGCGTTCCCGGCCGCCAGGGCCGGACTGAATCCACCGAGAGCCAGACCGGTGGCGGCGGTGACCGCCAACCAGGTTTTAGTACGCAACTTCATAGAGTTCCTTTCGCTCCTCAGGTGCCAGACGAACCATGGCTGCTGTTCGCACACAACTGCGAGCGGGCATCTCTGACCGCGTCCGGTCATCGACCGGACGTCACCCACGGGGTAATCGCAGCACACGAATAGCTGAGCGCGAACGGGAGGCGCCGGCACTGTCAGAAGTAGACAGCTGCACCGGTGCCAACCTGTCGAACTCAAGGGGAAGCTTGATTCTCACGTTTCGCAATGTCTTCGCTATTGGTAACGAAATACATACATCTATAACGAAACGGTGACACAACTCACATTGAGCTTTAATCTAGTCCATGCTCTGAGCGTTTGAGGTAACGAATTGATAACAACCAACACTTACTCGTTTGCGCAAGTATTGAATTCTCACGTCTACTTCCGGTAGAATCTGACCAGTGATGAACGACGAATCAACAGTCCCCAATGCGCGCCAAGAGCACGATCGCAGGACAATCAGACGCTGGCAGAGATACCTGGCGAACGAGCGACTCGAGGAGCGTGTCTACCGGAATCTGGCCGAGCGTCGCTCCGGTGAAGATCGGGAGATTCTGCTTGCTCTGGCCACCGCCGAGTCTCGGCATCAGGAGCACTGGATCGACCTCCTCGGCGAGCATGCACAGAAGAAGCGGACTCCCGATCTGGTCACTTTGAGCCTCGCATTCCTGGGCCGACTGTTCGGGTCGGTCTTCGTTCTGGCGCTGGCACAGCAGTCGGAGACGAGCTCACCCTACGACGACGAGGAAGCGGCATCGGCAGAGATGGCCGCCGATGAGCGCATCCACGCCGAGGTCGTCCGCGCTCTCGCCGCCCGCTCCCGAGCCCGCCTGTCAGGAAATTTCCGCGCCGCCGTGTTCGGCGCCAACGACGGCCTGGTGTCGAACCTCGCTCTCGTCCTCGGCGTCGGGGCAGCGGGCGTGGGCAACCATGTCATCTTGCTGACCGGTGTGTCCGGACTGCTAGCCGGGGCACTGTCCATGGCCGCCGGGGAATACATCTCCGTGCGGTCCCAGCGCGAGCTCCTCGATGCTTCGACTCCGGATCCCGAGTCGCGCCATGCACTCGCCGATCTCAACATCGATGCCAATGAGCTCGCTCTCGTCTTCCGTGCCAGGGGCATGGACTCCCCCGCAGCCGATGCTCGAGCACATAGGACGATCGCGGCGGCGAAGAATGAAAAGGCGCCGCAGCTGCCCGGCATCGACTCCGGCGTCGACCGCAACGAACTGGGCACCGGGTTGGGCGCGGCGCTGTCGAGCTTCGGCTTCTTCTCCTCGGGTGCGCTCATCCCGATCCTGCCCTACATCTTCGGCATGACCGGACTGCCCGCCGTGCTCCTCTCAGCAGGCCTCGTCGGACTCGCGCTGCTCTTCACCGGCGGCACCGTCGGGCTGCTGTCGGGAACCGCTCCGGCCCCACGTGCGCTGAGGCAGCTCGGCGTGGGATTCGGCGCAGCTGCCGTGACCTATGCCCTGGGCCTTCTGTTCGGCGTCAGCACAGGCTGAGTGCAGCCGAGGCTCGGCGCAGGTTCCCAAGAACCTAGACTGTCGGTATGACCGATGCTCTAGTCCTCATCGACCCCGCCGCGTCCACCGTTGAGGTGGCCGATCTCAGTGCCCCGCAGCTGCCCGTCACGGATCTGTCGGCCCATCGCGGTGACGGCATCTTCGAAACCGTTCTCGTGCGCATCGGCGGCGGGATGACCGTTGTGTCACGTGACCGTCATTTCGCACGATTCTGCGACTCCGCCTCGGCGCTGGGCCTGCCCGATCCCGATCGGGAGCTGTGGGACCGCGGGCTCGACACCGTGATCGCCGAGGTGCACGCCGCCGATCCGACCACCACCGAGTTCGGGGTCCGCTATGCGCTGTCACGCGGCACCCAGAATCCCGACGGAAGCCAGAGCCCTCGTGGCTGGGCGTTCAACGTTCCCGTCGATGAGAAGATCACGCACGCACGAGCGCAGGGGATCTCGGCCGTCAGCCTCGATCGCGGCTACGACGCCTACCTCGGAAGCAAGGCACCCTGGCTGCTCGTCGGGGCCAAGACTCTGTCCTACGCGGTCAACCAGGCCGCCGGCAGGTACGCGGCGGAGCAGGGTGCCGATGAGGCTCTGTTCGTCTCTCACGATGGAGTCGTCCTCGAGGGGCCGACATCCAACCTCATCATTCGCCGAGGCGACACTCTCCTCACGCCGCTCCCGGAAGCAGGTCTGCTGTCGGGGACGACCCAGCGCCTGATCTTCGATCACGCCGCAGAGCTCGGCTTCAGTGCCGAATACGCGGACCTGAGCCTGAGCGAGGTCATCGAAGCCGACGGCGCTTGGTATGTGTCCTCGATGCGCACGGCCGTGTCACTCAATCAGCTGGATGGAAACCCGATCTCACGCGATGAGGAGCTGACCGCGCAGCTGCAGGCGCTGATCAAGGCCGGCTGATGCCGTCGGCCGGGCCCGTTGCGGTGCGGCCCGCTGCAGGATGACCTGAGACAGACGTTCCCGCTGCCCGACGATTCTCCGCAGAACGAGGAGACGGCACGATCACCGTCAGAATCAGTGCGAGGATGCAGGCACCGCAGCCGGCGAACCACAGGATCCAGAAGATGTCGGCGAGCAGGGGGAAGAGCCCCAGGATGAAACTCAGCGCACCGAAGACGAACAGCCCGGTGATGACCAGGACTTTCCATTTGCTGAGCATTTCTGCTCCTCTCGTACGCTGAAGCTTCAATCTATCGGTCGCCTAAGCGGTGCACATCCCTCAAAAGTATGAAGTTCCGCCTCCTGCGTATGAGCCGGTGTCCTGCGCTAGTGTGGTCACGAACGGATTCGCACTCCAGCGACATCTGCGCGACGCATCATCGTCGCAGGCAAAGCGTCTAACGAAAGGACACGAGCATGGGAAAGCTCGCATGGCAGGTCATCGGCGTCGGAGCGCCCATCGTGGCAGCATTCGCGGCTCGCAAGACCTTGACCTTCGCTTGGGAGAAGTCGACCAAACGTCCCGCACCGAACAACCCCGTCGATGACGAGATCTCGATGTCCGAGGCTCTGGCCTGGACGATCGTTTCGGGTGTCGGCGTTGCAGTGGCCCAGCTCGTCGTGCAGCGTATCGCCGCCAGCACCGTGCGCAACAACTTCGGCGACGATGCTCTGCCCAAGAAGTTCCGCAAGCAGATCGAAGAAGACGTCGACTGATCTGTCGACATCGTTGAGCGATCAGCACCACTGATCGCTCTCCACGCTGATCGGGCAGAATCGCTGACCCGTCAGCCGTAGAGTCGGTCGATCATCCCGGCCAGATCCGCCACGGCGATCTGGCCGGGTGCCGACGACTCCCCGAGCTGCGCAAATGTTGCACAGCTGCCGAAGTCCGCACCCATGACCCGACTGGCCCTGCCCAGCTGACCCATCGAGATCCCGAGGACTGGAATCTCCAAGTCGTCCTCCGCGAGTGCAGTCGACCGCAGGAGCTCCGCGACATCCGCACTGCTGGTGGGCATCATCGCAATCTTCGCGACATCTGCCCCTGCCTCAGCCATCGCCGCGAACGTGGTTGCCAATGCCCCTGCCGAGTCCGTTCCGGCGAAATTGTGATGTGAGGCGACCACTGAGATTCCGTGGTTGTGAGCCGCACCGATGAGTTCTGCCGCACCGCCGCGATCGATCTCTACATCGAGTGCCCATACGGCTCCTGAAGTGATTCCTGCCAGGCCAGTAATGATCGCCCTGAGAATCTCCGTATAGTCTTCTTCGCTCACCTCCGCGCTTCCGCCCTCGTATCCTGTTCGCAGCGTGATAAGAACCGGAAGCCCTGCAGCGGACACGTGTGGGGCAAAGCCCAAGACCGCCTCGGCGAGGCCCTGGGGGTCGGCTGCACCGGGCTTCGGATCCCGCGACTTCGTGATACCGGCGATCACGGGATCGATGCGCCATTCGATGACGTCGACGGCTCCGGTATCGGCGATGGCGCTGCACTGTCGCGCGATCTCGTCGGGTGCCGTTGCCTGGACGGGAACGATGATGGCCGGGCGCCGTGGATCAGCGACCGCCGGAGTCGCCGCTGACAGGGTCGTTGCCGCTGCGGACGAGTCGAGCACCGATCGGGGACCTGCGGCATCATTGAGGAACGGCAATTGCTTCATGGCCCAAGCCTAGGCGTTGAGGCCGGCGCACCAGTGGAGAGGAACACCACGTGGAGACCAAGGACCAGCTCACGATCACCACTCGCGATGGATTCCCGCTCGCCATCCAGGTCAGCGGCCCACCCGAGGCTCCGGCCCTGCTCCTCCTCCAGGGGCAGTCGAACTCTCACGAATGGTGGGACGAGCTGCGCTCGGACTTTGAACCCCAGTTTCGCACCGTCACATTCGACTACCGCGGCACCGGCGGCAGCCGGGGCGAACTGAGCGAACTGTCGACGGCGAGCTTCGCCGCCGATGCTGCCGAGGTTCTCGCTCATTTAGGTATCACCCAGGCTGTTGTCTATGGAACGTCGATGGGTGGGCGCATCGCTCAGATGCTGGCCTTGGATTTCCCCGACCTCATCAGCGCATTGGTCCTGGGGTGCACAATGCTGGGAGGTCCGAAGTCCGTCAAACGGCCCCGCGAGGTCGGGCAGTCCTTGGCGCGGCTGCGCGGACGCGAACACACCCAGTATCTGTTCTCGCTCTTCTACACGCCGAACTGGACCGTGGCTCCCAGGTACAGCAAATTGCTCGGCGATGACACGATGACCGCCGAGGAATCTGCGGCACATCTGCGCATCAGCGCTCACCACAACGCCTGGGCCCGTCTGCCGGAGATCGCTGCGCCAACTCTCATCGTCCATGGCGATGCTGACCTCATGAACCCCGTCGACAACGCCCACCTGCTGCATGAGCGCATATCGGGCTCCCGGATTCTCATCTGTCCCGGCGGTCGACACGGTTTCTTCGAAGAGTTCGCCGAGGTGGTCAACCCTGAGATCCTCGGGTTCCTGAGCGCCAGCTCTTGAACAACTCTTCCTGAAGAGTCCCTGACTCACGGCCACATCTCCCCGGAGAGCTGACAACCTCGTTCACCATCAAAAATCCGCATTGTGTAACAAATCGGATAAGGCTATGCCTATATGCCTCAAGAGCTGTTTGTAACAATCAAGTAACGCATGCTTTTACATCACTCCAGGTCAGATGGGTCGTCAAGTCCGCCACACCGCGTTCTATCGACAAAGCCTCTTCCGAAATTCCTGAACAAAACTACAATAGGGAGTGAGATATCCGTGTGCGGTGAGGCGAGTGTGCGATCCAACCAGTTCGGATCGACCACCACCGCATCGCAAAACGGGGGTGAAGCCTCTCGTTCTTGCGGAGAGTCAAGAATGCAAGGAGGAATCGCGTGAGCGTTGTCAAAGCGTCAAACGTTTACAAGGTCTTCGGCAAGCGCCAGAACGAGGTCGTCAAACGACTCGAACAGGGCGCAGACCGCAAAGACCTCACCAAACTCGGCACAGCCGCAGTCATCGATGCCAGCTTTGAAGTCGAAGCAGGCGAAATCTTCGTCGTCATGGGACTGTCAGGTTCCGGCAAATCGACATTGATCCGCACGCTCAATGGCCTGTGGTCGACCACAGCCGGATCCGTCGAGGTCCTCGGCACCGATTTGGCCAAAGCTGATGCGTCTACGATCCGAAAGGTCCGCGGAAAACACGTCTCGATGGTGTTCCAGCACTTCGCGCTGCTGCCCCACCGCACGGTCCGCGAGAACGCAGCTTATGCTCTTGAGGTCCAAGGCATGGCGAAGGCCAAACGCCTGGAAAAGGCTGAAGAATGGCTGAAGACTGTCGGTCTTGATGGTTGGGGCGATAAATACCCGCAGCAGCTGTCGGGCGGCATGCAGCAGCGCGTCGGCCTGGCCCGCGCACTTGCGGCCGAAACTGACATTCTGCTTATGGATGAAGCATTCTCCGCTCTTGACCCCTTGATCAGGCGCGAAATGCAGGAACAGCTGGTCGAACTCCAGTCACGCCTGAACAAGACAATCATCTTCATCACCCACGACCTCAATGAGGCAATGTTCCTCGGCGACCGTATCGCCGTTATGCGCGACGGCAAGATCGTCCAGATCGGTACCGCGGAAGAGATCCTCACCGAACCCGCAGATGACTATATTGCCGAGTTCGTTCAGGACGTCGATCGCACTCGCGTGCTCACCGCATCGTCGATCATGCGCGAGACCAAGGCCACGATCAGCGTTGAGGCAGGTCCCCGCCTGGCGATGAAGACTCTTGAGGACAACAATTCCTCGGGACTCCTCGTCCTCGACGATAACCGCACTGTCCTCGGACTGGTCAGTGATCGCACTGTGGTGAAGGCTGCCAAGGAAGGCCATCAGACGATCCGCGACATCGTGGAGAAGACAGACCTCATCACCGTCAGTCCGGACACTCCGCTGTCCGAACTCTTCGCACCAAGCTCCACAGCCAAGGTGCCGTTGACTGTCGTCGATGAGAATAGCCGACTGCTCGGAATCGTGCCCCGAGTCGCGCTCCTCAACTCGATGGCCGATCCCGGTCCTGCCACAGGAGAGCTCCCGACGGTCCAAGAAGCACCGGAGCCGATGGTCGAATCACCGACCGCTGGCGATAACGATTCTGAAAAGGGTGCGGCTTTCGCTCAGGAATACACGCTCCCGACGGAGTCGACTTCCACCGGTGATGCCGTCGAAGCCAACAATGACGCAGAAGGGAGGGACCTCTGATGAACTTCATGAATCCGCGTATTCCGCTCGGTGATTGGGTCAGCGACTTCCTCGACTGGTTCACGAAAGCGTTCCAAGGGCTGCTGGACTTCATCAACTTCGTTCTCGGTGGCCTCTACGACGTTCTCTACCTCGTCTTCTCATCCCCGATCTATTTTGTGATGATCGTCATTCTCGCGATCATCGCCTATTTCGCATCGGGATGGAAGCTTGGACTCTTCACCCTCATCGGCTTCTACTTCGTGCGCACACTCGACCAGTGGGACAACACGATGTCGACCCTTGCGCTGGTGCTCGTCGCAGTCATAGTCGCGCTGATCATCGCGATCCCACTCGGTATCCTGGCTGCGAAGATCAGCTGGGTGTCAACGGTCGTCAAACCGATACTTGACTTCATGCAGTCGATGCCTGCTCTGGCCTACCTCGTGCCGGCGATCCTGATGTTCGGCATCGGCCAGACCCCAGGCGCAATCGCAACAATCATCTTCTCCCTGCCCCCTGGCGTCAGGCTCACTGAGCTTGCGATCCGCCAGGTGAACACCGAGGTCGTTGAAGCCGGGCAAGCGTTCGGCGCCTCCCCAGGACACATCCTCAGCAAGATTCAGATCCCTCTGGCGATGCCGACGATCATGGCCGGCGTCAACCAGGTCATCATGCTCGCCCTGTCGATGGTCGTCCTCGCCGGCATGGTCGGTGCGGGCGGACTCGGTGGCGCCGTCGTCGGCGGCATCAGCCAACTTGATGTCCCACTCGCCGTTGAGGCTGGCCTCGCGGTGGTCGTCGTGGCAATCTTCCTCGACCGTGTGACCGCTGCCCTCGGACAGAGGACACCGATTGAACGGGCACGCAAGGCATCTTCCTGATCCACACATTTCAAGAAATGAAGGAGCATCTCATGAAAACGAGAACACTAACCAAGCTGGGCGGCATTCTTGCTGCCAGCGCCCTCGCCCTCACCGCTTGCGGTGCCTCGAACTCAGGTGGCGAGGAAGCAGGCGGGGGCGACGAGACCAAGGCCAGCGACAAAGACTGGTCAGCTTGCAAGCCTGGCGATGACTCCAAGGACGTTGCAGATATCAGCGATGATAAGAAGGAAGTATCGCTGGGAATCTTCAACGGCTGGGATGAGTCGTACGCCACCACATATCTCATCAAGAACGTCCTGGAAGAAGACGGCTACAAGGTCAAGACCGACGAGCTCGACGCTGGACCGATGTTCACCGGTGTGGCAAAAGGCGACATCGATTTCTTCACCGACGGTTGGCTGCCGCTGACCCACGAGAGCTACATCGAGAAGTACGGTGATGACCTCGTCGATCATGGTTGCTGGTATGACAATGCCAAGCTCACCATCGCCGTCAACGAGGACTCTCCCGCCAAGACCATCGAAGACCTCAAAACGATGGGCGACGAGTACGACAACACACTCTACGGAATCGACGCTGGTGCAGGTCTGACGAAGACCACGAAGGAAAAGGCGATTCCGGAATACGGTCTCGACAACCTCGAATTCAAGATCTCCTCGACCCCAGCCATGCTCGCACAGCTGAAGAAGTCGACCGATGCCGATGAGAACGTGGCAGTGACACTGTGGCGTCCGCACTGGGCCTACGATGCTTTCCCAGTTCGTGACCTCAAGGATCCGAAGAATGCCATGGGAGACGCCGAGAGGATCTTCAGCTTCTCCGGCAAGGACGCAGCCGAAGAGCACCCATATGTCTCACAGCTGCTCCAGAACCTCGTCCTTGACGACGACCACCTCGCCAGCCTTGAGAACCTTATGTTCTCCGAGGACAACTACAACGGCAAGGACCACGAAAAGGCCGTCGCCAAATGGCTGAAGGAAAACCCTGACTTCGTCGACCAGTGGAAGAAGGGCGAACTCGCCAAATAAGCGAGCTTGCCGTCGATGACAGTTTGCTGTCATGCGACGAGGGGCAGTATTGCAAGCTGATGACTTGCGATGCTGCCCCTTTCTTCCGCACGTGCGATTGCCTGTGCTCCCGGCGACTCTCAACAGAACAAAAATGAAGAAGGATGAACTAATAAAATGTCTCGGTTGATCAAACTTGGCGGTGTCTTGGCAGCAAGTGCCCTCGCATTGACTGCCTGCGGTGCATCGAATTCGGGCGGCGCCGGCGGTGAAGAGACAAAGTCTGCATCGGACAAGGATTGGGCGAACTGCACACCCGGCGACGGCTCCAAGGACGCCAGCGACCTGACTGATGATGACAAGGATGTTTCGTTCGCAGTGTTCAACGGCTGGGACGAGTCATATGCCACCACCTATCTGATCAAGAACGTCCTCGAAGCCGACGGCTACAAGGTCAAGACCCAGGAGTTGGATGCCGGTCCTGCCTATACGGGCATCACCCAGGGCGACGTCGACTTTGTCACCGACACCTGGTTGCCGCTGACCCACGCAAGCTACTTGGAGAAGTTCGGCGACAAGATGGTTGATCATGGTTGCTGGTATGACAATGCCAAGCTCACCATCGCCGTCAACGAGGACTCTCCCGCCAAAACCATCGAAGACCTCAAAACGATGGGCGATGAGTACGACAACACACTCTACGGAATCGAAGCCGGTGCAGGTCTGACTGAGACCACGAAGGAAAAGGCGATTCCGGAATACGGTCTCGAGGACCTCGACTACAAGATTTCGTCGACCCCAGCCATGCTCGCACAGCTGAAGAAGTCGACCGATGCCGATGAGAACGTGGCAGTGACACTGTGGCGTCCGCACTGGGCCTACGATGCTTTCCCAGTTCGTGACCTCAAGGATCCGAAGAATGCCATGGGAGACGCCGAGCGCGTGTACAGCTTCTCCGGCAAGGACGCAGCCGAAGAGCACCCATATGTCTCACAGCTGCTCCAGAACCTCGTCCTTGACGACGACCACCTCGCCAGCCTTGAGAACCTTATGTTCTCCGAGGACAACTACAACGGCAAGGACCACGAAAAGGCCGTCGCCAAATGGCTGAAGGAAAACCCTGACTTCGTCGACCAGTGGAAGAAGGGCGAACTCGCCAAATAAGCGAACTTGCCGGGATCACAAGTCCGACATCAGTCAGGGAACTGACTGAGCAAGAAGAGATCGCAGTGAGGGAGGGTTGCAGACGTCTATCTGCAACCCTCCCTCACTTGCTGCAACGAGACGCGTTAGCAACGCCTGGCCGCTCAGGCATCTTCTCAGCGCTGCCGACAGCGCCCGCGCCTCGGGAAACAAATGGACAAGGAGTAGTCATGCAGACCAAGAAGTTCTTACGATTCGGCGGAATCGCCGCCGCAGCCGTGCTGATGATGTCAGCGTGCGGAGCGAGCAACAGCGGTGGAGGATACGGCGACGACAACGATTCTGCTGCCGGTGATAAGGATTGGTCGAAATGCGCGCCGGGCGCGGACGGCGCTGACCTGGAGTCGCTTGAGGCCGATGATGACAAGAAGGTGAAGTTCGCGGTCTTCAACGGATGGGACGAAACCTTTGCCAGCGTCTACACCATCAAGAATCTGCTCGAGCAGGATGGTTACGAGGTCGAGGTCCATGAGTTGGAAGCAGGACCCGCCTACAGTGCTGTGGGGCGGGGCGACATCGACTTCCATATGGACATGATGATGCCCACGACCCACGCAAGCTATTACGACAGAGTCAAGAACGATATCGATCTGCAAGGCTGCTGGTACGGTGCGGCCCAGAACACCATCGCCGTCAATGAAGATTCCCCTGCCCAAACCATCGACGATCTAAAGACCATGGGCGACGATTACGATAACACCCTCTACGGAATCGAAGCGGGAGCAGGACTGACGAAAGTGACCAAGGAAGAGGTCATTCCCGACTACGGTCTCGAAGGATACGAATATAAGATCTCGTCGACACCGGCCATGTTGGCCCAAGTGAAGAAGTCCACCGATGCAGGAGACAACGTCGCGGTCACCTTATGGCACCCACATTGGGCCTACAGCAAGTTCCCCATGCGTGACCTCGACGACCCGAAAGATTCGTTCGGTGACAAAGAGATCCTGTACAACGTTGGAAACAAGGACTCAGTGAAGAAGTTTCCCTATGTCTCTCAGGCGGTCAAGAACTTCGCAATGACCGAGGAACAGTTGGCAGACCTGGAAGCCCTCATGTTCTCCGAGGACGAATACAACGGGGAGACACCTGAAAAGGCGGTTGCTGAATGGCTGGGTGACAATCCAGCTTTCGCCAAGGACTTCCGAGCTGGCAAGCTCGAAGGCTGAATGCCGAATGCGTGTGGCCCGGTTGTCATCGACCGGGCCACACGTGTGCGCTAGGTTGGCAGTAGAAGGCTCCAGCATTTCTGCGAGAATGCCACCACTAGAGCCGATCCGACGATGCTGAGGAGACCTGAGATGGATCCGATCGAGGCACCCCGCACTGAAGCCGAGGACGACGATCTCTCCCAGACGACGATGACCACACCCGTCGGTCCCATCACCGTCACCAGCTATGGGCAGTCCATCGTCCGTGTGAAGTGGGTTGAGCCCGACGACAGCACAGGCAGCGACGCCGTTGTCCCGGACCTCAATGCATCCAATCCGCTCCTGGCCGAAGCGCTTCGACAACTACGCGCCTATTTCGACGGCAGTCTCACCACTTTCGACCTGCGTCTGGACCTCGGCCCGATCTCCGCGACTGCGCGACAGGTCCTCACTACTCTCAATGACACTGTCGAATTCGGCACCACCGTCACCTACGGCGAACTCGCCCAACGCAGCGGAACCGGAATCCATGCCAGAGGAATCGGCAGCATCATGGGGATGAATCCACTTCCTCTGGTCATCCCCTGCCATCGTGTCGTCGCCAGCGACAGCCTCGGCGGGTACTCAGGCGGCCGTCGTGGCGAGGGGGTGGCCACGAAACGCTGGCTGCTCGAGTTCGAGGATGCACTTCCCCCAACACTGTTCTGAATCACCCTTCGAAGAGGCTCTGCCCGATGTACTCCCCCTCTTTGACTCCTGGCGGAATCGCCCACACGGTCGACCCGATCGGAGTGGTCCATTCGTTGAGCAGATCCACCTCGGCGAGGCGGCGTTGGATCGGAAGGAATTGCCGGTCGATATCTGCCTGGAACGAAGCGAACAGCAATCCCGCGCCCTGACCGGCACCTGTTCCATAGTTGAACGTGCGCCGGTGGATCTGTGTCTCGGGACCCAGACCATCGCGCGCCCGAGCCACATGTGAGGCCGCCGAGATCTTCGTCAGTCCTCGCTTGTCGACCGCCTCGAAGTCGGGGACATCGAACTCGTCGGAACCGGACAGCGGTGCCCCGGTGTCGAGTGTTCGCCCGGTCGCGAACTCCCGCGCGGGCCGATCAGCCTTGTCCCAGGTGTCGAGGTTCATCGCAATGTCGCGCAGCACCAGGGTTGTTCCCCCGCGCATCCACTCCGGCAGATGATCGCCGAGGTTGTCCGGCGGTGCCCCGCGTGCAGAGTGGACTGCATCGGACTGTCCGGTCCCCTGCCCCCAGATGATACGAGCGAAGTCCTCAGATCCAGGCCCGGGATTGGCCGTCCCGTCCAACTGCCCGAAGAGATTTCGTTGGGTTCTTCCCTCCCCTTGGCTGCCGTAGGAACGGCGGAATCCCTCTCTCTGCCAGGCCACCTCGGCGAAGTTCCGGGAATCCTTCCACAGCATCCGTTGGGCATGTGCCAGGGTCAGAGGGTCATCACCACAGATCTGGAGGAGCAGATCCCCTGTACAGCGGTCGGGGTCGAGATCGTCGATGGGGAACTTCTCCAGCGGGCCCAACCATTTCGGCACGGATTTCTCACCCGCCAGCTTGACCAGTCCGCGTCCGAATCCGAAGGTGACTGTCAGGCGCGCGGGGTCATGGGCGAGTTCGGGTTCGGAGTCAGCCAGTGGACCGCTCCCCTGTGTCAGTGCCGCGGCATCGGCGGTGAGCAGCCTCAGCCAGCGAGTCACGTCGGTGGCCTTGATGCCGGGTTTCAGCGTCAATGCCAGGAAGAGCGCGTGCGCCTGGGGTGGGGTCTCGACTCCAGCCTGATGTGGGGCGTAGAACGGTTCGGTGACCGGGCCGTTGGCTCCGCTGAGGTCTCTGGACGGTGCGGCTTCAGCACGGTCACCAGCAACGGATCGTCCCACCCCGAAGCCTGCGACGGCGCCGACGACTCCTGTTCCCCCGGCCGCAGCCGCCGAAGCGATGAGGCGCCGGCGGCTGAACCCGTGATGACGAGGTGCGGGTTCTGCGGACTCAGTGGTCACCGTGATCTCCGTGGTCCATCTCGTCGTGATCCATATCCCCGTGATCCATGTCCTTATGGTCCACGTCCTTGTGGTCGCTGTCTGAGCCGTCGCCCTCGTCGTCGGCCTCGCCAGGGGCGTAGTTCTCCTGCGCCCCGGAGTAGTCCTTGGCGATGGCGGTCACCGGGATGGTCTGTTTGTCGGCGGTGACGAGGTCGAGTGAGATCTCCTCACCCGGCTTGATCGGCTTCGCCAACCCCATGACCATGATGTGATCGCCACCGGGCTTGAGACTCAGGGACTTACCCGCAGGGATCGTGAAGCCGCCCTTCTTCTCCTGCATCGACATTCCTCCCGAGTTGTCTTCGAGAGTCTCGTGGAGTTGGACCTGGTCGGCGTCATCGTACTTCGCAGCGACGAGGTTGATGTCCTTGTCGCTGTTGTTCTTGAGTTCTCCGAATACAGCGGTCATGCCGTCGTCGGCGGCCTTGACCCAGGCGTCGTCGAGGCTCAGGGAGTCGACGCTGATCTGGGAGCTGCTCGCCTCTTCGGGCTCGCTTGCCTGGCTCTGGTTACAGGCACTGAGCCCGATCATGAAGGCAACTGACATGGTGGCCATCAAGGTGGTGTTCTTTCGCATTTCGTCTGCACTTTCAGCTTGTCGGTGCAGCCGGGCACGGGTCGCGACTTGCGTCGACGCGGACGCAATCGGGCGCCGACCCGATCAGGCGCGATCAGTCGTATGGACACGATCGGGCACACGGCACGGGTCGTCTGCGACGGTGCATGGCTGTCACCAATGATGTGTGAGTCGGCGGAGTTTCCGCCGCTTGTGATGCTCTGAGGTCAGACGAGTGCGGGCGGACCGCGGCGGTAATTGGAACCGATGACGGCAGAGGTGATGGCCTGGGGCAAAACGACTTCGCCCTGGGCGACTCGGCCAGGGAATTCGGCCAGGACACCGACCGCCTCGGCGAGGGCGCGGAGTGCGGTGGCGATCGGTCCCAGTGCCAGCTGCAGGATGGTGAGAATGATGTCTTCGCCGCGTTTGAGAGCCACCGCGGTGACGAGGACCGCGGCCAGGTGCGCGAGCACCATGGCCAGACCTGCACTCGTCCCGTCACCGACCATGTGCGACATCGGATGCGACATCGGAGCAATCTGACCCAGGTCGAGGGCACCGGTCCCGTGGTTCATGTGCTGCTGGTGGCCCATGGCCGATCCGGTCGTCGCGGCAGCGGTGGAAGCGGGCGCGGCAGTGAACCAACCCATCGACAGGTGCATGAGGATCTGCCCCAGACCGAGCAGTGACCCCAGCGCCAGATACCCGAGGCGACGGCCAGCGAGGATCGTTGCAGCCCACAGAACGAAGACGAAGACGATCACGATGCCGAGGGGAGAGGTCGTACCGCCCGCGCCGACGTGCATGAGCACGGCCAGCAGGGTCGTAATGAGCGCGGCGAAGAGAGCACGAACCGACTTATTCGACCCGGTCATGCCTCTCCTCTCTTGGGGCTGCGCACACGACTGACATCAGGGGTGAGACTCAGAAGACTCAAAACTTCTACTCAGTGTAGAACCAAGAGGGCATCAGACGCCAGAGAAGTTACATCCTCAACCAGGTGTCGGCGGTCTTCTTGACCATGGCTCCGGCCTCTTCGGCCTCGCCCAGCCAGGTCACCGGCTGCCCCTCGGGGTCGATCACCGCGTCGGAGAGGATGATGACGTCGAAGTTGCAGACGAGTGCGGCCATCGCCGAAGCACGGACCGATCCCGGCAGGTCTCTGGCACCGGCGTCGTCATTGTCGCCTGCCGCGTCCGTGTCGTCGGAGGTGTCGTCCGATTCATCTTCTGCGTCGTCGAGAGCCTCGATTGTGTCCACGTCACCACCGGCGATGACGATGCGGTCAACGCCCATGTCGTGGAGGCCGGGGGCCAGGTCGCGGATGCCGTCGAAGACGTCGGGCTTCTCCGATCGCAGCACGAGATCTTCCTCGTCGGGGACGAAGATGGACAGTTCCTCATCGTCGACGTCGACGAGTTCGTCCTTCGTTGAGGCGAAGATGAGCACACCGCCGACCGTGCGAGTGCGGCCGACGATGTCGACTAAGATCTCGGCGTTCTCGTCGGAGGTGTAACTGGCGTCGTCGGTGTCAATGAGGAGCAGGGCATCCATGTCTCCTATCGTGCCAGATTCTCAGGCTGGATGCTCATGTCCGCGTTCAGCAGCAGGTAGTCAGCGGGCATTCCGAGGCCCAGCAGACTGTGCTGGTCATCGGCGCTGAGTCCCAGTGCCCGCAGCGGTACCAGACTCGCGGCCTGGACGGCTTCAAGCGGGCTCATACCCACCTCAGCCACCGCTCTCATCACCGCATCGTCCATCGTCAGCGTGGACCCGGCGATGGAGCCCGTCGCACCGTCCTCGCCCAACAGTCGGGCCACGGAATCCTCCACCTGTACCGGCAGCGCTCCGAGCATGTAGTCCCCATCAGCCATCCCAGTCGCGGCCATAGCATCTGTGATCAGCGCGATCCGCCCAGGAGCCAAGGTCGCCAACATTCGCGCCGGCGGCGCCGCCACGTGCACTCCGTCGTTGATGAGTTCCAGCGTGACGTGTCCTGCCTCTATTGCGGCGAGGATCGGGCCCGGTGCCCTGTGGTGGATTCCGGGCATCGCGTTGAATGTGTGGGTGAGGATGCTCGCGCCCGCGTCGAAGGCTCGTGCCGCTTCCTCGTAGCCGGCGCCCGTGTGCCCGATGGCCACGCTCACCCCCGCCGAGGCGAACCGTGAGATCGCGTCGAAGGCACCCGGCAGTTCGGGGGCGATCGTGATCTGAGCCAGCGTTCCGTCAGCAGCCGTAAGGATCGATTCGACCGCCTCGGGGGTGGGAGCTGTGAGCATTTCAGGAGCGTGCGCACCCTTGAAGTCCGGGGACAGGAACGGACCCTCGGCATGGAGACCGAGCACAGCAGGGTTGTCATGGCAGAGCCTTGCTCCTGCGCTCAGCGAGCTGCAGAGTCCCTCGATCGTGTCCGAGACGTAGGAGAGGGCGAGCGCCCGAGTTCCGTGCCGGTGATGGACTGCGAGCACTTCGCTGAGTCCGGCCTCCCCGTCTTCGGCGCTCGATCCCCCTGCCCCGTGGCAGTGGATGTCGACGTAGGAGGGGGCCAGATACGCTCCTCCTGCGTCAATGGTCTGGACTCTCGCCGAGGCGGGCAGGTCCTGCCAGCCCGAACCGCGGCCGCGTGAGATGACGGTGCCGTCGGCCGCGGCTAGCCAGTCATCGGCGCCCTCTAAGGTGAAGCCGGCCGGATCGCCGTCGAGGATGATGACGTTGTGGATGATCGTGTCCGCGGGCGCGTCGGCAGGCTGTGCGCTCATGGGCTCTCCTGGTGCATCGGTGCGAGCTCGACGTCGTACCCGGCCTGGACCAATTCGTCGGCAGCGCCTGCCTCGAGCTGGGAGTCGGTGATGATCGTCTGGAAGACTTCTGTGCCGCCGACCGAGGCGAAGGATCGTCTGCCGTACTTCGAGGAGTCGGCGACGACGATGGCCTGCTCGGCACGTTCGGCCATCAGTCGGTTGACGTAGGCTTCGTCCTCGTTGGCTGTCATACCCCCGGCGGAGGCGGAGATCGCGTGGACGCCGACGAACGCCAGGTCGAGCCAGATGCTGCGCAGCACGGAGTCGACGAAGGAGCCGACGAGTTCGAAGCTCGAGGTGTTGATGACTCCCCCGCACACGATGACCTTGATGCCCGGGTGGATGGCAAGTCTGTTCGCGATGTCGACCGCATTGGTGACGATGGTGAGGTCGCGCAGGAGATCGTCGCGTCGACTCAGGGCGTCGGCGACCATGAACGTGGTCGTGCCCCCGGAGAGTCCGATCACGGAGCCCGGGGAGATCCGGTCAACTGCCGCTCGCGCGATCGCCGCCTTCGCCTCTGTTGAGGCTGCCTCCTTGTAGCGCAGCGACAGGTCATAGTCGACGGCGCGCCTGGTGGCGCCCCCGTGGGTGCGTTCGACGAGCCGGCGCTGTTCGAGCAGGTCAAGGTCACGGCGGACAGTGGCCAGGGAGACGCCCAGCTCCTGGCTGAGTGCCTCCACGCCGACGGTTGTCTCCCGGTCGAGTTTCGACAAGATCGAGTCGAGGCGGTCCTCACGCGTGCTCATAGAATCAGTCTCTGTCCTCGCCCATGGGATTGCAAAGGAGACGGATCAGGCGGGCCGTTTCGGCTGCGAAGGCGTCACGTGCGGGTCCGAGGTACTTCCGTGAGTCGACCATGTCCGGGTGAGCATCCAGAGTCGCGCGCACGGAGCCTGAGAAGACCTTGTTGAGGTGGGTGGAGATGTTGATCTTGGCCATGCCCGCGGCTACAGCACGGCGAATCTCATCATCGGCGACGCCCGAGGAGCCGTGCAGAACCAGGGGCACCGGCACTCCGACGGCCAGCTTCGCGATGAGTTCGAGGTCGAGGCGGCTGGTCCGCTCGACCATCGCATGCGAGGTGCCGACGGCCACAGCCAGCGCATCGACTCCAGTCTCCGTCACGAACTGCGCTGCCGCACTCGGGTCGGTGCGCACACCGGGTGCGTGGGCACCGTCCTTGCCGCCGATCTCACCCAGCTCCGCTTCGACGCCGATTCCGCGTTCATGGGCATGACGGACCACCTCGGCAGTGGCCGCGCAGTTCTCCGCGAAGCTCAGATGCGCTCCGTCATACATCACGGAGTCGAAGCCGAGCTCCAGGGCCTCGGACACAAGATCGACGTCGGTCGCGTGATCGAGGTGGACGGCGATCGGAACCCGCGCGGATTCCGCAATGGCCATCGCGGCGCGGGCGATCGGGGTCAGGCTGCCGTGGTATTTCACGCAATTCTCGGAGATCTGCATGATGACAGGCGCATCTGCCTCTTCAGCGCCAGCCGCGATCGCCTCGGCGGTTTCCAGGTGGATGACGTTGAATGCACCGATGGCGGCGTCCGTGCTGGTCAGCAGTTCGATCGTAGCGGCCCTGGTCATGCTTGCTCCTTCGTGATGACGACCTCGTGTCGCAGGTTCTGCCACTCGGGGTGGACTTGGCCCGCTTGGGGCATGAGCACCGCAGAGGCAGAGAGCGCGACCGCCTCCCTGAGGATGGCGCGAACGTCTTCATCAGGCAGCCGAGCTGGCTCAGGACCCTGCGACTTCGCTGCCAGACACCGGGCCACGCCTGCCACAGCGGCGTCACCGGCTCCCGTGGGATTGCCCTGCAGGACCCTGCCCAGACGCGCGCTCGAGCGCGGCCCGGTCCGGTCGACGAGGACCATCCCCTCCTCCCCGCGGGAGACGAGGACGTGGCCTGCGCCGGCACGAACCAGCTCCCCCGCCGAGGCGATCAGGTCCACATCGGCGAACAGTTCGTTCAGTTCCTCCGCGTTCGGTTTCACCCAGTCGGCACCGGCCCGAGCCGCTCGGAGCAGTCCAGGCCCTGAGGTGTCGACGATGACGCTGACTCCGGCCGCATGCGCCGCTGTCACCAGGTTGGAATGAAAGTCTTCGGGGCAGTCTGCCGGGGTTGAGCCGGAGAGGACGAGCACGGACACTGCCGGCTCGGAGAGGCGTCGACTGATGGAATCCGTCAGCGCTTCCCACACCTCGGGTGGGTGCTCAAAGGCTGTCTCGTTGAGTACGGTGGCACGTCCGGACCCCTCGACGACGGCATAGCTGCATCGCAGCCTGCTGGGAGTCGGAGTGAGATCCCACACCGGTGTGCCACCGGTCGAAGCTTCGACCTCGGCCGAGCGGGCGGCCTCGGGCCGGTGCTCGTCTGCCACAGGGCCCTGCACATAGGCTCCGATTCCGGTGTCGGCGAGGACACGGGCCACGTTGATTCCCTTACCGCCGAGCCTGCCTGCTGCGGGGCCGATTCGGTGCGAGCGTCCCAGGTCCAAGCGCGAGACGGTGACGGTGATGTCCCAGGCGGGGCTGAGCGTCGCGGTGACCACGCGCGGCGCATCCGCGGCGCGCGCTTCTGCGTGCCCGGCACTCATGCCGCATCCCTCGTCAGCAGCCCGGCGCCGATGAGTCCGGCGACGGGGCCCAAGCCAGCACGGCGGATGCTCGGCATCCGGTGGAAGTCCAGCCGCGGCCGCAACGCCGCCTCCACTCCGTCGAGAAGTTCATCGGCCCCGCTCAAGCCGCCTCCCAGCACGATCGTCTCCGGCGCGATCACTGCCGCGATCTGCGCACACATCGCGGCGAGAGCCTCGACCGCTTCGGCGAACACCTCATGTGCAATCGGATCACCCGAGTGCACGGCGTCGAGGACGTCCAAGGATCCTGCGACCGTGGTCCCGCTGCGCTGGGAGTACCGCTTCGCGATCGACGACGCCGAGGCGATGTGCTCGATCGGTCCCCGGAACAGTCCCTCGGCGGTGTCGACGGTGACTTCGGTGAAACCCACCTCTCCCGCATAGCCGCCCGCGGAGATCAGGCGACCGCCGACTCGGATCGCTCCGGCGATGCCTGTGCCGATGGTGATCATCACGGCATCGTCGGGAGTGTGCTCGATCAGCTCGAATTCGGCCCTTCCGGCTGATCGCACATCGTGGGAGAGCCTGACGTCGAGATTCAGGATCTGGCTCAGCAGCGATCGGAACGGCACGTTGCGCCACCCGAGGTTTGCGGAATGGATTCCGGTCCCGCTGGCCTCGTCGACGATTCCGGGGATGACCACTGCCGCCTCGGCGATGGCGTGTTCTGGGTTGCCCTCGGCGAGGGTTGAACGGAAGTCCGCGATGACATCCATGACCTCCGCCGCCGCGCTCTGTGTGCATTCAGGGGTGGGTGCACTCAGCGCGTCGACGATCCTCCCGGTGGAGTCGAAGAGCGCAGCCTTCATCCCGGTGCCTCCGACATCGACGGCGAGCGCCACCGGACCGGCACCCAGGCTCAGCCTCTGCGCCACGCGGAGGATCTCTGCGCGAGCCGTCATTCGTCCAGGACCACAGACCGTGTCAGTGAGCGCGGATTGTCGGGGTCGACGCCGAGGCGGCGGGCCCTGATGAGTGCGAGCGCGTGCACACGCACGAGCTCGGCCAAGGGATCGCGGTCGGATTCGACGAATCTGGCCCCCGTGGCCTCGACCTGCTCGCGCAGCCCTGCCGGAGCATCACCGAGCTGCCAGGTCACACGCCCCTGCTCGGCGATGGCGATGGGCCCATGGCGGTACTCCATCGACGAGTACGACTCGGTCCAGGCCTGCGCGGACTCACGCAGCTTCAGCGCGGCCTCGTTGGCCAGACCCCACGTCCACCCCAGACCCAGGAAGCTGAACTGCTCGGCGTCGAGGAGTTCAGCGTCAAGGATGCTGTCCTCGAATTCGGAGAAGTCGGGCGAAATTCCTGCTAGGAGGGTCTTCGCGTCCTGTATCGCGGTCTCCAACTGGCTCCCCTGCTCCAGCCAAGAGCGCATGGCTGTGATGGCTGAGGTGCCGAACCTCGTCTGGACGACGGATCGCTCATCGGCGAAATCAAGGGCGATGACGTCCGTGGCGCGCTGTGCGATCGGCGATCCGTCGCTGCCGACGATGGCGGTGACCGGTGTGCGATAGCCGAGACTCTCGAGTGCGTCGACGACCTCGGTGGTGGTGCCGGACCGGGAGATCGCGATGATGCGGTCGTAGCTCCGATGCGTGGGGTACTCGCTGGCGGTGAAGGCATCGGTCTCGCCCTTGCCCTGCGTCTCTCGCAGGGACGCGAACACCTGCGCACCGAACCACGAGGACCCGCAGCCGATGACCGCGACCCGCTCTCCGTCCTGCGGCTGGGCAGCAGCGGAGGCAGCGACGTGCAGGGTCCGCTCCCATGTCTCCGGCTGACTCCGCAGTTCCTCTGCCATGAACTCACCAAGACCCGACATCGATCACACTCCTGATTGTATTGATGATCAAACAATCATAATCATGGCACATTTCCGTCTTGACAGATAGTATTCACGTGCGCTCTTGTGTGTTTCGACGACACTGGTGCCTCGTCGACCTGCGGGCTGGAATTCACCCCAGCGTGCGGGCGCGCTCGGCGTCGATACCCAGGACGTGTTTGTCGAGGAAGGCCAGGACCGTGCGGTACCAGACTTCGGCGTTGCCGCGGCCGGCCACCCAATGGCCCTCGTCGGGGAAGTACAGGAAACGGTGCTGAGTGAGTCCCTCTGCATCCAGCGGAGTCTTGGACCGGGAGAGCAGGTCGTACCAGAGTTCCTGGCCCTGCCCGATCGGCACCCGGTAGTCCTTGTCGCCGTGGATGACGAGCATCGGCACCTCGATCCGATCGGCGAACAGGTGCGGTGAGTACGTTCCCGCCTGCTTCCTCATAGCTACGTCCCAGGAGGCGTTGTCCGTGGTCCGACCCATCGACGTCGTGTTCCATAGGGAGGCGTGGGTGATGATGCAGGCGAACCGGTCGCTGGCGTGTCCGGCCACCCAGTTCGCCATGTAACCGCCGTAGGACCCGCCGGCCAGAGCTGTGCGTTCGGCATCGATGTCGGTCCGTTCGATGGCCGCGTCTGTCAGGGCGAGGATGTCGGTAAAGGGTGCCCCGCCCAGCTCCTGCTGGCCGCGGTCGATCATCGACTGGCCGTAGCCTGTGGAGATCGCCGGGTCCGGCAGCAGCACCGCGTATCCGGCGGACACGAACGGTCCCGGATTCCATCGGTACGTCCAGGAGTTCCAGGATCCCCAGGGCCCGCCGTGGGCGAAGACGACGAGCGGGAACGGGCCTTCCCCCTCGGGCAGTGCCAACCAGGCGCGCACTGCGGTGCCGTCGTCACCAACTGCCGCCACCTCGGTGAGGGTGCCGGTCCCGTCGATGACGGTCGCCGGGTTCGCGAGCTCGCTGATCTGGCCCGAGACCAGGTCGATAGCGATGGGCAGGGGTGCGACGTCGATCGCCGAGGCGGTCGCCACGACAGTGAGTCCCTGCACCTGCAGTCCCGCAAACGTATATTTCTGACCGGGACCGCCCACCAGCCGCCGAGGCTGTTCGTCGTTGACATCACCGATGAAGACGCTGCCCCGGCCGTGATCGTCGGCGCTGGCCACGATGGTGGAGTCATCGGCCCAGACTGGGTCGAACCAATGATCTGCTTCGGGCCACACCGGGTTCAGCGACCCGGTGTCGAGGTCGAGGACCATGAGCGTGGCGGACAGGTTCGTCGTCGACGTCCAGAACTGCTCCCGGGTGACCAGGGCGCGGGTTCTATCGGGGCTGATGGCATCGATGCCGTACCCGTGATCGGCGGCAGCCTCAATCAGCAGGCGAGGTGCAGCATGTTTGTGGAGGTCGATCTGCCAGATCTCGCTGGCTTCGAGCTGGCCGGGGATCGGCTTCTCGACCTGGACGAGGACGAAGCGCGCCTCGTCATCGACGGCCCAGTCCACGAGGCGACCGGGCGGCAGAGGCAGATAGCGAAAAGTCAGGCCGGTGGAGGAATCTGCGTCGGTACCAGACTCCACGGAACCGACTGCCTCGGAATCGGCGGCCTCGCGCGTGAGGTCCGCGGAGAGATCCTCGCCGAACTCGTCGCCGATCGTGTCCAGGTCTGCGATCGCCAGAGTGTCTCGGCCCGGGCCCAGGTCGTGGTCCCACCGGCGGATGGGGAACCCGGAATGCAGGATGGCGCTGACCTTGGATTCGCTGCGTTCTTCGCTGAATTCCTGGTGTTCGTCCTCGTTCGCGGCCCAGGTGTGGACGGGGAACTGGACAATCAGGGATTGGCTTTTGACTTCGATTCGGGAGAATCCGCCGTCGTGATCGGCGAGCTTGCGTGCCTCCCCGGACTCGGGCAGGGCCCAGAGGCTCGGGCTCTGTGCGTCCTTGCCGTCTTCACCGGTGCGTTTGGCTGCGAAATAGATGGTTCCGGCCTCGCTGATCGCGGCCGCGCCGATGGACTGATCTCCCCGGGTGATCCGGCGAGGACTGTCCTCGCCGATGTCGGCGAGATGGGAGAGGTAGGTGTTGCCCTCGGCGTTGAGGAAGGAGTACTGAGCGATGACATGGCCGCTCTGGTTCGTCAGGAGGCCTTGCAGTCGGCGGGCGTCGAGGAGAGCAGTCACAGCGTCGTTGGTCGTCATGATCCCATCCTAGGATCATCGCCGAGGTTCGGGCCGGGAAACGTCTATTTGAATCTCGGCGCGGGAACCTTCTCGTCGTCAATGGTGAGGGTGGGCAGCATCTGCTTGAACTCTTCCGCGGCCTCGGTGTTCGACTTCAGTGAGCGCATCTCGACCCCGATCTCGACGACGCGCCCATTCGTCTTGTATCCGATCCTGGCACCGTACATGACGGTCTGCTTCTTGTTGATCGCGACGATCTCCTGCGGGCCGAGTTCGCCCTGGAACGTCCAGTAATATCCGGCTGCCAAATTGCCTGTGCGCTGCGCGGTCACCGTGGATTTCGGCTCCGAGAAGGTGAATTTCTTCTTCGCGTCGACGATCGACTGTGGAGAGTCCTCATACCCTTTGGAGCAGGTGATGAGGACCGAGTCGCTCTCGATGGGGGTCTCGCCGCGGGAGAAGGAGTGGAATTCGTCGCCGGATGACCCCTCCGACCAGCCATCCGTCATCGCAATGCTGACGTCGACGGGGCATTCGGCGCCGAGGTTGCGCGAGACCTTCTTCATCCCATCGGGGATTCCGTCGTCAGCAGGTGCCGTGGTGGGGTTCTCTCCGACGTTCTTCTTCACAGCTACACGGACAGGACCCGAATCCCGTTCTGCGGTGCGGATCTGCAGGGCCGAGCAGCCGCTGAGGACGAGACTGAGCAGTGCAGCTCCGGCCACGACTGTTCGTACCTTCGCAGCGTGTCTCATCACCGTTCGTCCCTCGGCCGCAGATGACTACGGCTCTGAGGCTGCTCGGTCGAATGAGGCTGCTCGACCGAATCGGACTGCTGCATCGGTGGGTATTCTGGCGGTCGTTGAGGTTGTGGCGGATGGTTCTGCCAGGCCTGTTGTGGTCCCGACTGCGGACTGCTGGAGCCCGGGACAGGTCCCGACTGTGGCCCGGCGGGTCCTCGACCCGCCCCTGGGCCGGGTTTGAACTGAGAGTGCTGACCGGAGTCCTGCGGGAACCCTCCGCCGATTGATTCTCCCGTCGAACGGTGAACCAGATTGCCGTCGACGCGTTCGAGGCGTCGTTTCGAGGTTCTTCGCGGGGAGCCCAAAATCCGGCCCTGAAGCTCCGCCTCGTTGGGCTGCCGGGGCGGCAGGAACCCGGGCATCTGGCCCGAATCGGGAAGCTGCACGGGCTGGACCGGATGAGAACCGGCAGCGGCATGCCCGACCTGATCGACCATCGGCGGCACGGTCACCTGAGCGGCGTCGCCGAGGACCGGCAGCACCATGCGCACCGAGGTGCCCACACCCTCCTGGCTGAAGAGCTGCACGGAACCGCCGTGGCGGGTCACGATTGCTCTGACCAGTGAAAGCCCCATTCCGGAACCGGCCACCGCGCGGACACGGGAGCCGCGTGAGAGTTCGTCCCACACCTGCTCCTGCTCGGTCAGTGGAATGCCGCTGCCGGTGTCGGCGACCTCGACGACAACCCACCTGTGGCTGTCGATGATCTGCTCATTGGCACGCAGTTCGACGACCTCGGCCTGAGAGGAATACTTGAGCGCATTGCCCAGCAGGTTGAGAATCGCGGTCAGCAGCAGATCTTCCTCACCGGCGACATCGGGCAGACGCCAGGGGGCACGGGCGACAGTGGCCACGATCATGCGGTCTTCGGCCCCGGGCGCCGTCGATGCGTCGTCGACGGCCTGGTGGATGAGCCGATCGAGATCGACTCGGGAGTATTCGATGATGCGGGTCTCGACGTCGGCGAGCTTGCGCAGGTCTGCCAGGAGACGTGCGACTCGGCGTGAGGAGATGTCGACCTGTTTGGCAGCGGATTCGACCTCTTCGATCGAGCCGCCTTCGCGGACGACGTCGCGGATACTCGCGGCCGAGGTGCGCAGCGCGGTCAGTGGATTCTTCAGCTCATGGTCGAGACGAATGAGCATCCGGTTGCGCTTGGCAAGGGAATCCTCGCTCGCCGCTGCCTCGATCGATTCTCGCAGTGCGGCCTCACGTCTGCGCAGATGTCTCCAGGCGAAATACGCGCCGATGGCCAAACCGGCCAGCACGAGGAACAGCAGCAGGAGGAACAGCCAGATCTGGACCTCGAAGACCAGAAATTTCGTCATGGGGTCCTCTGACCGTCTTCGCCTCGGACCTCACCGACGAATCGGTAGCCGCGGCCCTGAACGGTGGCGATCCACCGCGGTTCGGCGGCGTCCTCACCGAGGACACGGCGCAGTTCGGCGACACGGGAATCCACCGCGCGGGTGCCCACGGCCTCTTCGAAGCCCCACAGGATCTCGAGCAGGCGGGAGCGTTCGATGAGTTCGTCCTTGTGGACCATCAGGTATTCCAACAGGGTGAAGCCCTTGGGCGTGATGACCAGTTCACGATTGCCCATCCAGGCGCGCCTGCCCACACGATCAAGGCGCAGTCCGAAGCTCGAAGCCAGCACCGGAGCTGTGGCCAGGGGTGGCCCGTCGCTGCGAGTCCGGCGCAGCACTGCGCGGATTCGGGCGACGAGCTCGTGCGGATCGAAAGGTTTGTTGAGGTAGTCGTCGGCGCCCTCTTCGAGCGCCATCGCCCGCTCGACGGCCTCTCCGACCTGAGTCAGCAGCAGAACCGGAACCCAGTTCTCCTCCTGGCGCAGCCGTCGCAGAACCTGTCTGCCGTCGGCACCTGGCATGAGGACGTCGAGGACGCAGACATCAGGATTGTGGCGGTGGATCTCGTCGAGGGCCAGCAGTCCGTCGCTGGCGGCGAGCACCCGAAAACCGGAGCGTTCAAGGAAGGGGACAACGGCGCCGAGCACATCGGGTTCGTCATCGGCGACCAGCACCAAGGGCTGGGGCTGCTGTTGATTGTCAACCGTCATTGGGGTCCGTTCCGGTTCCTCTTCTGCGTTCCCACGCGAGTTCTCTGGCCTCTGCTCGATCGACAGCCTCGGCGAGCTCATCTCGATACAGCATAGAACGACGCAGGTGTTTGGTGCGATAACCGGCGCGCCCCACCATATGCGTGGCCACGGGAATGGTGACGAGCTGGAAGGAGATGATGATCGCCAACGTGGTCACTGTCGACCATGTCGGGTACTGGATCCCGATCGCCACAGCCACCATCAACAACCCCAGGACCTGAGGTTTTGCACTGGCGTGCATGCGAGACAGAAGGTCGCCGAAGCGCAGCAGACCGAGCGCGGCGGCCAAGGACAGCACCCCGCCGAGGAGGATGAGCGCTGCGGAGATGATGTCGAGGATCATCTGCTTCCCCCTTCCTCTTCTTCGGGTTCGGGTCCCGTGCGGTCACCGTCGTCGGAGTCGTCTGGTCCCGGGTCGGGCCCTATGCCCAGGCCCTCACCTTCGGCGTCGGGATCGGTTCCCTGGTCGAGGCCCACCGTCACGGGCTCTTCGTCGTCGTGCACGGTGACGGCGTCGGGGCCATCAGCGACGTCGGAGATTCCGCGGGCCACGTCATCGGGCCACTCCTCCCCGCCATCGGCTTCGGTTGGCTGGCCGGTGGTGCTTCCGGTTTCGGTCTGGCTGCCATCGGCTGATTCCTGGGGCATATGCCAGTCGGAGCTGGTGAAGTCGCTGAGTGAGCCCACCTCGGCGCCGGGTGTCATGGAATCGGACTTGGATACGTACCGGGAGACGCTGACGGATCCGACGAACCCGAGCATCGCCAACACGATGAGCACGGGCAGAAGGTCCGTGCGACCCGACAGCGCCATGAACCCGCCCAGACCGCACATGATGGAGGCCAGCACAACGTCAGTGGCAATCATGCGGTCAAGGATCGAGGGTCCGCGGATGATGCGATAAAGGGCCATGACCGCCGAGGCGGCCAGCAGCACCGAGGCCACGACGACGAGGGTGTCGAGCACGATCTGACTCATCGGACATCTCCGTATTCGTCGGCGATCGGGTCGGGGTTGACCTTCAGCGCAGCGAGATCACGGTGAGAGCCGAGAGCCAGGATGAGCAGCCGCTCGATGTGATAGACCTGCGCTTTGGCAGAGATGATCTTCTCCTTGGAATCACAGTCGAGAACGTGCAGATACAAGACCCCCATCGCCCTGTCGCTGTCGATGATGATCGACCCGGGGATCAGACTGGCGGTATCGGCCACGAGCGTCATCAGCAGATCCGAACTCGTGCGCAGGTCACAGGCGATGACCGAACCGGCACCTACCGCGCGAGGACGAAAGGCGAACCAGGCGACCTCGACAGAGGCGTGGATGAGTGAGTACAGGAACCACAGTCCGTAGTTGAGGGCGTGGATGATGTTGAACCGACCGGAGAGCACCACCGGGGGCAGGTAGAAGACACGGGTCACAACCAGGGCGAGGATGATGCCCGAGAGGATGTGCATGAGTGACACGGAGTCCCAGAGCATCACCCACAGCACCACGAGGAAGAACACCAGCACGAGCTGCTGGACGAAGCTGCGTCCCTTCGTCATCCGCGGAGGCCGATTCGTGCTCATGAGCCATCACCGCCCAACACATCCGTCACATAGTTGACCGGCGACTGCAGATTTCCCGCAGCACGGTCGGACAGATCCCACAGGGGACCGGCGAAGACTGTGAGGATAATCGAGGCGACGACCACGACCGTGGTGGCTGCGAACATCGATCCCGGCACCCCGATCTGTGACTTCCAGGGCTTGCCCGCGAGCTTGGCCTTCTTGCGTTCGGCGAACTCGGCCACGAGTTCCTCGTTCGGCTCCTCCGCGTCCGCGGGGTCGCGCCAGAAGGCCAGGTTGAAGGTACGCCCGATGACGTAGAGGGTCAGCAGGCTGGTCACCGTACCGGCGACGATGAGCGAGACAGCGAGCCAGTCGTGATCGGCGAAACCGGCGGCGAAGAGCGCAACCTTGCCGATGAACCCGGAGAACGGCGGGATGCCTGAGAGGTTGAGGGCAGGGATGAAGAAGATGATCGACAATGCCGGTGAGAGCACCATGAGCCCACCCAGGGACCTCGTCGAAGTCGACCCACCTCGCATTTCGACCATACCTATGGCCAGGAACAGCGCGGTTTGGACGATGATGTGGTGGACCGTGTAGTAGATGGCGGCGGAGAGTCCGACAGTGGTCCCCAGAGCCACACCGAAGAGCATATAGCCGATGTGGGAGACGAGGGTGAAGGACACAATCCGCTTGATCTCCGACTGGGCGATCGCGCCTAAGATTCCGACCACCATCGTCAATGCCGCGGCTATCAGAAGAGGCACTCGCAGGGAGGACTCGGCAAACAGGAGCGTCTCGGTCCGGATGATCGCATAGATGCCGACCTTCGTCAGCAGTCCCGCGAACACGGCGGTCACCGGGGCCGGAGCGGTCGGATAGGAGTCGGGCAGCCAGAAGGACAGCGGGAAGATCGCGGCCTTGATTCCGAAGCCGATGAGCAGGAGGACATGCAGAATCATCTGCACATCCGGCGGCAGCTCGCTCAGTCTCTCAGAGAGCTGCGCGATGTTCACTGTTCCGGTCGCCGAGTAGATGACGCCGATCGCTGCCAGGAAGATGACCGATGAGACGAGCGAGACGACGACGTAGGTCACGCCCGCCCGGATGCGCTCTGCCGTAGCACCCAAGGTCAGCAGCACGTAGGAGGCGACGAGGAACATTTCGAAGCCGACGTAGAGGTTGAACAGGTCACCAGCAAGGAAGGCGTTTGCGACACCCGCGCACAGCACCAGATAGCTGGGGTTGAACACGGAGATCGGGGTCTCGTTCGAGTCGTCGTTGGCGTCCTGGCTGAGTGCGTAGATGAGCACACACAGGGTGACCAGCGAGGAGACGACGAGCATGAGCGAGGAGAGCCTGTCGGCGACGAGCACGATTCCTGCCGGCGGTTCCCACCCGCCGATCGCCACGACCTGCGGGCCGTTGGCATCGATGCCGAAGAGCATGACGAGCGAGATGACCATGACCGCACTCAAGATCAGGATCGACACGATGTTCTGAGCGCGGGAGTGCTTCGACAGCACCAGCGCCAGTCCCGCACCGATGAGGGGCAAGAGGACGGGCAAGGGCACAAGCACAGGAAGGAGATCGATCATTTCTTCTCCTCCGTCGTGGTTCCCTTGGAACCTTCTTCGCTGCTGCCCTCGCCTGCGTCGCGTTCTTTGGGGGTGCCGTCGTCGTCGAGGTCGATGGCGCCGGTGATCGGGCTCTCGGCCTCATCACCGAATTCGGTGTCGTCGTAGTCCGTGCTCGCCTCCGCCTCGGAGTCGATCATCTTCGTGATCGCCACCTGCAGGTCGGCGGTGTCGTCCTGCAGCGAATCGGCTCGCACCAAGCGCCAGGAGCGGTAGATCATGGCGAGCAGGAACGCGGTGACCGCGAATGTGATGACGATGGCGGTGAGGATGAGTGCCTGTGGCAGCGGATCGGACATGCCTTCTGTGGACAGGTTCTCCCCGTCGGTCAACGGCGGATTTCCTGTGCCGGCGGTGAGGATGATGAGGAGGTTGACGCCGTTGCCGAGGAGGATGAACCCCAGCAGCACGCGGGTCAGTGAGCGTTCGAGCATGAGGTAGATGCCGCTGGCGAAGAGGACTCCCATCGCCAGGACCATGATGAAGGGCAAAGTCATAGCCGTCCCCCTTCGGCGCCGTTGTCCACGTCGAGGTGATTGACCCGGTCGAGGATCGACGAGACGGCTTCGTGCTCGGCCTCGACGCTGAAGGTCTCCGAGAGGTTGTATGACTGGTTGAGTCGTTTGGTCAGCATCATTTCGTCGCGCTCCTGGTGCAGGTCCACCTCGGCGCCCAAGGATCTGAGGATGTCGAGCATGAGTCCCACGACGATGAGGTAGACGCCGATGTCGAAGAACGTCGAAGTTCCGAACGACAGGTGCCCGAGCACCGGAATATCGCCTTCGAGGTAGACGGACCTGAACACGGTGTCGCCCCAGATCCACCCGCCGATGCCAGTGAGTACGGCCATGATCATGCCGGTTCCCAGCATGCTCGAGGGGGTGAAGCGGGCCGCCTCGGCGAGTTCGAACTTGCCGCCGGCGAGATAGCGCACGACCAGTGCCAGACCGGCTACGAGGCCACCGGCGAAACCGCCGCCGGGTTCGTTGTGACCGGCGAAGAGAAGGTAGAGGGAGAAGATGAGGACGGCGTGGAAGACCAGGCGGGCGGTGACCTCGAGGATGATGGACCGGTTGCGTGGTGCCAGTGTGCGTCCGGCGATGAGCCAGGAGACTCGACGCTGCGTCACGTCTTCGCGTTGGGGGTCGCGGAAGTAGCCGATCTCCTCGGGGACCGGCTGGAAGCGCACACGTCCCTGCAGTTCGGTGCCGTCACGGCGGGAGACGAAACGATGGAGGTGTCCTTCACGGCCGCGCACGAAGATCAGTCCGGCGATGCCGGTTCCGGCAGCGACGAGGACCGAGATTTCACCGAGGGTGTCCCAGACGCGGATGTCAACGAGGGTCACGTTGACGATGTTCTGGCCGTGGCCGATCTCGTAGGCGAGCTGGCCGAAGTCCACGGACACCGGGTCGCTGATGCGCACGCCGGCGGCGATGAGCACGACGAACATCATGGTCACGCCGACCGCGGCGCCGATGATGGCGCGCCACGCCGGAGTGAAGCGGCCGGTGCTCTGACCGATCCGGGCAGGCAGACGGCGCAAGACGAGGACGAAGACGACGATGGTGATGGTCTCGACGAGAACCTGGGTCAGCGCCAGGTCCGGGGCTCCGACGAATGCGAAGTAGGCGACCATCGCATAGCCGGAGATTCCGGTGACGACCACAGCGGTGAAGCGCTTCTTGGCGCGGGTCGCTGCCACCGCGACGATGATGAGGACTGCGGCGACGATGAAGTCGAGCGGGGTGTCGAAGAGTTTGAAATCGATGTTCCAGGTGTCATTTGTGATCACGGCCAGGCCGATGCCCGCCACGAGGACGAGGTAGATCACGCTCTGATAGAACGGCAGCGAACCGCGCTGGGTGCGGGAGGTGACCCACAAGGCCAGCTTCTCCATCCAGCTGATCAGCTTGCTGTAGAGGTCGTGGAAGTCGAGGCCCGAGGGCAGAGTCGACTGGACCTTGGCGAACGAGTCGCGGACGAAGAAGAGTCCGAGGCCCGTTGCGATCGTGACTGCTGACAGAGCCAGAGCCGGTTCGAGTCCGTGCCAGATTGCCAGGTGGTAGTCGCCGTCGCCGGGGTCGATGGCCGGCAGCGTCGAGGTCCAGGCTCCGAAGTAGCCGTCGATGAGTCCGACCGCCGGGCCCAACACCACGGTGAGCACGGTGAGCATGACCGGGGAGATGATCAGGGTGATCTTCTCATCGCGGCGGGCGATGTCGTCGACACCCTCTTTGCTTGAGAACGCACCCCAGACGAAGCGTGCCGAGTAGGCCACGGTGAGCATCGATCCGATCATGACGCCGATCAGCGCGATGATCGAAGCTTTGTCACCTGAGGCGAGGAGGGTCGAATAGACGGCTTCCTTAGCCGCGAAGCCCAGCAGCGGGGGCAGACCGGACATCGATGCCGCGGCGATCGTGGCGCAGACGGCGACGACCGGGAACGCTTTCCAACCTCCGGAGAGCTTCGTCAGGTCACGTGTGCCGGCACGGTGGTCGATGATGCCCACACACAGGAACAGACAGGCCTTGAACAGGGCATGGGCGATGAGCATCGCCAGGGCGGCCTTGGTGATGTCGGGAGAGCCGAAGGAGGCCATCGTCGTGAGGAATCCGAGCTGGGAGACCGTGCCGAAGGCAAGCAGGAGTTTGAGGTCGGTCTGTTTGAGGGCCTGCCAACCGCCGATGAACATCGTGAGCAGACCCAGGGTCAGCAGGGTCTCTGACCAACCGGGCAGCGCGTGGTAGCCCGGAGCCAGGCGCAGGATGAGGTAGATTCCGGCTTTGACCATCGCCGCCGCGTGCAGGTAGGCGCTGACCGGGGTCGGTGCGGCCATGGCACCGGGGAGCCAGAAGTGGAAAGGAATCAGCGCGGACTTCGACACCGCTCCGACGAGGATGAGGATTACGGCTGTGACGATGACCGGTCCGGTGTCCAGACCGAGGCTCGCGCGCTCCATGAGGGTCGAGATCTGACTTGTTCCAGTCGCTGAGGTCAGCAGAATCATGCCCACGAGCATGGCCAGTCCACCGGCAGTGGTGACGATGAGGGCCTGCAGCGCGGCCTGGCGGGAGCGGCGGCGGGATTGGCTGTGGCCGATGAGCAGGTAGGAGAAGACCGTCGTGCCTTCCCAGAACAGGTAGAGCATGAGGAGCTCATCGGCGAGGACGAGTCCGTACATCATTCCGGCGAAGGCCATGAAGACTGCAGAGAACCGGGCCAGTCCGGGCTCATCCGGCGGGAAGTAGCGGGCGCAGTATACGAAGACGAGGGCACCGACGCCGGTGACCAGGAGACTCATGATCCAGGAGAGTTCGTCGAGGCGGAAGATGCCGTCGAGACCGAGTGCCGGCAACCAGCCCATGCTCTCGACCCACGGCCCGCCTGCTGTCCCGAAGATATCGGGGACCTTTGCGAGGGTGAGGATCAGCCCAGCGAACGGCACCAGGGCAAGAAGGAAGAACCCGTTGCGACCGAGGCGTTTGACCAGTGGGTACGCAATGACAGCAGCCCCGAAAAAGGCTCCTGTCATGACTATCACCGGCGGACACCTCCGTCATTTATATAATCTGCCCGAATGCAGTGCTTGCAAGTATTTTCTCACGACACACTACGTATCTCCCAATCAATGGAGCGGTTGGCGACCGTCATATTGAACACTATTCGTGCAGATTCCCCACGAACACGGTGAACATTCCCGTGCAGATTTCGTTGCAGAAACCTGCGGCAGCTCGCGCACGAGGCTGGGTCGGCTACGGAGCGGGCTGATTCAGCTGCGGAGTTGGCTGCTCGTGACGAGGAAGCCGGTTTCGTCCAGGCCGGTGCCGTCACAGCCGATGAGCAGTTCCGCTCCGATGCTGTCGACGAGGCTGGCCACCTGGTTGCGCATCCGCCGGAAGCGCCGAGTCTGGGCCGGCTGATAGCGCTTCGACTCGGCATCCATCCAATGCAGGTGATATTCGATGAGAGGCATCTGAAGATGCTTGGCAATGATCGGCGGCACCCAGTCAGCCTCGGACACACGAACTTCGAGGATGCCAGCTGCCTCGTGGATGTCCCCGAGCGGGACGAGGAGGGAGTAGCCGTCGAGGATGACCGGCGCCGAAGCGTCGAAGAGAGGATCGTCGATCGCAGCCTGGGCAAGGACCGCCTCATCGGGCGTCGGAAGCGCCTGCTGGAAGGCATGCGGGGCGTGCTTGCGCACAAGCGACAGTGCCACATCAGGCTCGAGCCAATAGGGCGAATAGAGGTAGAGATCGATCTTCGCCTCCGGATCGGGCACGATGACCCGAGTCGGCAGGCCATCTTCGTCTGCGAGGCGAATGCCTGTGTGCAGGCGTGATGCCACGGCCAGGATGAGGCTGAGCATCCGCTCCTCTTCCCTATCGGGCAGACCCCGGGGAAACGCCTTATGCAGTCCGTCGGCGTCGCTGAACCAATCCGGCGGCGGTACCGGTTCACGGTCCCGGGGGCAGTCGATGACAACCGCGTGATGAGCCCAGTCGGGCAACTCGAGCGCGGCGATCGCAGACTCGTCGAGGTCGACGCCCTCACTGAGACGCGAATGTCGGCTCAACCTCAGCTGGCCGTTGTCGTCCAGGCGGGGAGCAAGGTCGGGCAGCCGGTTGTGCACGAGCGCGAGCACATCGGAGACCTCGACCTGTTCATCGAGGAGAAGCAGATGGAAACCGCGCAGGTCCGCCGAGACATCCGTGTCATTGACACGCTCGGCCCCCTCACGCTGCATCCGCAGCTCTCGGCGAGTGGTCACATGTCCCTCCGGAAGAAGTTCAGATGCGAACGGGAAGCTGTGGGGCCCTGCTGTCCCTGATACCGGTTGCCGGTGGCCTGGGAGCCGTAGGGGTTGAGGGCGGCCGAACTGAGACGGAAGAAGCAGAGCTGGCCGATCTTCATCCCCGGCCACAGGGTGATGGGCAGAGTCGCGACGTTGGAGAGCTCCAGAGTGACATGACCATTGAATCCGGGATCGATGAAGCCGGCAGTGGAGTGGGTCAGCAGCCCGAGCCGCCCCAGCGATGACTTGCCCTCCAGACGTGCCGCGACATCATCGGGCAGAGTGACGAGCTCGTGCGTCGCGGCGAGCACGAATTCGCCCGGATGCAGCACGAAGGGCTCTCCCGGTGCAGCTTCGACGAAGCGGGTGAGCTCGGGCTGATCGAGGCTCGGGTCGATGACAGGGTATTTGTGGTTGTCGAAGAGACGGAAATAGCGGTCCAGGCACACATCGACGCTGGCGGGCTGGATCAGAGAAGGGTCATAGGGGTCGAGGGCGATGCGTCCGGAGTCGAGCTCGGCGCGAATGTCGCGATCGGAAAGGAGAGTCACATTTCCGATGGTAGTCGCCCGGGGCTCAGGAGTGCAGTGATCGGGGCTCCAGAGGGGGCGAAAAATCTCACAGCCGCCGCAACACGCCGCAATTTGGTAACGAAACCGTAACAATCCCCGCTGTTTTTGCTGGTTTTCTCCCGTGTGTCTCCCCAAAGGGGACCGTGAATGCCTTAGAGTTAGGAGCTGTACGAACCCGCGCACGATGGTGCCTTCCTCTTCTTAAGCCAAGGAATGCCGGGAGTTCCATCGCCTTTCGTGGGTTGACAACAATCGAAAGGCATTACTGTGAAGACCTCGCGTCTTGTGCTTGCCCCCGCAGTAGCCGTTGCATTGACAGGTCTTGCTGGCGCTCCCGCGTTCGCAGCGACAGAGTCCGCTACGGTGCCGGCAGCAAGTAATCTCTGTGCATATGACGATGCACAGCAGTCTGACGACCCCGAAACCGACTCCAAGGTTCCCGACAGCTCGGACCCACAGGCGACTCTGTCAGATGCACAGGTGACCCGGGCCGATATCGCGGACCGCAAAAAGGGCATCGGATTCTCCGGCACCGGCTTCACCCCCGATGACAAGGCGACCGTCACGGTCGTCGGCACCGATGGATCCAAGTACTCGCCGAAGACGAAGCTCACCGTCGACGATAAGGGCAAGGTGTCCGGCACCTACTTCTTCTCCGTCACGGACGACGCCAAGGTTCCTGCGGGCAACTACTCGCTTTACCTCACCGATGAGAAGACCGAGAAGGACTCCTCGAAGGTGTCCTTCGAGGTCGTGCCCAGCGCTTCAGACGTCGACGACAAGGCCAAGGGCGACGATTGCACCTCTGCAACCGGTCCTGCTCCAACCCCGTCGGAGACCAAGACGGAGGACCCATCCGAGAGCGCAAAGCCGACTCCGTCTGAGACCAAGTCGGACGAGCCGAGCGAGAAGCCTTCTGAGACCAAGAGGGCCAAGGAGACGCCGGCCGCACCGAAGCCTTCTGAGACCAAGTCCGAAGAGCCGACTGAGTCCGAGACGCCCGAGCCCACGGACACCGACGACAAGTCGAAGGCCAAAGCTGACGAGACCACGGAGGCACCAGCTCCCACCGAGTCTGAGGCTCCAGAGTCCGAGGCTCCGGAAACCGCGGACGCGACCGAGGCAGCGCCTTCGGAGACAACCGCTCCGGCCAGCCCCGGAACCGATGAGGGTGAGAAGAAGGCCGCGGCCACCGCGACCCAGGCGCTCATCATCGATCCGACCGAGATCAGCTCCGAGGACTTCCTCGACGAGGGCATCAAACTCGGCATCACCGGTGCACAGCCAGGTGAGAAGATCACGATCACGGTCGAGCATGCCCAGGGCAAGGTCGATCGCTACACGATGACCAAGGAAGCTGATTCTGAGGGCAAGGCGACCTTCGGAGTGCAGGCGAAGGTCAAGGCTGTTCTGGGAACCTACAATGTTCGTGCCCAGGCGGACAGCTTCGACAAGCCACAGGGCGGCAGCTTCACCGTCGTCACCAACGGCACCTCGGTCGATGAAGGCGGAGCCAACGGCAGCGACAGTGGCAGCGACCTGCCCCGCACCGGTGCTGAAATGACCGGATTGGCCCTCGGCGTCGGACTCCTCGTCGTCGGTGCCGCAGCTGTCGTCATCACTCGTCGGCGGATGACCGCCTCCGACGATCCTGCGGAGTTCTAAGGTCCGTTGAACGATGAATTGTCCCTAGCGGGGCTGCACCTCGGAAGACACCAGATCGATCTCGGTCGTCTCCGAGCAGGGACAATGCTCGGTCTCATGGGCAGCACGGACAGCACCACTGAGGTGGTGCTGTCCGTTGCTGCGCGCTCCGACGTCGCACCTCCACCGCAGTTCCCGACCGGTCTCCGGTCGGGGCGAACTCGTGTGCGCAGCTGGGTCAGAAAGTATCTTCGCGAAGCCAATGCCGGATCTGGGGAGGCGGCATTGGCTCAGGCGTACACGGAGTTCGGGGTCAAACCCGAAACACTGAAGTCCCGGCTCGGCGAACTCGATGCCAGTGAATATGCGAAACTCGGCTTGGCTGCGGCGTGGGCGAGCGGTTCGACATGGTTGACCTTCATCGACCCCTTCGCATCCGTCCCCGGCCATTTGCGTGCCGGCCTGCGCGGCCGCTTGGCCGATCTGGCCGCAGCACACGGCCGCGGGATCGTCTTCACCTCGAATACGCTGACCGATTTCACCGTCGCCGAGGCGGGGACGGCCAATATCGAAAAAGGTGAGCTCGTCGCGTTCGGCACTCTGGAACAGGTCGTCACGGAACCTCGGGGCTCCCTGCCGGCCGAACTCAGCGGTGTCAATGTCTATTCCGGGTTGGCGCGCAAGGGCTGGCTGTCGATCGGTCACTCCGCGGTCAAGGCGCGAACAGAACTCGACGGGAAGGTCTTCGTCACGCTGGGGTGGCGCAGTGCGCTCCTATCATTGGACGAACACGACCCGGCGTTCACCTCGGCGACGGTGTTCGAAGCCATTGTGATCGGACTCCGCGATCGCGGATCCTGCCTGCAGGCGAAACTCTCGCCGGTGGATACGGAGATGGGACTCGCCCTCGACGTGGACCTGGCCGACGTGGCCGGGGTCTCCGGTAGCTCTGGTAGTTCCGGGGGTGGGGGTGGATTCGGAGTCCTGCACCCCAGCCTCGGCGAATCGATCGCCTCACTGCGCGCCAACGTCAAAATCGGCACCCATGTCTTCGTCGAGGTCGACACCTCGGCGCTGCACGCGTATTCGGTGGAATAACCCCTGCCACTCCACTGTCCCGTGTGTCCGCACTGCTCATGGCCTCAAGTTGCGGGCAATTGGCATTAAACTGAAATCCCCTCCATCCCCCACCGATTCAGGAGAATCAATGCGAACTTCGCGCAAACTTCTGATTTCGGCGCTTCTGGTCATCGTCCTCACTGTGGCCGCGGTTCCCCTCCTCAACCTCACCGTCTACACACCTGCCCGCGCCGCTGAAGCCTATATTTCGGCAATCGAGCATGCCGATGCCGAGCGCGCGTTCTCTTACCTCTCCTCCCCCACCCCGTCATCGACTCTGGCACTCAATCATGATGTGCTCTCTGCCGCTCCAGACCTGCCGCGCGATGCCGAGGCGAAGACGGTCTCGATAGACGACGACCATGCGAAGGTCTCACTGAGCTATGTGCTGTCCTCGCAGACGCAGACCGTGGACCTGTCCATGGTGAAATTGCCGGCGGCTGCCGGGCTCTTCGACAGGTGGGTCATCGAGCAGAAGAAGTGGCCGACCCTTGATCTGCAGGTCGAAGGCTCGTCGACTGCCACTGTCAACGGGTACGGAGTCGCCGCCGGAACGGTCCCCGTGCTGTTCCCGGCGACCTACCTCGTCGGCTTCGATGCGACCTATCTCAAGTCGAAGCCCGAACGCGCCGAGGTGATCGCACCGACCGACACCGCCCAGATCGCGCTGTCGCCCGAGCCCACTGCGAAGCTGGAGCAGGCTGTCAACAAACAGGTCAGCGAGCATCTGCACAAGTGTGTGAAGGCGAAGACTCTGTACCCCTCGGACTGTGTGTTCGGCTACGACACGGACAACGAGATCCTCGGTGATGTGAAGTGGTCGCTGGTACGTGAACCCCGGGTCAGCCTGGCCGCCTCGGGCAATGACCTCGAGCTCACTCCCTCAACGGTGGAGGTGCGCATCCAGGGACGCTACCGCGACATCGTCACAGCGGCCGAGCATGACTTCGACGAAACCCTCTCCTTCGTCATGGGAGGTTCTGTCATCGTCAAGTCCTCACAGGTCCGCTTCGATCCGCGTCGCCTCGGCGACGTCACCGTGAAGTAGCGGCGAGTCTCAGGCTCCGCGGAGGTCGAGGGTGAGTTCAGCGGGGGCGGAGGCGACGAGGTCGACTGGAATGCCCCAGTCCTGCTGGTAGAGATGGCATGCCGCGTGCAATGGAATCTCTCCGCCTGGTTCGCCGTCGCAGGCGGCAGCGCGTGCGGTCACGTGCAGGACCCCTGATGCAAGTTCAGGGTTGATGACGATGTCGCGCTTGAGACCTTCCGCTCCTCCGTCGCCGGAGACGATGAGCTCTGGAGGTGTCGACGAAACCTGCAGATACGTAGGATCACCCCACCGGTCATCAAGCTTCTGACCTGCTGGAACAGTGAAGCTCACGGTCACGGACACTGGGCCCGACGCGATCTCGGTCGAAGGGCGATTGCTGGTGAGCGCACCCTCGTCGACGCGCTGAGCATCCTTGGGCAGCTTCACTCTCGTCAGGGCGTGTGAGGCGGACTCGACGATGAGGAGTTCGGCTTCAGCGGCTTCGGTGCCGTCGGTCGATTCGGCGGCTGAGGCGGCTGAGGCGGCTGAGGCGGCTGAGGCGGCTTCGAGGACGAAGATGTCGGAAGGTTCGCGCAGGCCACGGGCCAGGGTCGAGACCTCGTTCGTGGTGAAGTCGTAGCGGCGGATCGCCCCGTTGTAGGTGTCGGCGATCGCAATCGAACCATCAGGCAGTCTCCGCACCCCAAGGGGATGCTGCAGCCTGGCTTCGGCTGCGGGTCCGTCGCGGAATCCGAAGTCGAAGAGTCCCTCGCCGATGAGCGTGGACACGGCTCCGGTGTTCGGGTCGAGGCGGCGGATCGCAGACGTCTCAGAGTCGGCGATGAACACATCACCGTCGGAGCTGAGGTCAAGGCCCGATGTCTGCGCGAACCACGCGTTCTCAGAGTCGCCGTCGGCCAGGCCTTCGTTCATGGTGCCCGAGAGCAGGCGGATCGCCCCGGCTTCGGGGTCGAACGACCAGATGGTGTGGTTGCCTGCCATCGCCACAACCACCTCGGCGGTGGAAGGGACGAAGAGGACATCCCACGGCGAGGAGAGCTTCACGTCGAGAGCGGGACCGTCGTAGCGGCCGAGTTCACCGTAGGTGCCGACCACGTTGTCGATCGCGCCGACCATATGCTGCGCACCGGTGCCGGCGATCGTCGTCACGGTTTCGGTCTCGAGGTTGATGCCGCGCAGCGTGTGATTGACGGTGTCGGCGACGACGAGGTGATAGCCGGCCTTCGCCGCCACATCATCGGGGAGGACGGTGATGCCGCCGGGTTCGCTGAAACTCGCCGAGGTGAGATCGCCGTCGTCCGCTCCGCGTTCACCGGTGCCGATGCGGCGGATGATCGTCTGTCCGCTGGAATCGTATTCGACGAGGCTGTGGTGTCCCGAATCGGCGACGAGCAGGTTGCCTGAGGGCAGTGCGGTGACTTTCCCGGGGTAGAACAGCTCGGTCTCCGGCGCTGGTGGCGGCACGTATGGTCCGTCGCCGGAGTGCAGTGTGCCCTTCGCCGAGTGCTCTTCGATGAGCCCCTCGATGATCTCACCGAGCCCTGCGCCGTGGCCTTCACCCGACAGGGTCGCAACCAGGTAGCCCTCGGGGTCGATGACGGCCAATGTGGGCCAGGCCCGGGCGGTGTAGGCCTGCCAGGTGACGAGGTCCGGGTCGTCGAGGACGAGGTGTTCGACCTGGTAGCGCTCGACGGCCTGATCGACGGCCTCGACTGTGCGCTCGAACTCGAACTTCGGGGAGTGGACGCCGACGATGACGAGTTCCTGTGCGTACTTCTCCTCGAGCGGGCGCAGCTCGTCCAGCACGTGCAGACAGTTGATGCAGCAGAAGGTCCAGAAATCGAGCAGGATCACCTTGCCGCGCAAGTCGGCCAGGCTCAGCTCCTTGCCTCCGGAATTCATCCATCGGCGGCCGATGAGTTCAGGTGCGCGCACCTTGACGACGTGGGGCGCGGCGGACTTCGACGCGGTGGACGATGATGCAGCGGAGGGATCTCCCGCCGAGGCTGCGGTTTCCTGCGGACTGTTAGTCATGCCTCCATCTTCACAGATTCACCGCCGAGGCGGGAGTCCGGGTGTCATCATGTGACCTTCCGTCGCGGCCCGGGATGGCGCGCCTCCGCGCTTTGTGGGTTCCGCGGGGCTCCGCACGTTTCAAACCGGAGCTTCGCACACCTCGGGTCTGGGCTTCGCACGTCACACGGGGATGAGGATCGGGGTGTCGATTCCTTCGGCTTTCAGCCTGCGCACGCGCTGGCCGTAGACCTCCTCGACGAGTTCCTCGCTCAACGCCTCTTCCGGTACTCCATCGGCGACGAGTTCTCCATTGCCGAAGACGAGCACTCGGTCCGCATATCTCAGAGCGAGATTGAGGTCGTGGAGGACCACGATGATGGCCGCTCCCTCATCTCGCAGATTCCTGACCGATCGCAGCAGGGTCTCCTGGTGTTTGAGATCGAGGGCCGCGGTGGGTTCGTCGAGGAAGATGACGGGCGTCGTCTGCACTCTCGTCCGGGCATAGGAGACACGAGCGGCCTCGCCACCGGACAGCGTCGTGATATCCCGGGTTTCGAAACCGGCGAGATCAGAGTCCTCGATCGCCTCGGCGACCAGCTCCTCGTCGCGCACAGGGTCGACGCCCCAGGGCAGACGCCCCATATGCACGGCTTCTCTCACACTGAACGAGAAGTTCGAACTGTTGTGCTGGAGCATGACCGATCGCTTCCTCGCCAGGGGTCCTGGCTTCCACGAACGAACGTCGATGCCCGAGATCTCCACCCTGCCCTGCGTCGGCGCGACATCTCCGGCCAGCAGGGACAGCATCGTTGATTTTCCAGCACCGTTGGGCCCGACGAGAGCCACGACTTCCCCGGCCCGCAGGCTGAACGAGATTCCGGAGACGAGCTCACGACCGTCGACGGCAAAGGTCACATCCTCTGTTCGGATGACAACCTCGGCGGTGGGGTCCTCTGCTTCCTTCATCACTTCTCTCATCATCTTCGTCACCATGAGCTTTTCCGCATTCGCACGACCAGGAACAGGAAGAAGGGCGCACCGACGGCCGCGGTGAAGAGTCCGATGGGCACCTCGGCCGGCGGGGCCACAACGCGGGAAGCGCAGTCGGCGGCGACGATGAGGATCGATCCGACGATCGCCGAGATCGGGAGCAGTCCTCGGTGGCCGGGGCCGACGATGATGCGCACGATGTGCGGAACGACGAGCCCGACGAAGCCGATAGCACCGGCGAAGGCGACCGCCGCACCCGTGAGCAGTGCGGTCGCGACGATGATGACGAGGCGGCTCCGTTTGACGTTGAGACCCAGGTGCTGGGCTTCGCGTTCCCCAAGTGTGAGCACGTCGAGAGCGCGGGTGCTGATGAGCAGAATGGCCAACCCGATGACGAAGATCGGCACGGTCGCCGCTATCTGCGCCCAGGTGACCTTGCTCAGCGAGCCCATCTGCCAGAACGTCAGCGTCTGCAGCTGCGCATCATCGGCGATGAACGTGAAGAAGCCGGTCAGCGCCTGGCATCCGGACCCCACGGCGATACCGACGAGCAGCATGCGCGAGGTTCCGGTGTTGCGACCGGGCCGAGCGAGGACGTAGATCAGGCCGGTGACCGCGAGACCGGCGAGGAAGGCGCCGAGAGGCAGCAGCCAGGTGATGGAGCTGCCGGCGAGCACGATGACGCCGACCGCGCCCGCCGAGGCTCCGCCGCTGACCCCGATGATGCCGGGGTCGGCGAGCGGGTTGTTGAATAGGCTCTGCAGAGCGGCACCGGAGATCGCCAGCGCCGCGCCGACCAAGACGCCCATGAGCACGCGGGGGACGCGCAGCTGCCACACGACCGAGACGTCGCGCTGGCTGAGGTCCCCACCGTCGACGAGTCCCAGCTGGGCGAACACGATCCGGGCGACGTCGCCGAGCGGTATGCGCAGCGGACCGACCGACGCCGAGATGGTCATGAGCAGAGCCAGAACGGCCAGGCCGATGACCACACAGGTCAGAAGCGGCAGCCGTCGCACATCATGACGCCTCTCCGACTTCTTGTCTGCGCGCCTCTCGGCTTTCTGGTCTGTGCGCTGACCGGGTTCAGCAGTGCCACGATGATCCTTCGTGACACTGCTGTGCTCGGAGACTGACCGAGTCACGGAAGCTTCGCGACGGCCTTGGCGAGAGCCTGGGCTCCGACGCCGATTTCGGGGCTGGAATACTTCAGCTGGGCATCGGGCATGACGAAGATCGCGGAGTTCTCTCCGGCAGGGGTCTGCTGGAGCGTCGGGAATGCCTCCCAGAGACCCTCCTCACCGCCCCACTTCTCGTAGTCGGATTCGGCCATGACGATGACGTCGGGCGCAGAGGAGACGATTCCCTCGTTGCTGAATTCGCGGGAGTATCCGCGCAGCTTCGACTCCGACCCGACGCTCGTGTAGCCGAGGGTCTCGATCATCTCATTGCCCGGCGTTCCGGTGCCCGCCACTGCGTTCTGCCCGCCTGCACCATTGGCCGTGACCTCGATGACGGACAGATCCTGCTTATCGGATTCCTTGGCCATCGTGGCGGCATCGGCAAGCTGGTCGTCAACGAGTTCGGCCAGTTCCTCACCGGCGTCTTCGGCTCCCACATAGGAAGCAACGGCCTTGAGCTTGTCTCCCTGCGACTGCTGATCATCCATGACGACAGCTTCGGTGCCGGCGTCACGGAACTGCTCGGCGACCGAGCCATGACGCTTGGTGTTGTCGCCGATGAAGAGGGTGCCGTTCATCGCGAGCAGTCCCTCGACTCCCGTTTCCTTCGTGAATTCGAAGTGCTCCGGCGCCCCAAGCCCCTCCGGGGACGTCGAGTTCTCGGGTGCGGCGGCGATGTTGTCCTTGAGGCCGAGCGCTCCGAGAGTGGAGGCGACCCCGTCCCCGGCGACGATGATCTTGTCGATGTCCTTGACCTCGACCTCGGTGTCCGTGCCGTCCTTGACCTTCGCCGGCAGCTTCGGCTCCGCCTCGATCGAGGAGAAGTCGCTTGTTCCCCCGACCTTTTCCCAGCCTTCCGGAAGGGGGACAGAGAGGTCTGAGCCCGAATCCGCCTCGTCGGAGGTGTCATTCGTGGCTCCGGAGCTGGCCCCTCCACAGCCGGCGAGTGCGAGGGCACAAGCGGCACCGATGATCGTCAAGCTCTTTTTCATTGCTCTCCTTGGTACAGCCGCGATCTCTTCCGAGATCCCGGGCGACGTTGTCGTGGTTCCGTTCAGGGTGAAGCCATTCAGGGTGCTCGTGGGTCTGCCAGCCATCGCGATGGAGCGGTGCAGAGAACTCGACCGGCGACTGAGTCCACCCAGCACGTCAAGAATCCGATGAGCTTCTATGTCGGTAAGCCTAACCTAATCCCTTAGACTAGCAATGTTGTCAGCAGTCCTGTCCAGCGCGGAACCTCGAGGTCCGCAATGCGATACTCACCCGGCTGCTCGGACGATACCGTCCACACCTGCCCAGAAGGACCATCTGCAAGGATTCATTCGTGCGCTTCACAGACATTCAGGCCGCCTATTTTGGGGCCGACACCGGGATCGCCAGCGCTTCTGCCGACAGCGAGGAGCGATTCTGGAATGACGTCGCCACGCTCGGCACCCCCATAGTCAACCCGTGTGAGACCGACGAAGATATGCGGGATATCACATTCCTCTACCGCGTCACCGACCCCGAGATCCGCAGTGTGAGA
This sequence comes from Brevibacterium sp. FME17, assembly GCF_014897515.1. Lineage (NCBI taxonomy): Bacteria > Bacillati > Actinomycetota > Actinomycetes > Micrococcales > Brevibacteriaceae > Brevibacterium > Brevibacterium sp. FME17. Next base: position 133,527 of record NZ_JABUYD010000006.1, read on the forward strand.
CTCGTGGCCAATCGGGTAACCGACAAACACCGTCAGGCACTGGGCATCATGAGCCGCGTGCCCGGCACGGGAATCTGGGGCGTGACCCTGACCTTGCCCGCCGATCTCCGCTGTTCCTACGGTTTCAGCCCCTCGACCTCGGACATGCCAGAGCCGATGGGCACGGGGCGGAATGTCGGGCCGTCGGTATTCGTCGATGGATTCAACGCCGATGCGCCCCTGCGCAGGCCGAACGTGTCCGAGCCCACCGTCGGGACCTCCGTGTTCTCCGGGCCCCTGGCACCCGATCACAGCATGTGGTCCTCCGCCGAGGCGGCCCCCGGATTCGTAACTACTTCCGTTCGCGAGATCGGTGGGATCACCTGCCCGGTGCACGTCTATACGCCCGACACGAAGCGGCCGGAGGGTCTGCTCGTCCTCTTCGACGGCGACGACTGGTTCGAAGGGCTCGATGTGGCCCGCGCCTGCGAAGCGGCCGGTCTGCCGCCGATCGTGATCATCGGCATCGGCGCCCGAAGCCGCGCGCTGCGGGTCGGCGCTCTTGGAGGCAACCGGGAGTTCCTCAAGCAGGTGACAGATGAGCTGCTGCCACAGATCGAGGATGATCTGGGGCAGCAGGGCTATGCGCTGCCCGACCGCTCGCAGCGGATCGTTGGAGGTCAGAGCCTGGGCGGGCTGTCGGCCCTGCTCATGGCACTCGACTCCCCCACAGCTGTCGGTGCAGTCCTCGCACATTCATCGTCGCTCTGGTGGCATCCGGGAGGCGAGGCAAGCCCGGCCGATCTCAACCGACTCAACACCGACACCTGGCTGACGTGCCAGTTCTCAGAGGCGAAGCGCCCCGAGGTGGAGTTCCACCTCGCCGTCGGCAGCCGAGAGGACCTCATGATCGATCACACGCGCCGACTCGCTGAGGTGCTCAGCAATAAGGGGTGCGAGACGTCGCTGTCTGTCTATCAGGGCGGTCACGACTTTGCCTGTTGGCGCGGGGCGCTCATCGACGGCTTGCGAGCCCACTTCCGCCAGAAGGCGCAGAGTCCCAGCGGTAGTGACGGCCGTGCCTTGAAGCCGCGTCAGGATTAGTCGCGGGCTCCGAAGACGCTCGAACCGACGCGGACCATGGTGGCGCCTTCGGCGATGGCGAGTTCGAAGTCGCTGCTCATCCCCATGGAGAGTTCGCTCGCTTCGGCGGGCATGACGCCCGAGGTGAGGAGCTTCTCGCTGAGTTCACGGAGTTCGGTGTAGCTGGGACGGATCTCTTCGGGCGTCCGCCCGGGAAGACCGATCGTCATGAGTCCGCGCAATCTCATCCGGGTGAACCCACGAAGTTCGGAGATGAGTGCCTCAGCATCCTCGGGCGCGATCCCGGACTTCGAGTCCTCACGCGAGGTGTTGACCTGCACGAAGCAGTCAATGGTCTGATCGAGGACGTCCAGTCGATTGCTGATCTTCGTCGCAAGCTCAAGAGTGTCGACGGATTGGATGCAGTGCGCATGGCGCAGTGTGTGATTGACCTTGTTCTTCTGCAGGGGGCCGATGAGATGCGCCTGATGGTCCAGATCCGCAATGTCATCGGCCTTGCTCACCAGCTCCTGCACCTTGTTCTCCCCGATGAGCGTGAAGCCGTGCTCGATGGCGACGCGGATCCTCTCTGCCGGTTGAGTCTTGGTCGCGAGCAGCACGCGCACGTCATCACGTGCTCGTCCGCTCGCCTCGGCGGCGGTCGCTGTGCGTTCGGCAACCTCGTCAAGGTTGTCTCTGATAGACGCGATCGCGTCCTCGGTCAGTGATGCAGGTGTGTCTGAAGAACTCATGCTTCCAGTCTTCCACGTCCCTGCGCAGCCTGCAGGCCCGGGTGGACTGCCGACCGTGGGAGCGGTCGACTGAGAACCCGGAGTCTGCGAGCCATGAGGTCGCGTTGCAGCATCTACTCGGGCAGGCCCGGGGCCTTCGGATCGATGTTCCTGATCAGCGCCGAGGTGTCGAGGCCGTCGAAGCCCTCGTCCATGAGCTTCTGCAGCTGAGCGTGGACGAGCTGCGCGGCCGGCAGGTCGAGGCCCTGCGTTTCGGCACCGGCGAGGGCGAGCCCAACATCCTTGTGCATGAGTGCAGTGGCGAAGCCGGGCTGGAACGAGTTGTTCGAGGCTGCGGTCTCGGTCACGCCGGGCACGGGGTACCAGGTGCGCAGCGGCCAGGAGTCTCCGGAGGAGACTGTTGCGATGTCGTAGAAGACCTTCGGGTCAAGCCCGAAACGTTCGGCGAGCACTGCACCTTCGACAACGCCCTGCAGACTGATCGAGAGCATCATGTTGTTGACGATCTTGGCGGCCTGACCAGCGGCCTCTCCACCGGCGTGGAACATGTTGCCGGCCATCGGCTCGATGAAGGACTTCGCCTCGGCGACATCCTCATCGGTTCCGCCGAGCATGAAGGTCAGAGTCCCAGCTTCGGCGCCGGTGACGCCGCCGGAGACCGGACCATCGACGAAGCGGAAGCCGGCCTTGGCTGCCTCGGAGTGCAGGGCGCGGGCGGAGTCGAAGTCGATGGTCGAGGAATCCACGAGGAGGGTCTTCCTGTCAGCATTGGCCAGCACGCCGTTGGGCTCCAGGTATGCGGTGCGGGCGTGCTCACCCTTCGGCAGCATTGTGAAGACGATGTCGGCGCCGGCGACCGCCTCGGCGATCGAGCCCACGGCAGTGACACCGTGTTCAGCTGCCGCGGCGACGGCCTCTGGCACGAGATCGAAACCATTCACAGTGTGACCGGCCTTCACCAGATTCGCGGTCATCGGACGACCCATGTTTCCCAGGCCGACCCATCCAATTGTCGACATAATATGCCTCCTCGCATCATGTTCTTCAGGTGGTGCAGTGTTTCCCCTCACATTACGCCAGTCGCTGAGGCAACACGGTTCGCGCAGAATCACATATTCCGCACCGGATATGTGCGCGCACGCAGATAGGATGGAACCACTATGGCTTCATATGCACCAGGCGGGTCCGGTTCGCAGATCTCTCCCGAAGATCTGCTGACACTGCTTGCCGTGGCTCGGCTGGGAAAGTTCACCGCCGCCGCGCACAGCCTCGGCCTCAACCACACGACGGTGTCCCGACGTATCGCAGCGCTGGAGAAGGCCTACGGCGAGCGGATGCTCGTGGCCTCACCGGACGGTTGGGAGCTCAGCACTGCCGGACGACTCCTGCTGCCGGTGGCCGAGGACATCGAGTCTGCCCTGGGGCGCATCGACGCCCACTCCAGCTCTGCCCTATCCGGGACGATTCGCCTGGCCTGTCCGCAGGCCTTCGCCCTGGAATTCGCGGTGCCGGCCCTAGCCCAGCTGCAACGGAGCCATCCCAGTCTGCAGTTCGAACTCATCACGGCAACGCAGCGGGCCCGGCAGTACCGGTCGGGCGTCGATATCGAGGTCGTCGTCGGCCGGCCAGACGCTCCACGCAGCGTCGCGAAGCACATCCGCGACTATCGGCTTCAGCTCTACGCCTCCCGCGAATACTTGCAAACCCATTCGCTGCCGATGACGCTTGACGATCTTGCCGAGCATCGTCTTGTCTACTACATCGAGAACTCGCTCCAGGTCAATGACCTCGACGAGGCGGGCAACGCACTGCCGCGCGGCAAGGGATTCTTCCGCTCCACCTCGGTGCATGCGCACGTGCTTGCCACATCAGACGGAGTTGGGATCGGGATCCTGCCCGACTTCCTCGCTGTGGGCAACAGTCGCCTCGTGCAGGTGCTGCCTGAGGAGTTCTCGAAGCCTGTCTCCTACTGGGCTTCGGTCCGCCACGAATCCCTGCGCAATGCAGGGGTCCGCAGCGTCCTCGAAGTTCTCTGAGACAGACTCGCACGTCGAGACTTAGGGTCTCAGGCCGCGGACCAACCACCGTCGATGCTGTGGGCACTGCCGTTGATGACGGCGGCCGCGTCACTGGCCAGGAAGAGCGCCAACTGCGCAATATCCTCCGGTTCGGCAAGCTTCGGCACCGCAGAGTGGCCGAGGAAGACCTGCTCGAGCACTTCGTCTTCGCTGATGCCGTTCGTCTTCGCCTGGTCCGTGATCTGCCCCTTGACCAGGGGTGTGAGCACGTAGCCCGGGTTGATGGCGTTGCAGGTGACGCCCTGGGGGCCGGCTTCCAGCGCGGTCGTCTTCGTCAGTCCCATGAGCCCGTGCTTAGCGGCCACATAGGCTGATTTGTTCGCCGAGGCGCGCAGGCCGTGGATCGAGGAGAGGTTGATGACCCGCCCCCATCCCCTTTTGCACATCGCCGGCAGCACGGCCTTGGTGAGCACGAAGGGGGCTTCGAGCATGAGAGTGTTGATGAGCCGCCATTCCTCAAGCGGGAATTCCGTGATCGGGTGGATCCTCTGTATGCCGGCGTTGTTGATGAGGATGTCGACGTCGAGATCGACCCCATCCAGCGCCGAGGTATCCGCGAGATTCACCGTCCACGCCTGCCCTCCGATGTCGTCGGCCACGGCTTCCGCAGACTCCGCGTGGACGTCTGCGACGATAACGTGCGCTCCGGCTGCGGCGAAAGCTTCGCTCATAGCCTTGCCGAGGCCGGAGGCGCCCCCTGTGACGAGGGCGCGTTTGCTGCTGAGATCGACCATTGCTGTCCCTTCAAACGTGTTGTGCTTCCACTGTATTGTGCGCTGTCATGGTTTCGGGCGGTGCCGATATTCATCGGAACCGCCCGATACCGTGTGGTGGTGAGCTGATCAGCCTTATCTGATCAGCTCAGCGCGATCAGCATGAAATGATCAGCGCTGCGCGGCGTCTCGACGGTCCTTGTCCACCTGATCCAGTGAACGCAGATCGATGCCCTTCGTCTCCTTCGTGTACAGAAGCGCGATCATCGAGATCACAGCGGCTGCGAGGAGATAGAACGCGATCGGCACCGAGGACTCGAACTTCTGCAGCAGCGCAGTGGCGATGATCGGCGCAAACGATCCGGCCACGATAGCCGTGACCTGGTAGCCGGTCGAGACGCCCGAATTGCGCATGCGGGTCGGGAACATCTCCGACATGATGGCCGGCTGACCGGCATACATCAGTGCGTGGAAGATGAGGCCGATGAGCAGTGCGAGGAAGATGACGAAGGCGTTGCCGGTGTCGTACATCGGGAACGCGAAGAAGCCCCAGGTGGCCGTCAACGCGATGCCGATGCCGTAGGGGAGCTTACGACCGACTCTGTCCGTTGCCGCTCCGACCAGTGGCACGATGACTGCGTGGATTGCGTGGGCGGCGAGCAGTACGCCGAGGATCTCTGCCTGTTCGACACCGACGGCGATGGCCAGATAGGTGATCGAGAAGGTCACGACCAGGTAGTAGTGGATGTTCTCCACAAATCGCAGTCCCATCGCGGAGAAAACCTCGCGGGGGTAGCGCTTGAAGACGGCCTTGATGCCGTAGTCCACTCCCTCCTCGATCTCTTCGGACTGAACCTCATTGAAGATCGGAGCGTCGGAGACCCTGGTGCGGATGTAGTAACCGATGAGTACGATGACGGCCGAGAGCCAGAAGGCGACGCGCCAGCCCCAGGAGATGAAGTGCTCTTCGGTAAGTGTTGCCGTAAGGACGAGGAGCACACCGGTCGCAAGCAGATTGCCCAGCGGCACACCCGACTGCGGGAAGGATGCCCAGAACCCGCGTTCCCTGTTCGGGGAGTGCTCGGCCACGAGAAGGACGGCGCCGCCCCACTCGCCGCCGACGGCGAACCCCTGGATCAGGCGCAGAATGACCAGCAGAACCGGAGCGAAATAGCCGATCGAGTCGAAGGTCGGCAGGCAGCCCATGAGGAATGTGGCCGCACCGACGAGGATGATCGAGAGCTGCAGCAGCTTCTTGCGTCCGTACTTGTCGCCGAAGTGGCCGAAGATGATGCCGCCGAATGGCCGCGCGATGAACCCGACAGCATAGGTAGCGAAGCCCGCGAGGATCGCGTTCAGCGGGTCGTCCGAGGGCGGGAACAGGATATGGAAGACCAGCGTGGCCGCGGTTCCGTAGAGGAAGAACTCGTACCACTCGACGATAGTTCCAGCCATCGAGGCGGCGACGACCTTGCGCAGCTGGGTGCGAATCGTCTTTCTCTCGGCATTGTTCGAAGAACTCATGACTCTCCTTGATTTCCACGATCCGCATCAGCGTTGAATGCGCGAATCGACTTGCTGTGGCGTCTCAGCCCGTGCGGAGGTGTGCCTGTAAGCCCCAGCTATGCGGCTTCAGGTCCACGTCATCGGCGCGGATTGTGTCACGCCGTAGATAAATATGATCCAAGCAACAGTGTGCGCCATGTGAAGAATGAATGGGTGCAGGAACGGCTCGAATTCGGGAATTATCTGTGCACATTCCCGCACACGAGGTGTGCAGTCATCTGCCTCGTGGGCTGGAGTTCGCGTCGCGCTGTGCCATATTGGCGAGCATGTCGTTGTAGGCGCGAAGTTCTGCGTCGTCGGTGCGGGCTTCGCGGCGGTCGCTTCGCTTGGCTTCGCGATCCGAGGACTTCGACCATTGGAAGGCCACCATGATCGCGATGAACAGGGTGGGGAGCTCACCGATGCCCCAGGCGATTCCACCACCCAACTGTTGATCTTCGATTGCCGAGTAGCCCCAGTCAGCGCCGATGTTTCCGAACCAATCACCCTCGATGAGAACTTCTGAGCTCATGATCGAGATGCCGAAGAACGCGTGGAAGGCCATCGTGATGAGCAGCATGAGCAGGCGCAGCGGATACGCCGGTCGCTTCACTCCGGGATCGATGCCGATGAGCGCCTGCGCGAACAGATAGCCCGCGCCGAGGAAGTGGATGATCATCAGCTCATGGCCGAGGTGCCATTCGAGCGCGTATTTCATAATGCCCGAGTAATAGAAGATCACAAGCGAACCAGCGAAGTTCACGCTTGCGAAGATCGGGTTCGCGAAGAACCTCATGTACGGAGTATGGACGAGCCACAGCACCCATTCGCGGATGCCGCGCGAACCGTCCGTGCGCGCCTTCGTCCCCCGCATGAGCATCGTGATGGGCGCACCGAGGACCATCGGCAGGGGCACCACCATGATGAGAAGCATGTGCTGGATCATGTGTCCGGAGAACTGGATCTCGCCATAGACCCGGGCACCGCCGGAGGTGACGTAGACGAGGAAGATCATGCCGAGCAGCCAGCAGATCAGGCGATGGATCGGCCAGGAATCACCTCGGCGCCGGAGGTTGATGAACCCGACGATATAGGCCGCAGACAGGCCGACGGCAACGACGACCCACAGCGGATCCAGGGACCATTCGGTGAAGTAGCGGGCGAAGCTCGGCGAGGGCGGAAGTGGGTCGCCGGTCAGGATCTCTGCGGGGGTCGGGTCGCCGACAGGTTCCTGGGAAACCGGGGGTTGAGACCGTGACAGAGCGACCGCGAGGCCCATGGTGGCGCCGAAGATGATGAATTCCACGATGATGAGGCGCCAGAATTCCCTAGTCGCCGAGGCGGCGTCCCCCAGTCGTCGGATGACGAACTGGCGATGCCAGAACCCGACGAGACCGAGCAGAATAGTCGCGAAAGCCTTCGCCACGATCACCTGCCCGTAAGGGGTCATGAGGTCAGCGAAGCTGTGAACGCGCAGCAGGGAGTTCACAACACCGGAATAGGCGACGATGGCGAAGGCGATGAGCGCGAACGACGAATAGCGTTCGATCGTGGTGCGCAGCTGGTGCGAGCGGGCGAGGTCCGAGCCCAGAAGAGCGATGGTGAAGAGGCCGCCCAACCAGATGATGACGCCCACTAGGTGGAGACCGATGCTGTTCACGGCCTGGGTGTGTCCGGAGGCTTCGGCGGAGTGTCCCATCAGCGCCAGCGGGATCACCACGCCGACGCCGAGGACGCCTGCCAAAGCGATGCCCAGGTAGCTGCGGGTGCCGAAGCACAGGGTCGAGGTGACGGCGATGAGGACGACGATGAGTGTCCAGAGTTGACCGAAGGCGATCTGGGTCAGAAACACGCCGAGCTGATTGGAGAAGTCGAGGTAGGCCTGCGCACCGACCGTGTCGGCAAAGGTGAGGACGAGGACGGCCACGGCGGAGATGGTCCAGGCGACCGAGGCCACCTCGGCGATCTTCAGGGTCTTTTCCCACAGCACATTGAGCGGGGTCTCGTCGGGGACCCCAGAATTGGCGGCTGCGGAAGTCGCCTTCCGGCTCCTGCCGCGCCCCCGGGTGCGGGGCAGGATGAGGAGGGCGAACATCAGTGCGCCCAAGGTCAGTGCCATCGAAATGTTGAAGACGAACTTCGCGGCGGGCAGACCGTACCGAACGTAGGGACCTGGGTCATTGAGGAGCGTCGCAGAAGCCGCTCCGGTGAATAGCATCGCGGCCAGACCCACAGCGAGTCCGCCGATGACGACGAGGGGAACGGCGGCGCGAGACGTGAATCGGGTGACCGATTCGAATACCTGAGTGCTCACTGGTGGCAGACCGCCGCTTCATTCATGGTTCAAGGATATCGCCGGAGTCTGAAGCCGAGCTAACTGCGGGGCCCGGACGTGGTCGAAGTCTCGGCGAGGAGACAAGAAATGACCCGAACCAGACGGTCCGGGTCATTTCACGCTGATGCGCGAAGGCTCAGTTAGGGCTGCCAGCGGCAGCTTTCAGCTTCGAACCAGCGGACAGCTTCACGGAGTAGCCGGCCTTGATCTGGATCTCTTCACCGGTCTGCGGGTTGCGTCCCTTGCGAGCGGCACGCTCGGTGCGCTCAACAGACAGCCATCCTGGGATGGTGAGCTTTTCGCCCTTGCCGACGACGTCGGAGAAGACATCGAAGACACCATCAAGAACGTCCGAAACCTGCTTCTGGGTCAATCCGGAATTCTCTGCAACTTCTGCTACGAGCTCACTGCGGTTCTTAGCCATAAAAGCGTCCTCCTTAGGACAAGTCGGTCGGTTACCGGTCCGTTTTTCCGATAACGAACTTCCTCGAGATTACCAGCTTGACTTCGTGATGCCGGGCAACTCGCCGTTGTGTGCCATTTCGCGGAAACGAACACGGGAGAGGCCGAACTTGCGGAGGTAGCCGCGTGGACGGCCATCAACCTGGTCACGGTTGCGCACACGCACTGGTGAGGCATCGCGAGGAAGCTTCTGCAGTCCGAGGCGTGCTTCTTCACGCTGCTCGTCGGTGCTGTCTGGGTGTGTCAGCTGACGCTTGAGCGTCGCACGACGCTCCGCGTAGCGCTCAACAATGACGCGACGCTGCTTGTCGCGTGCGATCTTTGACTTCTTAGCCATGTGCGCTCAGCGCTCCTCTCGGAAATCGACGTGCTTACGAACAATTGGATCGTACTTCTTGAGAACCATGCGATCCGGGTTGTTGCGGCGGTTCTTGCGGGTCACGTAAGTGAACCCCGAACCTGCTGTCGACTTGAGCTTGATGATGGGACGAATGTCCTGTGCTTTAGCCATCAGAGCTTCACTCCCTTGGCAATGAGTTCGCCGACGACCGCGTCAATTCCGCGCGCGTCGATGACCTTGATGCCCTTGGCGGACAAGGTCAGGGTGACGCTGCGGCGCAGAGACGGAACGAAGTAGCGCTTTTTCTGAATATTCGGGTTGAAACGACGCTTAGTGGTTCGTTTCGAGTGGGACACGTTATGTCCGAAACCAGGGACGGCCCCGGTTACTTGGCAGGTTGCTGCCATGACTCTCCTCCAGTTCACAAGTTACCGACTCTCGAAGCAAGCAGGTCTGCGTGGGATCCACGCTGGCTTGCGCCGATGTCGGAAGACATCAACAAATTTTCACGAATGCTGCTCAGTCGGACAAATGCCCGACCACCTACCAGACAGTCGCCCGGTATGCGGCGTTCGCAATGAAAATTGTGTACGCCAAAACAGGTTTGCCCGTTTGGGCGAGATGTCTCACCAGCGCTGAAGCCGTAGCCTGTGAGAGATTGGCCGAAGCTGGAGTGCAGCGGTGGGTGAGCACCATGTTGGCCTCAGCAGATCAATCGGTGATCGAACTCCTACGACACAACAGATAACAATCTTAGTGAGAGACAGGCCTTCAGAGCAAATTCACTGAATGTCGGTCGCGACACCCCATGGGTAGGGTCGCGCCGAAGCGGCCGAGAACGCGTTGCCTCCGTATTTGCGGGGCGAACACCGTTTCGCGCCTCGCACTCATCGCGCACCCAGGTACGCTCTCATGATCCAGCAGGCAATGCGTCCTGCTCTGGCTCGTGTTGAACACGTGCCGATGTCGTGCCAAGGTAAGAAGATGATTGCCACCACATCTGGCACTCAGGAGGACCGATGAGCGACGTTCCACCGAGGCCGCGAATCCGTCCAGCGACCAGCGATGACTGGCAGAAGGACCAAACGGATCGTGCCAGTCTGACCCTGTCGCCGGGCCAGGAGTCCACCAAGAGTGCTGCTGATTTCGACACCTCGACCTATTACGAATACCTCGAGAAGCACACTGGCGACGTACCCGTATCCAAAAATCGGACTCGCAACGTCTTCGCCCCCGTCGGCGCCTCCCCGTTCCAGGGACAGGCTCAGGCCCTCCAGGGAACGCAACCAACAGAACGCCTAGGCCACACCGCGACTCGCGGGCAGACACAAGGCCACGGACCGAGGGAAAGTCGACCCGGGCACGCAGCGCACGGGCCTGGCGGCCCGGCATCCGGACAGATCCCGCTCCAGCCGACACCCGCCCCGAAGAAGGGCAACGGAGTCAAGATCACGATTGTCATCATCGCCATCATGATGATTCTCGGCCTGCTGGCCTTCTTCGGAATCCGCTCGCTGGCCCCGTCATCGGGAACCGTGCCCGTCGACTTCGGCGGCGACGAGTCTGAATCCGCCTCCCCATCCCCTTCCGAGTCACTGGTGCAGCCGACGGCGAGCCCACAGCAGGAACTGTCCACCTACACGAAGGAAGGCACGGCGAAGGCCGATGATATCGAAGGCCAATGGGTGACGCAGGTCAGCGCGAAAGATATCGGACTCGAGGCCGACGGCAAGACATGGTCAGCACAGGACATCCTCGACGAGTTCGAGACCAACCGCGTCAAATACCCGGGTGCGATCCTCATCCACAGCGGGGACTGGGGTTCCTACAAGGACGACAACTACTGGGTCACCATCATCAATACCCCTTACAGCGATGCCGAGCCTGCGCTGGACCAGTGCCGCTCCTGGGGGCTTGATCGAGATCATTGCATCGCCAAGCGCCTCGTCAAGGACGGCAGCCCTGCCGACAACAGCGCCTACCTCGACAAATAGGTTCCGAGCTGTTCGCGGCGGTGTTCCCTCGCCGCAACATCAATAACGCGCCGAGACAACGGTAAAGCCCCACCACACAGGCGGAGCGTCGAGACATCTACGCACGCATAGATGTCTCGACGCTCCGCCGTGGTGTCGCATTCAGACTGATGACTGCGACGTGGATTTCTACGGGGGAAGTCTGAGCTCGCCTCAGGCCAGCAGCAGTGTCGGATCCTCGAGTCCACGACCGACGTCGGCAAGGAACTTCGAGATGATTTCACCATCGACGACGCGATGGTCAGCACTCACCGACAGCGTCGTGATGTCACGTGGAACGATCTCGTCACCGACGACCCAGGGCTTCTTCCGGATCTGCCCGAAGGCCAGGATCGCGGCCTCGCCGGGATTGATGATCGGAGTTCCCGCGTCGACGCCGAAGACACCGACGTTTGTGATGGTGATCGTGCCCCCGGACTGGTCTGCCGGAGGTGTCTTGCCCGAACGAGCCAGCGCGGTCAGATCCTGAATGCCCTGAGCCAAATCGGTCAGGCCCATCGCGTGTGCACCCTTGATGTTAGGCACCATGAGACCACGCGGGGTGGCTGCGGCAATACCGAGGTTGAGGTACTTCTTGATGACGATCTCTTCGCCTTCGAGGCACGAGTTGATCCGCGGGTTGCGGTTAACAGCCCAGGCCACAGCCTTGGCTACGAGCAGCAAGGGAGAGACCTTGATGTCCTCGCCCAGGAACTTCGTGGACTTGAGCTTTCGCACGAAGGCCATCGTCTCGGTCACGTCGACGTCGAGGAACTCGGTGACGTGAGGCATCGTGAACGCGGACTCGACCATGGCCTTGGCCATCATCTTCGCCACGCCCTTGAACGGGATCCGCTCTTCGAGCTCGCCGGTGGAACCGACCCCCGCCGAGGCGGCCGCGGCCCCCGCGCTCGAAACTGCCGCTGCGGTGAGTCCTGCTCCAGAGCCGCTGGCTGCGGCCTTGAGGTCGTCACGAGTGACTTCGCCGCGTGAACCTGTCGCAGCGACCGTTGCCAGGTCGATGCCGAGATCCTTGGCGAGCTTGCGCACGGGAGGCTTGGCCAGCGGCTTGCCTGCCGAGGCGGCTGCCGGTGCAGCGGCTTCGGCTGGTGCAGCGGAAGGTGCCGGTGCTGCCGGAGCCGGAGCTTCCGGTACGGCCGACGCTGAGGTCGGGCTTGCCGGCGCCGGAACGCCAGCACCCTTGCGGGGACGACGTTTAGACGAGACTGCTTTAGCACCGTAGCCGACGAGGGTGGCGCCGCCTTCGGCGTCGTGTCCGCTCTCGACCGAAGTCTGTGCATCTCCTGTCGCAGGTGTCGATGCTCCCGCGGTCGTGGAGCTGCCGGTGGAATCGCCGCCGCCGAAGCGGATGATCGGTGTTCCGACCTCGATGGTCTGGCCCTCTTCGACCAGCAGAGCCTCGATCGGTCCGGCTTGGGGGCTGGGCAGTTCGACCAGAGATTTGGCTGTTTCGATCTCGACGAGGATCTGGTTGACGGTGACGGTGTCGCCGACGGCGACCTTCCACGACACGAGGTCGGCCTCTGTCAGGCCTTCACCGACGTCAGGAAGAGAAAATTCAAAAGACATATCAACTCTCCTTGAGTCAGTAGGCCAGTGCCCGGTCGACACCATCGAAGATGCGGTCCAGGTCAGGCAGGTAGTGCTCTTCCATCCGCGAGCCGGGGTACGGCGTGTGATAGCCGCCGACTCGGATGACTGGAGCCTCAAGATTGAAGAAACAGCGCTCCGACATGCGTGCCGCGATCTCAGAGCCGAGTCCGAGGAAAGTCGGCGCCTCGTGTGCGACAACCAGGCGACCGGTCTTCTGCACCGACTTCTCAATCGTTGTGAAGTCGATCGGGCTGAGACTGCGCAGGTCGATGAGTTCGACGCTCTTACCTTCGTCTGCCGCTGCTGCCACGACGTCCTTGGCCGTGGGCACCAGGGGGCCGTAGGCCACCAGGGTGACGTCGGTGCCCGTGGAGATGACACTGGCATCGTGCATTCCCAGGTCGCCGCGGTTCGCGGTATCCACGTCTCCGCGCAGCCAATAGCGGCGTTTGGGTTCGAAGAACATCACCGGATCGTCGCTCTTGATCGCTTCCTGCATCATCCAGTAGGCGTCATGGGCATTCGAGGGTGAAACCAGGCGCAGTCCAGCGTGGTGGGCGAAGACCGTCTCCGGACTCTCCGAGTGGTGCTCGGGTGAACCGATTCCGCCGCCATAGGGCACACGGATGACGATCGGCACTCTTTCTTTGCCCAGGGTGCGGTTGTAGAGCTTGGCAACCTGAGTCACGATCTGGTCGTAGGCCGGGAAGATGAAAGCGTCGAACTGGATTTCGATGACCGGACGGTAGCCGCGCAGCGTCATGCCGATCGAGGTTCCCACAATTCCGGATTCGGCCAGTGGAGCATCGATGACCCGCTGCGGACCGAAATCCTTCTGCAGGCCCTCGGTGACACGGAAGACGCCGCCGAGCTTACCGATGTCCTCACCGATGAGGACGACCTTCGGGTCGTCCTCCATGGCTTTGCGCATTCCGGCCGTAATGGCCTTTGACAGGGGAAGTTTCTCCATCAGGCCTCACCTGCATCGGCGAACGAGGCCTGGTACGCGAGGAATTCCGCGCGTTCCTCATCGACGAGGGAGTGAGGTTCGGAGGTGACGTGGGCGAACATCTCGACAGGATCGGGATCTTCCATGGTCATGCAGTTGTGACGGATGCGAGCAGCGAGAGTGTCGGCTTCAGCGTCCACCTCGGCGAAGAACTCGTCAGCGGTCTCGGTGTGGTTGTCGAGGTAGGCCCGAAGCCGCTTCAGCGGATCGCGGTCCTCCCAGATCTCTTCCTCGGCCCGGTCACGGTACTTAGTCGGGTCGTCGGCCGTGGTGTGAGCGCCGCGACGGTAGGTGAAGGCCTCGATGAGCATCGGGCCGTTGCCGGCGCGGACCGAATCCAAGCTGGCCCTGGCCACGGCGTACATCGCGATGATGTCGTTGCCGTCTACACGCAGACCGGGTACGCCGAATCCTTCGCCGCGTTTGCACAACGGTGCCGCGGTCTGGACGTGGGTCGGTTCGGAGATGGCCCACTGGTTGTTCTGGCAGAAGAAGAGCACGGGTGCGTGGAAGGCTCCGGCGAAGGTCAGCGCTTCTGAGACGTCGCCCTGCGAGGTGGCTCCGTCGCCGAAGCAGGCGATAGCCACAGTGTCGCGTTCCAGGTCACCGGTGCCGACGTCGCCGTCCATGGACACGCCCATGGCGTAGCCGGTGGCGTGCAGCGTCTGCGAACCGATGACGATCGTGTACGTGTGGAAGCGGTGTTCCTGAGGGTCCCAACCGCCGTGGTCCTGGCCACGGAACATGCCGAGAAGGGTTTCGGGTTCGACGCCGCGGGTGTAGGCGAGGCCGTGTTCACGATAGGTGGGGAAGACGAAGTCCTGGGGGCGTGCCGCCCGTCCCATTCCGATCTGGGCCGCTTCCTGACCGAACATCGGCGCCCAGAGGCCGAGCTGTCCTTGGCGCTGCAGGGCCGCACCCTCAGCATCGATGCGACGAACCAGGACCATGTCCCGGTAGAAGCCGCGCAGATCCTCATCGGTGAGCTCTGCCGCGAAAGCGTCATATTCACCGGATTCGACGCGATTGCCGTCTTCGGTGAGCATCTGGATCATCCGAGGTTCCGATGACTGACTGTGGGCAGTCCCGGTTCCCACTGAAATGTTGGAGGTCATTTCAGTTCTCCTTTGTTCAAGGTCCAAGCGCACCGGAGGTGACCAGTGGCGGACGGTGTCCTGCGGACGGGATCTCTGGTGTGAGTTCTCGCCCTCGAGTGATGTGATTCACAGGTGATACCACGATACCGAATCCACCGACCGCATGCCACATCGGCCATGTGCGTCGAGCGCCAGTTGTTATGGTCGGGTTCAGCCTAGGAGACGAATTTCGCGCGTGTCGTTCACGTCCAAAGGCTTCCATGTCGAATTGTCGATGGTCTCAGAGTTGGTCCAACGTCCGACAAACGCATGTCCGACCAGTCCAGAGCCCCAGCTCGCCGAGGTTGGACTCGGGTCATGTTCGCTTGCGTTTCCCCTGGTAATCCCTCGTCTCCTTGAGATCACCGGTGAAGAATTCTGAGTTCTTCGCGGTGAACCGGTTGAGTCCGGCATGACCGCCTGCAAGCATGAGCCCGATCGAGGCGGCGTAGGCAGCTGAGGAGTGTGCGGCTCCGGCCGAGGAGAACAGTTCGTCGAGTTCGGCATCGGTCTTGCCCTGCAGGTTCGGGGCCTGGCGCAGCTGTTCGGGATCGTAGTCGACGGTGATCGTCGACCACTGGTCTGTGGCTGGATTCTCGTTGCCGTCGAGGTCGGGCACCAGGTCCTGTTCGTGCTCGATCGAGAGGACATCGATGCCCTCGTCGACCGGGAAATCTGAGATCGGTGCTCCCACTGTGACGAGTGCGGTGACATTCACATCGGCGAGGAAGGCCGGGTCGGCGGCCAAGGAACCGGCAGTGATTCCGCCCTGCGAATACCCCACCAACATGACCTCGGCATCTGCCCCGATATTCGCATCGGCGATGGCTTGGCGGACCATTTCCGCCATGACGGTGTCATTGCCAGCCATTGCCTGTACGTTCGTCGTCAAATCGGTGGTGTTCTGTCCTGACTCGGGTGACCAGTCGGTCGTCGCGGGCACGTAGACGATGTAGCGAGTGGTGCCGTCGGGGGAGGTGATCTCCTCGATCCGCACTTGTCCGGAGTCGGCACCGCGGTGGCGGTCCGCCTCTCTGCGATAGAGGTCCTCGAGGTCACGCGGCGGCTCATCATCGGCCGGAGTGAGTCCCTTCGCCTTCCAGACCTCCACGTCTGAGGGCAGGAGCAGTCCGAACATGTTCGCACCTCCCAGGACCCACGCGGTCATCGATGAGGAGTCGTGTGGCCACAGCCCATGATCGCCCTCGGTGGCCAGCACCGCTGGCGGCAGCCCCATGAAACCGACGACGACTCCCGGCAGCACGTGTTCGATGATGGCCCCTGAGACATCGGAGTGCTCGAACACGAGGGCGACGAAGGCTTCCTTGGCCGCCGCCTTCGTCTGCGCCAGGTCGATGCCGAAGTGCTTGGCGACGACATCGTCGAGACCTGTGACATCGAGGAGCTTCAGACCCAGGTAGATCGGGGCTCCGACGGCGATGCCGATCGGGATGGTCACAGGCAGGGTGATGGCAATGACGCGACCGCTGACGTATCCGAAATAGTCGAGGAGTCCGCCGAAGGTCTCGCTGACGCCTTTCTCCGCCTGCCTGTAGGCGAAGACTGCGGCTCTGACGGCCAGGACGGTGGCTTCGAGTTCGATGAGCACCCGCGTCGACTGGTGGAAGTAGACGATTCGGGCGGCATCGAGATTGATCGCTGTGAGTGGAGCAGGAACCTGCGTCAGGAGTGTGGCCAGATCGAAGTCGGCGAGCGCCCCGTCCGCAGACAGGTCACCGATCGTGGTGCAGATGCGCTGCAGTTCGTCCCCGCTGGAGTCTGCCCGGTCATCGATCTTCAGCTGCGGACCGCCGGTGGTTCGGGTCGCGATCATGGGTGGAGGACGGTCGTCAACTGGAGGCGAGTCAGAGTCGCCGCAAGGAGGACTCGCACCGCGTTGGACTCAAGGCTGTGCTCAGCTCCCATGGTGATCGTCTCACCGTCTCGTTCCAGCGTCGGCCGGGCCCAGGTTCCGCCGACTCTGTGCAGGAACTCCATCCCGGCGACTCTGGCCTCACTCAGGTAGGTCAGGGTGAGCACACAGTCTCTCTCGATCAGAGAGCTCAGCTCTTCGGTGACCTGCCCGAGCTCCTGCGGGCGGAGACGCCTGAGGAGTTCGAAGCCTGCGAACTCCTCGAAGCCCTCACCGTGGAGCACCAGGATGCCCAGGCAGATGTCATCGAGCAGGGACACCTCGAGGTGGGCGGTCTCGGCCCCGGAACTGATGACGATGGTGATCCGCGAGCGGGTGCGATTGAGCTCGGCGGTGAAACCGGTCAGCCAGGCGGTGAGCACATCCAGCCCGCGCTTGGATTCCCTGCCGGTGGGTTCCCCCAGCATCACCGTTTCCGTGATCCCCTGCCCCCCGGTCCGCGTTCCGCTGGACTCCTTTTCCGCTGCCCCAGTCACCCCTGATGCCGGATCCCCCGCCGAGGTGGTCACGGCAGCGTCTGCACGTGGCATCAGTTCGTGGGGCCACAGCGACCTCAGCCGTTCAGGGAGCCCCATGATTCGTGCGCTGTCTACGGCGAACCATTTGCTGCCCGGCACAGCCGCAGCTTTCCCCGCCCCCACTGCCGACCTCGTTCCCTCGTTCATATCTGGATCCGGCCTCCCACCGAGACGACCTGCAGATGCAGGTCGTAGGCCTCGGCGAGCTTGTCTGCTCTCTCTGCCAGGGTGGTGATCGAGTCCGAACAGGTCAGCAGACGATCGCCGAGCATCCGTCCTGCCGGGGAGTCCCATCCTTCGACCTGCCGGCAAGTCTGAGCCAGGCTGCGCAGCTCATCTGCTCGCCGCCTCCACCCATCCCGGTTGAGTGCCAGCTCATCGGTGATCACTGTCGTCCTCCCTTCGACTCGGCGTCAGCCTTCACCGTACGAAGCGGCCCGCTCCCTTGGAAGGTCTCCGGTTCGTCCTGTGGAAATCGGTCGACGCTCCACAGGGTTCCGACGCCGAAGTCGCGGCCCAATCCACAGGAGGTGGAGCATAAGAGACAGCCCGGACCTCGGGTCTCGGCCCGACCGCCTGATGGTCGGTTCCCCGTCTGCACGCGGCTCATGAGAAAATGACATCATGCCGACTGTTTCGCTTGCTGACATCTCACCCGCCATTGCTCTCGGACCACTCGATGGCCGTTACCGCAAAGACACCGCTGACCTCGTCGATCACCTCTCCGAGGCGGCCCTGAACCGCAATCGGATCATCGTCGAGGTCGAGTGGTTCATCCACCTCGCTCAGAACTCCGTGATCGAGGGAGTCCGTCGCCTCACCGAGGACGAGGTCACCGGGCTGCGTGACTTCGCCGAGAACTTCGATGCGGAGACGATCGCCACCCTGGCCGCCCATGAGGCCGTCACGGTTCATGACGTCAAAGCCGTTGAGTACACAATCAAAGAAGCGCTAGTCGAACTCGGTGCCGACGATCTCAGCGAGCTCGTCCACTTCTGCTGCACGTCTGAGGACATCAACAATCTGTCCTGGGCTCTCGGGATCAAGGGCGCCACCGTTGATGTGTGGCTGCCCCGTGCGAAGGCACTCATCGACTCACTGGCCGACACCGCCTCGGCGCTGGCCACGGTGCCGATGCTCTCCCACACCCATGGTCAACCGGCAACGCCGACGACGATGGGCAAGGAGCTCGCAGTGTTCGTCCACCGTCTGCGCCGCCAGTATGAGCGGATCAAGGCAAGCGAATTCCTCGGCAAGATCAACGGTGCGACCGGGACCTACTCCGCCCACCTGGCCGCCGTGCCCACCGCGGACTGGCCGAAACTGGCCAAGACCTTCGTCGAAGGCAGCCTCGACCTGACATTCAACCCGCTGACCACGCAGATCGAGTCCCATGACTGGGATGCGGAGCTCTTCGCCGACATGGCACGGTTCAACCGCATCGCCCACAATCTGGCGACGGACATGTGGACCTACATCTCGATGAACTACTTCAAGCAGATCCCCGTCGCAGGATCCACCGGGTCCTCGACGATGCCGCACAAGGTCAATCCGATCCGCTTCGAGAACGCCGAGGCGAACCTCGAGCTCTCATGCGCACTGCTCGATTCGCTCGCCTCGACCCTGGTGACCTCACGGATGCAGCGCGACCTCACGGACTCGACCTCGCAGCGCAACATCGGTGTCGCCTACGGCCATTCCGTGCTGGCGCTGAACAACTTGATCAAGGGCCTCGATCGGCTCGCGATCAACGAAGAGGCGCTGGCCGCCGACCTCGACTCCAACTGGGAGGTCCTGGGTGAGGCGATCCAGTCGGTGATGCGCGCCGCCGGCCTGCAGGGTGTGCCGGGCATGGACAGCCCCTACGAGAAGCTCAAGGAGCTCACTCACGGGAAGCGCATCGACCAGACGGACCTGCAGTCCTTCGTCTCGGGTCTCGGACTGCCCGAGGCTGAGACCGAACTGCTGACGGCACTGACTCCGGCCACCTACGTCGGCGTTGCCGCGCAGCTGGCTGAGTCAGAGGTCTCCGATTGGAAAGCCCGCACACAGGGCTGATCTCGGCGCACGGAACTCACTGTTACCGATCGGTAGATAATACGGTCGATCTTCACTAACCTTGTGCTCATGACGAGCACAATGATGAGTTCCGTGCGCATTCCGGTCACCGGCGGCACGCACACCGATGCCGCTGGTTCCAGACACACCGACTCCGAGCGGGCGAGCCACATCGTCGGCACCGTGCTGATGCCGCCGGAGACGCCGGCCGGGTTCCTCACGATCCACCCCGCCACCGCCACACCGGCCCGGTTCTATACGTACTTCGCCGAATACGCGGTCGAACGCGGCCTGGCTGTGCTCACCTACGATGTACGAGGCGTTGCCGCCTCCGGCCCGGCCCGGGAGCACTCACAGCTGCGGATGCGCGATTGGATGCAGCAGGATGCGAATGCCGTCGCTGCCTGGGCCAACACTGAATTTCCCGAGCTGCCGAAACTCGCACTCGGGCACAGCCTCGGTGGTCATGCTCTGTTGTTGGGCAACGCCACAGAGGACCTGCGCGGCTTCGTCACCGTGGGCACGGCACGAGCGGCGCTGCGCGACATCAATCCCCGCGGCGAACGTCTGCGAGTCGGTCTCATCCTCAGAACACTCGGCCCTCTGATCAGTCCCCTCGTCGGCTATGCGCCCGGCAGACGCCTCGGACTCGGCGAGGATATCCCGACTGCGGCCATGCTCGAATGGGGCCGCTGGGTCTGCATGTCCGAGTACTTCTTCGACGATCCGAGCCTGGGAGCCGCGGCTCGGATGGCACGTTTGCGCACGCCCGTGCTCGCGATCGGTGCCAGCGACGACAACTGGGCCTCACCAGCGCAGATCGACGCACTCGTCGACCATGTCCGCCTCGCCGAGGTGAAACGACGAACCTTCACGCCGCGAGAGCTCGGGGTCGCCCAGATCGGCCATCACGGTCTGCTGCGGCGCTCGATCTCCGAGAGCGCTTGGCCCGAGATCGTCTCGTGGCTTCTGGGGCGCCTCCCCCGACACTGACCCCAGGGGACCGGCGCTGATCCCAGAACGGAGCAGAACTCGCCTCAGGCGGGGACAAGATCCTTGTCACGGTCGACTTCCGCCAGGGGCCTGCCCGCCATATTGCGCGCCAGGAACAACGTCGGAACACCTGCGACGACGACGATGACGGTCGCATAGATCGCCGGTGCCAGCGTGAGGCCGGTGGAGCTCATCAGTGCGGTCGCGATCAGCGGTGAGAGTCCGCCGAAGAGGACCGTGGCCACGTTGTAGCCGATGGCCATTCCGGAGAAGCGGCTGGTGCCGGTGAACTGCTCAGGCACCATGGCCGCTGCCACAGCACTCCATCCGGCGGCCGGCACAGCAAGGAATGCGACGCCGAAGATCGCGACCCCGGAGTTCCCATCGACCAGCAGTGCGTAGGCGGGAATGGTGGTGAGGATGAAGACGGCCATCAGCACTGCCAGCGTCCTCTTCCGCCCGAAGCGGTCCGAGGCGAGGCCGAACAGGGGCGTGATGACGATCGCGACGACGGCGGCGATGGTGCCCAGCGCCAGAGACCCGGAGTTCTTCACGTGAGAGACCTCTTCGATATAGGTCGGCACATAGGTGATGTTGAGGAAGTAGCTGACCGAACCGATCGAGGAGATGAGGAACGCGACCAGGATCGCGCGGGGCTGCTGCAGGAAGGCGATGAGCAGCGGGGAGCGACCGCGTGAGACCACAGGCTTGTCACTCTTCGCGTTCTGCGCCCGCTTCGTCTTCTCCGCCGCCTGCAGGCGTTTGAAGGTGTCCGTCTCCTCCATCATTCGACGCAGCGGGATCATCAGCGCAGCGAGGAGAGCTCCGAAGATGAACAGGACGCGCCATCCCCAGGAGCTCATCGCCTCGGCGGACAGTGTGCTGGCCAGGAATGCTCCCGACCCGACTGCCAGGAGCGCTCCGACCTCGCTGTTGGCCGCCGCCCAGCTGGCCGCGAGTCCGCGCCGTTTACTGCCGGCCGACTCCATCAGGAAGACCATGATTCCGGTGTACTCTGCGCCGACGGAGAATCCGGACAGGCAACGGAAGAAGACCATGCCGACACCTGCCCAGATGCCGATCGTCTCGTATCCGGGCATGATAGCGATTCCGAGCATCGCGACGGCCATGAGCACGGCAGAGACGACCAGCGCGGACTTGCGGCCGACCCGATCGCCGAGGTGACCGAAGACCATGGCACCGAGCGGGCGGAACAGGAAGCCGGCGGCTCCCACACCCAAGGTGAGTAAGAGCGAGTCCGGCCGATCGCCGAAGAACTCCTTGGTCAGGATGGTCGCGACGTAGAAGAAGATAGAGAAGTCGTACCACTCAACTATGGTGCCGAAGGCGGCGACCATCATCGATCGACGTCGTCCCTTCTCCTTCTCCGGACTGCTGGAGACCGCGGGGTCCGACTGGGCCTGCGCTTCGAAATCTGACATCGAGGATTCCATTTCTTAGGGAATGCTGCGGCCGTATCTCCCAACGACAACGGATATGGCCGATCATCGAGACTATCCTGACCACCCTACTGCTGGTGGGAGCCCGTGGGCAGGTCAGCTGGAAATTCTCAGTTCACTCGCCAGTTCAGCCCGCACGTGTGCTCAGCCCACGCACCAGTTCAGCTCACGCGCGAACCCAGCCCGAACAGGGAGTCGGTGAATCGGTTGCCGAACACCGCCTGCGGGTCCAACTGGTTCCGCAGCGCACAGAAGTCCTCGAAACGCGGATAGAGTTCACGCAGTTCACCGGCGCCCAGGCTGTGGATCTTGCCCCAGTGCGGGCGGCCCCCGTGACGTCGACAGATCTGTTCGACGACACGGAAATATTCGGCGAAGTCGTCCTTCACGTACCGGTGCACCGCGATGTACATCGTGTCGCGTT
The DNA here is from genome assembly GCF_014897515.1 of Brevibacterium sp. FME17. Classification (NCBI taxonomy): domain Bacteria; kingdom Bacillati; phylum Actinomycetota; class Actinomycetes; order Micrococcales; family Brevibacteriaceae; genus Brevibacterium; species Brevibacterium sp. FME17. The sequence goes on from NZ_JABUYD010000006.1 coordinate 155,971, forward strand.
CGTAGGCGGTCGAGAGCGGAACATCGTCGGCGGCCGCAGATCGGACTTCGATCGGGAATGAGATCGTCCATCCTCTCGACTCGATGGCTGCGCGGATCTCAGCAATCACCTCGGCGCCGGATGCGAAGGGAACCGCGTACTCCATCTCGTTGAACCGCACCCGCCGAGGTGTCACGAAGACGTCGTGGCCCGGTGCCCGATACGTCCTGTCCGAAACGGCGGACTGGGCGATCCGATTGATGTGGGGCACGAGGCTGGGCACTGCTGAACCGAGTTCGACGGCGAGGCGCAGGGCACCGTTTTCAACCACTTCCTTGTCGAGCAGGTTCAGTATCCGGTTGCGCACCCCCGCCTCGGCGAGGTGGCCCGGGCCGATCTCGCCAGGGCCGACACGGGTGTTCGTCTTGGTCAGAGCGGTATCTGTGTGCGGGAACCAGTAGAACTCGAAATGATCGGCGGCTCGCATCCGCGGTTCGAGGTCGTCCAGCAGATCGTCGAGGTCCGTCACGACCTCCTCGGCGATGAGGTCGAAGGAGGACACACACTGCAGCTCGATCTCCGTGACGATGCCCAGCACGCCGAGGCTGACGCGGGCCAGGTCGAAGATCTCCGGGTCACGTGTCGCTGACAGCTGGACTGCAGTGCCGTCGGGGCCCATGAGCGACAGTCCGGTGAGGGTTCCGGCGAATCCGGTGAAGCCGAGCCCGGTCCCGTGGGTGCTCGTCGAGATCGCTCCGGCGAGCGCCTGCGGGTTGACGTCGCCCTGGTTGGCCAGGGCCAGCCCGAAGGGGGCGAGTAGGGCCGGGATGTCGCGGAGCCGGGTGCCGGCGTGGAAGCGCACCCGCTGGCTCGCCTCGTCGACGCTGATGATTCCGCTGAGGTGGTCGAGGTTGACCATGACCTCGTCACCTGCGGCGACCGGGGTGAACGAGTGGCCGGCACCGACGGGCCGGACCCGTTGACCGGCTTCGGCTGCAGACGTCAGAACCTCGCTCAATTCCCCCGCCGAGGTGGGCCTGCGGAAGGTGTGCGGATACGCGTGGACATGACCGGACCAGTTCCGAAACCGCATCCGCGTCGTTTCCTCGTGCCGTCTCACAGCACCCATCCTTGTCCGCGGTAGGTCGTCCAGGTGTCGACGACTTGCGACCCCGAGACGACGAGGAATTCGTTGAAGTGTTCGGCGAGTTCACCGGCCTTCGCGTGCCGAAACCAGACCAGATCGCCGATGCGCAGGTCTTCGGCTCCGGGCCCGGTGAGGGGAGTTTGGACTTCACCCGCACCTTCGAGGCCCGCGTACTCGAGGCTCTGGGGCCAGGCGATCGTGGGAACTCGGTCCGGGCCGGGGACGCCGGAGGCGATGAAGCCGCCCTTGAAGACCGTGACCCAGCCGGGTCCTGGTCGGCGCACCACGGGAGTGGCGAAGTAGGCGGCCGGCTCGTGCTGGAAGTGGGTGTAGCCGTCGAAGAGTCCCGGGCAGAAGAGCCCGGATCCGGCGGCCACTTCGGTCAGCGTGCCCTCGGCGACGCTGGATTCGAAGGACCCGGTGCCGCCGCCGTTGACGAATTCGAGGTCGGCGAGTTCACGCACCGCGTCGATGACGCTGCGGCGCCGCACCTTCAGCTCCGCGATCGAGCGCTTCTGCATGGCACGCACCACCGCCTGTTTGGCTGTGGCCCCGGCATCGGCGGTGCCAGCGATCTGTCCTTCATAGGACATCAGCCCGACGAGCTTGACCTCGGGGCGAGCGATGACATGTGCGGCCAGCTCGACGGCGGAGGCCGCGTCTCGGATCGGCGAGCGCCGGGCTCCGATATGGACTCGGCTGCCCAGCACCCCTTCGCCCAGGCGGTAGGAGGCATCGATGTCGAGGCACACACGCACGGTCTGTGCGGTACCGCCAGCCGTTGCGTCAACAGCAGCCGAGTCACCTGCAGCCGTACCACCAGCAGCCGCCTCGCTGCGGGCACTGTCGATGATGTCGAGGTGGGTGGGGCAATCGATCATCAGGGTGATGTTCTGAGTGGCCCCCGCCTCGGCGAACATCTGGGTGAGGCTGCGCCGGTCAACGGTGGGATAGCCGACGAGGATGTCGCGGACTCCTCGGGCGTGCAGGGCCAGCGCCTCCGGCAGAGAATAGGCGAGGACACCGGAATAGGCCGGGTGGGCGAGCGCTCGGTCGATTGCAACGGGAGTGCGCAGCGACTTCGAAGCGACGCGGATCGGCAGACCCTGGGCGCGCTCGGCCAAGGCGGTGACGTTCGCGTCGAACGCCTCCAGATCAATCACAGCAGCGGGAGCCTCGACCCTGCGCACTGCGTGACGCAGTTCACGTGAGACCATGAGAATACTGTAGCGTAGGTTAGCGGCCTCCCGGGCCTGAACCCACCCATTCTCTGACGACACGGAGGCATGATGATGCACACGGACGTCACCAGCACCGGCACCCACGCAGACCGACTCACCCATGTCACCGATCGGCTCCGCGAATTCCTCGACACCGACCCCTATGCCGAGGCCTCGGGCAGCGGCGATCGCATGGTCAGCCCCGAGCCGTTCACCGGTGTAGAACTCCCCCGCTTCGCCTCGAACACCACGGCCGATATCGAGGACGCCTATGCCACCGCACGCATCGCCGCCGATGCCTGGTCGCAGCGGTCTCCCGAGCACCGCGCCCGGGTGCTGCTGCGCCTGCATTCGGCATTGCGCCGGCACGAGGACCTTCTCCTCGACATCATTCAGTACGAGACGGGCAAGGCCCGCATCCACGCCTATGACGAGATTCTCGACACCTACAACGTGTGCCGTCATTATGGGGTCACCACCCCGGCCCGTCTGCGCCCGCAGCGTCGCCGCGGTGCCGTTCCCGTCCTGACCCGCACCGAGGTCACCCGCACCCCGCTGGGCGTCGTCGGGTTCATCACCCCCTGGAACTATCCGCTGACTTTGGGCGCGACCGACCTGCTCGCGGCTCTGGCCGCCGGCAATGCCGTGGTCCACAAGCCCGACAGCCAGACGACTCTGACGGCGATCATCATGCGCCGCCTGGCCATTGCCTGCGGCCTGCCCGCGGAGGTCTGGCAGCTGGTGCCCGGACCCAGCAAGGAGGTCGGGCCTGCGCTGATGGCCGGTGCCGATGGGATCTCCTTCACCGGTTCGACCGCCGCAGGGCGTTCCATTGCCGCCGAGGCTGCTCGACGTCTGCTGCCGACCGCTCTTGAACTCGGTGGAAAGAATCCGATGCTCATCCTCTCCGATGCCGATCTTGGGTCGGCCGTAGACGGTGCGGTTCGTGGGTGCTTCTCCTCGGCTGGTCAGCTGTGTCTGTCCATCGAGCGCATCTATGTCCATGAGGATCTCTACCCAGAGTTCTGCGCCCATTTCGCCGAGGCGACCCGGAACCTCGAACTCAGCCCCGACTACTCATACGGCCCCGGAATGGGGTCCTTGGCAGGGCCGAAGCAGCTGGCCCGAGTCAGCGAGCACGTCGAACAGGCACGGGCCAGCGGAGCTCAGGTCATCGCGGGAGGCCGCCCGGTCCCGGAGATGGGGCCCTACTTCTATCTGCCGACCGTGCTCACCGATGTCACCGAGGAGGCCGAGCTGTTCGCTGAGGAGACCTTCGGCCCGGTCGTCGCCGTGTACCCGGTGGCAAGTGACGCGGAGGCGATCAAGCGGGCCAACGCATCCGAATACGGTCTCAACGCCAGCGTCTTCTCTCAGTCCCGCGGGCTCGAAACAGCCCGGCAGCTCGAATCCGGGATGGTCAATGTCAATGAGGCCTACGTGGCTGCCTGGGGTTCGATCGATTCTCCGGCCGGCGGGGTCAAGGCTTCAGGTATGGGTCATCGGCACGGCGTTGAGGGCCTCTACCAGTTCATGCACTCCCACAGCATTGCGGAGCAGAAGCTGGTTCCCATCGCCCCCTTCGGTCCGCTAGACCAGTCGCGATTCGCCCGCACACTGACCACAGCCTTCGACGTCATGCGGTCCCTACGCATGAAGTGAGGCATTGGTGAGGTTCTGCCTCAGTTGAGCGATTCGAAGAATTTCTTCGCCACCGGCACAGCCGCCTCGGCGCCGAACCCGCCGTCCTCGACGAGGACGGCCACGGCCACGTCGCCCTGATAGCCGGCGAACCAGGAGTGGGTGCGCGGTGGGGTCTCGTCACCGTATTCGGCGGTGCCGGTCTTGCCATGGACCGGTTCGCCGGGGACGTCCTGCAACGCGCCGGCAGTCCCATCGGTCACGGCACGGCGCATGAGCTTCTGCATCGCGGCGACCGCATCGGCATCGATCGCCTGCTCGCTTCTGCCCTTGTCTTCGCTCGTGTCCTTCTCCTTGTTCTTGCCTTTGCCGTCCTCGGAGACCACGAGAAGCGGGTTGACCGTGTCGCCCTCGGCCACCGACGCGGCCATCACCGCCACTGCCAGCGGGCTGGAGACGACTTTGCCCTGACCGATCATCTGCGCCGCATGCGTCACCGCGTCATCATCGCTGGGAACGATCGCCATCTTCGCCCCGGTTCCGAGATCAGCATCGTCCATTCCCAGGCTCGACGCCGCTTTCGCCACGTCCTCACCCGAGACCTTCTCTGCGGAGTTGACGAACGCGGTGTTGCAGGATTCGGCGAAGTTGTCTTCGAAGGCCATTTTGCCCAGGACATGGTCTTCGGCGTTTTTGAAGCTCTTTCCGTCGACCGTTGTCGTCTTCGGGCAGTCGAGAGTCGTCTTCGCATCGACTCCTGATTCGAGCAGAGCCAGGCCCGAGACGACCTTGAACACCGACCCGGGCGCGTACTGTCCGGTCAGCGCCCGGTCCCAGCCGGCACCTTCCGGATCTTGGTTGGCCGCAGCGATGATGTGACCGTCGCTGGGCCGGATCGCAACGAGGGCCGTCGGCTTCTTACCCGTCGCGGCGGCCTTGTCCGCGGCTTCCTGCACCTTGACGTTGAGCGTCGTGGTGATGTTCTCGCCGTCTTTTTCGGGGAACTCGTGGACGCGGACAGGATCGGCGGCATCGCCGTCGTCGGTGGCTTTGCTCTCGTCGGCGCCTTCGTCGTTCCCGTCATCGCGGTCCGCAATGTAGATCGCTTCGCTGCCCGGTCCGGTCAGCTGCTCATCGAAGGCCTTCTGCAGTCCGCTTTTGCCTACAACGGATTCACCGGTGAGTTTTCCATCAGAGGCCTCGACCTCCTCGGCGCTTGCGGCACCGGCCGTTCCCAGCGTCGGGCCGGCGAAGCCCTTCTTTCGGCTCAGCGGCTGAGTGTGCGTTTTGAACACGGTGCCGGGCAGGGAGTGGATCGATTCCTTGACCTTCTTGTAGTCGCCCTCACGCAAAGTGATGACAGGAACGAACTGATCGGGCTCAGCCTTGTCGACGCGTTCCTTCAGCGATTTCAGGTCGATGTCGAGTTCGTCCCTGAGAGCAGTGAGGGTGTCATCGTCGTCCTCAGCTTCGTCGAGTTTGGCGGGGTGGATGCCGATGTCGACGACGGGACCCTCGGCCATCAGCTCTTCGTCGTCCTCGCCGAGGATTGCCCCGCGCTGCCCGGGGGTCTTCTGCGAGACGAGGACCTGGCCGTCTTCGAGGTCAGGGTGCAGCACCGCGGGGGTGAGTTCCGCGGACCAGAGCAGACCCTTCTTGTGCAGGGGAAGTTCGGAGGTGTACTCCCAAGGTTCATCGTCCTGGTTCGTCCAGGTCCACTTCAGTTTCGCGACCATGCCATCACCGTGTGCCTCTGTGCCTGCGAACTTCACCGAGCGTTTCTTCATGCTCTGGTCGAGAGTCGCGAGGATCAGATCATGCAGCTTCTTCGCCGTCTTCTTGTCTGACCAGGCGTTCGATTCGATGGTTCCGCTGTTCAGATCGGCGGCGGCATCTTCCGCCGCTGTCTCCGCCTGGAGCGGCAACGTGAAGAAGGCGAAGGCGCCGGCACCGGCCAGCAGCACGACGACGAGGGCGATGGCCAGCCATGTCTTGGACTTCTTTGTCATAGGTCAATCATCAATGCAGTCAGCAGGGAAGTCCACTTGTCGACTGAGTTCGCTGATGAGGGGAAGGAGGCCGGGGATTCGTCAGTCGCGGCTTGGAACCGCCGGGCATTGTGGGGATGGAGCCCGGGTATCGAGGGGTGGTTCAGACGTCGTCGGTGACGACGGTGTATTCGAGCACCGGACGCCCGGCTGCCCCATACCGGGGGCGGCGAGCGAGCATGCCGGCGTCGGCCATGGCCTCTAAGTACCGTCGTGCGGTCACTCGCGAGACTCCGAGACCAACGGCGACCTCGGCGGCGGACTGTCCGGGTTGGTCGCCGAGGACGGACTTCACTTCGGTCTGCACCGCATCCGGGACACCCTTGGCGGTCGCGGCCACCGTGTGGGTGCGCAGTGCAGCGATCGCGGTGTCGACGTCGGTCTGCGTGACCTCGCCTTCGCTGCTGTCCCCGCCGAGGCTGTCGCGGAAGGAGGAGTAAGCCTCGAGTTTGGATTTGAACACGGGGAAGGTGAACGGTTTGATGATGTATTGGGCGACGCCGTAGGACAGCGCCTCCTGCACGATCTGCATGTCCCGGGCGGCTGTGACTGCGATGATGTCGACATCAACGCGGTGACCGCGGATGGCTCGGCAGACCTGCAGTCCGTGGCCGTCGGGAAGGTTCATGTCGAGGAGGACGAGGTTGATGCAGTCCGCGTCGAGACCATAGATCTTTCCGGTCAGAGCAGCCATCGCCTGAGTGGCATTCTTCGCTACACCGGCCAGGTGATAGCCGTCGATGCGGTCGATGTACTTTGCGTGGGCCCGGGCAGCGACTGCCTCGTCCTCAACCACGAGCACACCGATGCTCGACTCAGGGGTAGTTGTATCTGACATGCCGTCAGTCTAGCGTTCGTCGTTGCGGGCCTGCCGTGGTTCGTGTTACAGCCTCGGCACATCCATGACACAGGATTGGAACGCCGGGGCGCTGCTGGGCCGGTCAGCAACCGACAGCCTGGCCTGCCGGCGGGCTTTCCCATCTTCCTGGTCAGCAGAGCATGCGCGTTTACGGGGATTCGGCGGGAACAGAACCTTGATTTTCGTGCGTAAGATCGGGGTTCTGTTCCCGCCAAATCATGCGCGGCGTTCAGGCGCGCGGCGTTCAGGCGCGCGGCGTTCAGGCGCGCGGCGTTCAGGCGCGAGGCCTCAGGCGCGCTCGAAGATTGCGGCGATGCCCTGTCCTCCGCCGATGCACATGGTCTCGAGTCCGTAGCGAGCGTCGCGGCGGTCCATTTCGCGCAGCAGGGTTGCCAAGATCCGACCACCGGTGGCGCCGACCGGGTGACCCAGGGAGATTCCAGAGCCGTTGACGTTGAGGCGATCGAAGTCGTCTTTGCCGAAGCCCCATTCGCGGGTCACGGACAGCGCCTGAGCGGCGAAGGCCTCGTTGAGTTCGATGAGGTCGATGTCAGCCAGGCTCAGCCCGGCCTTTTCGAGGGCCTTCGTGGTGGCCGGGACAGGGCCGATGCCCATGGTCTTCGGCGGTACTCCGGCCACGGCCCAGCTGACCAGGCGGCCCAGCGGCTTCATCCCCTGCGCCTCGGCCGCTGCGCGGGTGGTGACGATGCTTGCGGCAGCTCCGTCGTTCTGGCCCGAAGCATTGCCTGCGGTCACGGTTGCCTGGTCATCGTCCTTGCCCAGGATGGGGCGCAGTTTGGCAAGCTTGTCGATGCTGGTGTCGGGACGGATGTGCTCATCGGCGTCGATCTGGTGTTCGGCGACCTTCCGAGTGGCGGGGATCGTCACCGGCACGATCTCTTCGGCGAAGCGTCCATCCTCAGCGGCCGCGGCAGCACGCTGGTGTGAGTTGAAGGCGAGTTCGTCCTGCTCGTCGCGGCCGATCGAGTATTCGCGGCGCAGGTTCTCAGCGGTCTCGAGCATTCCACCGGGAACTGGGTAGTTCTTACCGCCCGGAGTGACGCGGCCACGGCCCAGCGAGTCGGTGAATTCGGCGCTGCCGCCGCGCACTCCCCAGCGAATGGTGTCGTTGTAGAAGGGCGCGTGGGACATCGATTCGACACCACCGGCGATGACGAAGTCTCCGTTGCCGGAGCCGACGACCATTGCTGCGTCGATGACTGCCTGCAGTCCGGAGCCGCAGCGGCGGTCGACCTGCTTGCCGGGCACCGTCACGGGCAGGCCCGCGTCGAGCGCGGTGACACGGCCGATGCAGGGTGCCTCGGAGGTGGAGTAGCCCTGGCCCATGACGACGTCGGCGACGAGTTCCGGGTTGAGTCCGGTCCTGGCGATGAGCTCACGGACGACGATGGCGGAGAGTTCGTGGGCGGGGATGTCGCGGAACTGTCCTCCGAAACCTCCGATCGCAGTACGCAGCGGTTCACAAACGACGATGTCCTGATCCATGGTTCCTCCACTCGATTTCGCTTCGGCCGATGGCCCTTGTCCACCAGACCGGCATTCTTCTTCAGCCTAGGCCGGATCCACGAGATGGGGCGGAGAAGTTTCATTCATTGGGACGTCGCGCAGCCGAATCAGTCGCCCGCCTGGGCAGCCGGGTCAGTCGCGGTCGTCGCCAACGATCCGGATCGGCCCGGCGGGTGGGTTCCCAGATGGCTGGTTCGATGACGATGTTCCTGCTGAGGCGCGCCCGGAAGTCTGGCCGAGCGCACCGGGGTCGACGTATTGGTTGTCGGGCAGCCACACCGTGAGCACAGCGCCCTGGAATTCATCGCAGTCCTCACCGCGGCCCTGCACGTCGACGGCCCCGCCGAGGCGACGGATCGCCTGGACGACCAGAGACAGCCCGACCCCTCGGGTGCCGGTTTCCTGCCGGCCGAGTCCCTTGTCGATCTCGACGCCGTCGTGCTTGGTCGACCATCCCCGTTCGAAGATCGCGTCGACATAATCCTCGTCGATGCCCGGGCCGTCGTCGCTGACCTCGATAGTGAAGCCGCCGGCACCGCCCGCTCCGCTCAGGACCACATGCACCCGCTTGTTCTCCGGCAGCACGTCCCGTCTGCTCAGGGCATCGAAGGCGTTGTCGATGAGGTTACCGAGGATGGTCGCCAGGTCACGATCATCCCCGGCGAGGCGGCCCGAGAGTCCCGCCGTATCGACCGTCATGTCGATGCCCGCCTCGGCGGCCTGGGCGATCTTCGACAGCAGCAGTGCAGAGAGCACGGGGTGGTCGAAGCTCATCTGACCGTCGCCGGTGACCCGGTTGAGGTCATCGAGATCCTTAGCCGCGAAGTCGATCGCCTCGTCGACATGCCCGGTCTCCAGCAGGGACACGACCATGTGGAGTCGGTTGGCGTATTCGTGGGTCTGTGCGCGCAGGGAGTCTGAGAATGACCGTACGGAGACGAGCTCACCGGAGAGTTCGGCGAGCTCGGTGTGGTCGCGCATCGTCACGACCCAGGTGTCGCTGGCGGCATCGGTGGGCTGCTGGTTGACGACGAGCACCCGGTCGTCGGTGTAGTGGATCTCGTCGCGGGCCCAGCGGCCGGACGAGAGCAGATCGATGAGGGCGTCGGGCAGATCGAGGTCGTGCAGTGCGATGCCGCCGACCGGTGAGGTCGCTCGGACGGGATCGTCATCGGCGGCGATCTGCTCGTCTGCCGAGGCTCTGCCAGCTGACCCTTCGTCAGCTGGCCCTTCGCCCGCGGTGCCTTCCCCCGTGGAACCTCCGCCTGCGGCGGGCAGGCCGAGGAGTTCGCGCGCATCGGCATTGATGAGGACGATGCCCGTCGACCGGTCGACAAGCAGAAGCCCCTCCGAAACTGCTTTGAGCACCGAGGAGTAGAACTCGAGCATGCTGCGCAGTTCGGTGGCGCCGTAGTCGCCGGTGACTCGGCGCAAGCCTCTGGAGGTCGCCCAGGAGGCGGCGATGCCCAGGACCAATGTGGTGATGGCGATGCCGATGAGCCAGTTGCTCTGCGCCAAGAAGCCTTCTCGCACGGAGTCCGCTGAGTTGCCGACGATGACCGCCCCAACGACGGTGTTGGGACCGACATCATCGACGCCGAGGTGTTTCGCGAAGACCGGACTGATGACGTACATCGTGCCCCCGCCGGGGCCGCCGTCGTCGAGGAAGCGGACTATGGACTGCCCCTCAGAGACTCGCGAACCGTCGACGGCCATCGAGAGCTGATCGATCGAGTCTTCGGGCACATCCCCCGAGTTCGCGGACACGATCTTCTCTTCGTTGCGATCCTGCCGATTCGACGAACCCAACGACGGCGGGGTGACCAGGTAGTCAATGGGGACGACGGCTGCCACATCGAAGTCATATTCGCTCACGACATTGTCGAGCATCTTCTTGACGTTGCCATGCGATTCCTCGTCGATGAAGTCGGCCGGACTTGTCTTACCGGTCCCGACGAGGCTCAGCGAGATCGACATGTTGTCCGCCGCGGAGCGCAGCAGATCCTGTTCCCGCTTCTGGTTCAGCTGGGAGAGCTGGATGTAGAGGAGGCTCGTGGTCAGCACCATGATGCCCACGAGCATGATCGAGTTCGCGAACATGATGCGCCCGGCCACACCGAACTTCATGCGTCGGCTCACACGTGCCACCGGTCTCGTCAGTCCTCCTGACTTTTTGGCACGCTGGTCCTTGGGCATGGGTCCATTCTGCCACCCGCCGTGTCCAGTCCCGGGTCTGCCTGGCGCGAGATTCCCAGACGCGGTTCGGTCAGATTCCGAGGCTGATGGGCCCGGCAGGGACGGCGGAGCACACGAGCACCTCGTCGGCGGCGATCCGCGCGGCCGGTTCGACCGGGTAGATGACCGACCCGGCAGCCAAGGACACGGCGCAGGTCCCACAGGAGCCGCCTCGGCAGGAGTTATCGGCCTGCAGCCCACGGGCCTCCAAGGCCTCGAGCAGAGTTCCCTGCTGCGGTTCCCAGACGAAGCTCGTGCCCGAATTCTCCAGGGTCACCTCGGCGGGCGGGCATGCGGCGATGGCCTCGCTCATGCCGGTGTTCGGAGACGCGAAGATCTCCTGGTGCACGGCCGGAACTCCGGCCTCGGCGCTGGCGTCGAGCACCGCTCGGGTGAAGTCGACCGGCCCGCAGACCATGACGTTGTCGCATCCTGCCAGCCAGTCGACGAGCTCGGCGTGGCCTGGCCTGCCGTGGCTTGCGGTGTCGCGGTGGTGGGCCTCGACCGGGATCTGCCGTGATTGGGCACGCTTCTGCAGGCGGTCCCAGAGGCAGGCCGTCCGGTGGTCGCGGTCGACGTGGAAGAGTTTGATCTTCTCGGTGCCCGACAGCTCGGCCCCGCGCATCAGTCCGAGGCTCGGTGTGATGCCGATGCCCGCTGTGACCAGCGCGGTCGTGCCCCCGAAGACGCGGCTCGCGGTCATCGTTCCGTGCGGCCCGGAGGCCAGGATGGATTGCCCGGCGGAGAGTTCGGCGACCGCGCGAGAGCCCTTGCCCTGGGTGCGCACCGCGATCGACACGACGTCATCGGAGACGTCCGTGATCGTATAGGTTCGCCAGAACGGCTCGCCGAGTTCGAGGTGAACGCGAAGGTTGGTGCCGGGTTCGTCGAATTCGCGGATCCACCCCTGGTCATCGCGCAGGGAGACCTCGACGATGTCATTGCAGATCTGCTGGCTGCCCAGCACGGTCATGAAGCGCGGAGTGCGTGCGGTCTTGACGAGTTCACGTGGAGCGTCACCCTCGATCTCGATCTGATCACCGGTGCTGACCAGGCCTGATTCGAGGATTCTTCCGTAGACTCCGCAGTGCAGATGCCCGCATGCCGAGGCCATAACCCGGGGGACATTGACATCGACGGCGGTGGTGGCCGGGTTGACGGTGGTCGCCGGGCAGCGTTCGATCGCCTGGGTGATGGCCAAGCGCACCCCGCCGAGACGCACGATCTTGCCGATGAGTGCGAACTCCTCGAAGGGGGCGAGTCCGTCGAGGAGCACATTGCCGCGGAAGCGCAACGGGTCCAGTTCGGTTTCATCAGGCCCCAGGGCAGCCTGTCCGTCGGCGGTGTGGGAGATTGCCGTGACCGTGGCCGGGTTGATGATCGAGACGCCGGAAGCCTGCGAGTCGAACATGCCCTGGTTCGCGACCCTCAGTGCGCGCGGGAAGCCACCCTGAGGGGGTATGCGTGCAGAGAGGAATTCCGCCGAGGTGGCCCTTGAGTCCCGGTCACCCGTGCGGAACCTCGTGGACTCGTTCGTCGGTGACGTCAGTGTCACCGTCGCGGACTCAGCAGCCGCCTCGGCGAGGTCGATGGCCACCTGCCACTTCTGCAGATCGGTGTCGTTCTTCAGAACTGTGAACGCTGAGTACCGGTGCCAGCTGTCGTCGGGAACGTCGAGGCTGCCGTTGGTGAACGCTGCGACGCGGTCACCGAGGATGCCGCGGCCGGTGCGCACATCCGCTTCGGAGATCTCCTCGGCCGGGAATCCCTTGACCGGGAATCGGAATAGTCTGGCAACGCGCATGATTCGATTGTAAGAGCTTGGTAACACGGGATGCCCACGGTGAGACCAATCGCACACTCACGGGAGCAGCACTCACCACTTGACCTATACCCTAAGGGGGTATACAGTATCGTCATGACTGAGCAACATGGATACACCCCGCAGAAGGACGCCCTTGCGAAGCGGATGAAACGGATCGAAGGTCAGGTCCGTGGGATCGGAAGGATGATCGATGACGACAAGTACTGCATCGACATCCTGACCCAAGTCTCCGCAGCAACGGCCGCGCTGCACGCGGTCTCCATCAACCTCTTAGAAGAGCACATCGCTCACTGCGTGGTCGACGCCGCCTCCTCTGGAGATGACGACGCCGCCCGCAAGAAGATCGAAGAGGCTTCAGCCGCTATTGCCCGGCTCATCAAGAGCTGAGTGCAACATCACCGGCACACCTGCAGGTGATGACACGCGAAGACAGGAGACACATCGTGACTACCACCACCATCATCGTCAACGGAATGACCTGCAGCCACTGCGTGAGCTCCGTGGAGGAAGAGCTCGGGGCACTGCCCGGAGTCACCGAGGTCAACGTCGAGCTCAATGCCGGCGGAGACTCCCCCGTGACCATCACCTCCGAAAGGGAACTCGACGACGCTGCGATCGGTGCGGCCGTCGACAAAGCCGGCTACGAGGTGAAGTGATGTCACGCGAGGTTGATCTCGACATCACGGGAATGACCTGCGCATCATGCTCGGCGCGCATCGAGAAGAAACTCGCCCGCCTCGACGGAGTCAGCGCCGAGGTCAACCTCCCGCTGAACACAGCCCACGTGGTCGTCGGCTCAGAACTGAGTGACGATGACCTGATGACCGCCGTCGAAAGGGCCGGTTACGGTGCCACCGTGAAGACCGCTTCGGCGAGTGGACCCGAGATCGTCGACTACGACCCCAGGCATCTGCGGCCCCGGTTCATCGGATCCTTGATTCTGGCGGCGCCGATCGTGGCCGTCTCCATGGTCATGAGCTGGCACTTCACCGGCTGGCAGTGGATCGTCGCGATCCTCGCCCTGCCGGTAGTGACCTGGGGTGCGTGGCCCTTCCACGCGGCGGCATCCAAGGCTGCACGGGGCAGGTCCACGACCATGGACACCCTGGTCAGCGTCGGAATCATCGTCGCCAGCCTCTACTCGTACATCACCCTGGGTCGGGCCGTCGCCGCGGGCTACGGCTGGCAGATCCCCGAGTCCTACCATGTGTGGTTCGAGGCCGCGGCCGCGATCACCGTGTTCCTGCTCATCGGCAAGCTCACCGAGGAACGTGCGAAGAACCGCGCCACGGCCGCACTCAAGGAGCTGCTGGGCCTGGGCGCACGGTCCGCGAACGTGCTGCGCGACTCGGCCGAGGCCGCCCAGACAGAGGTCCAGGTCCCGATCGACGAACTCACCGTCGGGGATGTCTTCATCGTGCGTCCGGGTGAGAAGATCGCCACCGACGGCGAGGTGATCTCCGGTCACTCCGCGATCGACGAAGCGATGCTCACCGGCGAATCCGTTCCCGTCGAGGTCGGAGTCGGCGACAGCGTCACCGGTGCCACGATCAACGCCTCCGGTGTGCTCGAGGTCCGGGCCGCACGGGTCGGGTCCGATACGACCTTGGCGGCCATGGCCGACCTGGTCAGCCGCGCGCAGACGGGCAAACCGGCCGTGCAGCGACTGGCCGACCGGATCTCTGCCGTGTTCGTGCCGATCGTCTTCGGCATCGCCCTCCTGACGCTCCTCGCCTGGGGGCTGATCACCGGCGACTGGTCGATGGGCCTACACGCCGCGCTCACCGTGCTCATCATCGCCTGCCCCTGTGCCCTCGGCCTGGCCACGCCGACCGCCCTGGCCGTCTCGTCCGGGCGCGGTTCCCAGCTGGGCATCCTCGTCTCCGGGCCCGAGGCGCTCGAGTCGACGCGTTCGATCGACACGGTCGTCCTCGACAAGACGGGCACCCTGACCACGGGGATCATGACCCTCCTGGACACGCAGCTGACCGATACGGACTTCGAGGTTCTGGCTCGCTTGGAGTCACAGAGCGAGCATCCCGTGGCCCGCGCGATCGTCGAGGCCCGGGCCGCGAGGATGAACGCGGGTGCCGAGGCTGAAGGCAGCAGCATCGCCACCATCGATCGCTCCGGCGTCGAAGACTTCGACAACATTCCCGGTGGTGGTCTGCGGGCGACGATCGACGGCGACGAGGTGCTCGCCGGTCGTCCGGATCTGCTCCGGGAGCACGGGATCGACGTCTCGTTCCCCGCGGATTCGGTGCCCACCGGAGCCACGATCGTCGCCCTGGCGATCGACTCACAGTTCCGTGGCCTGACCTTCGTCGCCGACGAGATCAAGACCGGAGCCGCCGAGGCGATCGACGAGCTGCATACGCTCGGCATCAGCACCGTCCTCCTCACCGGGGACAATGCCCAAGCCGCCGAGGTGGTCGCGGGCAAGCTCGAAATCGCCGAGGTCCGCGCCGATGTCCGGCCCGAGGGCAAGATCGCTGTGGTCAATGAGCTGCAGGCTCAGGGACTGGCGGTGGCCATGGTCGGTGACGGCATCAATGATGCTGCGGCTTTGGCCGGTGCCGATCTGGGCATTGCGATGGGTTCGGGTACAGATGCGGCGATGGCAGCCTCCGACATCACCATGGTGCGCTCGGATCCGCGGCAGATCCCGCAGGCCATCCGCCTGTCCCGGAAGGCTCTGGGGCTGATCAAGGGCAACCTGTTCTGGGCCTTCGCCTACAACACGGCGGCCGTGCCGATCGCCGCGTTCGGCCTGCTCAGCCCGATGATCGCCGGGGCCGCAATGGCGTTCTCCTCGGTGTTCGTCGTCCTCAACAGTCTCCGACTGCTGCGGTTCCGCTAGACCGGCGCACCCACAGAACGCACTTGGCCCACAGCGGTTGCAACCGCTGTGGGCCAAGTGCGTGTCAGCCCTGGATTCGCGACTCCCTGTCGCCCCATTCCTGATTGCGCAGTTCGAACTTCTGGATCTTGCCTGTCGAGGTCTTGGGCAGGGCCTCGACGATCTCGACCTCGCGCGGCGCCTTGTACTTCGCGATCTGAGTGCGCACGTGGTCAACGATCTCGGTCTCGGTGACCGGCTGCCCCTCACGGACGATGACGAATGCCTTCGGCCGCTCGCCCCATTTGTCGTCGGGGACTCCGATGACGGCGACTTCGAGGACGGCCGGGTGCGAGGAGATCGCCTGTTCGATCTCGACGGTCGAGATATTCTCTCCGCCGGAGACGATGATGTCCTTCGAGCGATCTCGCAGTTCGATGTAGCCGTCCTCGTGCATCACGCCGAGGTCACCGGTGTGGTACCAGCCGCCCTGGAACGCCTTTTCGGTCGCCTCGGGGTCCCGGAAATACCCCTTCATCACGTTGTTTCCGCGCATCACGATCTCTCCGATCGTCTGCCCGTCGGCTGCAACGTCGACAAGCTCGTCTCCCGAGTCGAGGGTGACGATGCGGGTCTGATCGGCTTGGACCATGCCCACACCCTGCCGCGCCCGAAGCCGGGCTCGGGACTTGTCATCGAGTGAATCCCAGGAATCCTGCCATTCGCACACCGTGTAGGGACCGTAGGACTCGGTGAGCCCGTACACGTGCACGATCTCGAAGTTCAGCGCCTCCATCTGCCAGATCAGGGTCGGGCTCGGCGCGGCACCTGCCATCGTCGCGGTCACTGCCTGATCGAGGGAATGTGCCTGTTCGGCGTTGATCACCGTGCTCATCACCGTCGGGGCACCGTTGAGGTGAGTGACCGTGTGACGAACGATAAGATCCCAGATCACGTCTCCGCGCACCTCGCGCAGGCACACCTGTGTGCCGCCTGCGGCAGTCAGCGCCCAGCCGGTGCACCAGCCGTTGCAGTGGAACATGGGCAGCGTCCACAGATACACGCTCTTCTTATCGTGGCCCGAATGGATGATCTCGCCGAGCGCATTGAGGTAGGCGCCGCGGTGTGAATACATCACACCTTTGGGGCGTCCTGTCGTGCCGGAGGTGTAGTTGATGGACAGCGTCGCCCGCTCGTCCTCGACGCGCCAGGTGAACTCCTCGGTGTCAGCCTCGGCGCCGGCCAGGAACTCGTCCAGGCTGGTCACGGTCGGTGCTGCGGGTTCCGGACGGACCGCCTCGGCGGAGGTGGCGATCGTCGTGTCCTCGACGTCGATGATGGTCTCAACGGTGTCGAAGCCATCGATGACAGGGGCGACGCTAGGCCACAGCTGCGTGTCCACGACCAGCAGCTTCGCCTGGCTGTGGTTGCAGATGTAGCGGACCTCTTCGGGGGCCAGCCTGGTGTTGATCGGCACGAGGACAGCTCCGGCCAAGGGCACGGCGAATTGGGCCATGAGCGCTTCGGGGAGGTTGGGCATGAGGTAGGCGACTCGGTCGCCGGGCCCGATGCCGGCGGCACGCAGAGCATGCGCCCGGGTCTCCACCGCTGCGGCGAACTCGGCGTAGGTCATCTCCTGGTCGTTGTAGACCACGGCGCGTGTGCCGGGAAAGACGTCCGCGGAGCGGCGCAGAAAGGACAGCGGCGTGAGTTCTGTGTTCCATGTCTCCATGGAAAAAGCCTACTTCACCGAGGTGGAACCGGGCCGACAGGGGCCATCGCCCTAGACCCAGATGAAGACCGCCGAATTCAGGCGGGTACCGAAGGAATCAGGAAAGCGTCGCTGGGATCACTTGAGGATCGGGTAGGTCTGATCATCGTTCTGAGTGTCATTGCGCAGCACCCAATTGAGAATGCTGGCGAACACGGTGACCACGACGAATGCGACACCTGCATAGACGAAGGCGAACCCGAACGCGGTCCCGTCCTGCCAGGCGCGGGTGACGATGATCGACAGGATCAGAACGGCGATACCGCAGACGAGCCCCACTTTGAGCGCGTCCTTGTACGACACGGTGCTGGTGGACTTCTTCTCAGACTTCGATGCTGCCATGCCCCCAGCGTACCGACCTCACCTGAGAATCGGCGCACCGAGGTGGCCGTGCAACTCAGAGGCGAAGCGTGGAAACCACCGTTCCCGGCTCGACGGAATCGGAGCGCGGGTGGACTACCCGGCCAGAACACGCAAAAATGTCTATGTGCACATCCCCATTCGGCGCCCCTCTGACGAGGTGTCGCGCGCGCTCAGCTCGAACCAGGTCGTCCCTGGTCAGAAGTCGCGCCCGCGCACAGTTCTGCGAACAGTGATCGCAACCGCCCTTGCAACGATCACGCTGGCGGGCTTGAGCGCTTGCGGTCCGGACAAGGGCTTGCGGGTGGAACCTGAAGGTGAGACATCTCCCACTCAGTTCGAACCCGCGAATTCGGACTCCGGTCCGCCCAACAAACCGTTCTCGCTCAAGGAGATCCGCAAGACCATTGTGGACTCCTCGGGGATCGCGGTGACCGGGAAGGCAACGGAATCGGCGAAGGTCGTCGCCGACTGCAAAGAATGCCTCAAATTCGCGACACCTTTCCTCAGCGGCGACAAGAAGTTTCAGCTCGTCACCGTGGCCAACCCGAAGCAGAAGAGCGAGATCGTGGCGGGGGCTGTCATCAGTGAGAAGGACAGCAGACCACGCCTTGAATTGATCGCCACTGGCAACCAGCTCAAACTCAGCCCAGGTAAGAATGGGACACTGGTGGTGCAGGAGGCGATGTATGCCGACGGCGACGAGGCCTGCTGCCCTTCGGGGTGGTCAGTGCAGGTATTCCGCCTGCATGAAGGTAGGTTTGAACCGGGTCAACGCTTCACGCGGCTTAATGGAGAAACGTAATGCATATTGTTCTGGTTGAGGATGACGAGGTCATCCGGGAGACAACCCAGATCGGCCTGGAACGGTTCGATTACACGGTGTCGGCATTCGCCGACGGTCGTGAGGGGTACGAGTTCGTCGCTGCACACGGTGCCGACGTTCTGCTTCTCGACCTCATGCTGCCCACCATGAACGGCGCTTCGATCTGCAGAGCCGTGCGTGAGCGCTCCACCATTCCCATCATCATCATCTCCGCCCGCTCGGATGCGATCGACATCGTCCAGGCGCTCGAGGCCGGAGCCGACGACTACCTCACCAAGCCCTTCGACATGCAGGTGCTCAACGCTCGCATCCGCGCCGTCGTCCGCCGCTTCATCACCACCGGCACCGACAAGCTCGGCTACTCCCCGTCCGCCGAGCTGGACGAGGAGCACGAAACCGTGATCGGCCCCGGCGGCATGATCACCGGAGACGGCATCCCTGAGGTACTTGGGGCCAGCCCCGGCATGGACACCCGTGAACGCCTCAAGGCCCAACTCGAGTCCGACGACACGTACCTGGGTGCGGGCGGAAAATTCACCTCGGCGGACATGCGCGACGGTTCAGACGAGCAGATGATCGGCGACGACGTCACCGTTCCGCCTCGCCCGGACGGTTCACCGGCCATGCAGGCGAGTTCCGGCCAGGGCGGCTACCCGGGTGCGGGCGAGAACCGCAACGGCAGCGCCGGCTCCGATGATGAGCTGGGCCCGTTCCGAACACGCTTGGGCTCGCTGGTCCTCGACACCGGTCGCCTGACCGTGGAGATCGACGGCGAGGAAGTCCACCTCACCCCCACGGAGCTGCGCGTCCTTCTGCTTCTGACCGAGCAGCCCGAACACGTCTACTCGCGAGAGAAGATCGCCTTCACGGTCTGGGGCTACGAGTGGGCCGGCGACTCCCGTGTCGTCGACGTCCACATTCAGCGCCTGCGGAAGAAGATCGGCGCCAACATGATCGAAACCGTCCGCGGATTCGGATACCGCTTCGCGGGCTGATCGCATGTCACTGCGCTGGAAGATCTCCCTTCTCATCGTTGCCTCGGTCATCATCGCTGTGCTCTCCTGCTCCATCGTGCTGCGTCAGTCCGCGGCGCGGGCTGAGGATGACCGGATGCGTTCGACCGTGACCGAGCAGCTCGCGAACTCAGTCGCCATCTTCTCCGAGACCGGAGTGCTCACCCTCAACGCCCGCATCGACGACCCCGCACTGCCCAAGGATGCACGCGCCCAGGCGCTCAAGGGCCAGAGCGTGACGATGCGCTCCGAGGTCGACGGTGAAGAGATCGTATGGGCCGCTGCCCCGATCGAGGTCGGCTCCTACACCGAGGTGATCTCGGTGCGTGCCTCGACCAAGGACAGTCAGGAACTCATCGGCCGCATCGACCAGGCTCTGCTGGTGGGAATGATCGGCTCCGCTCTGGTCGTCGGCGGTGTCGGCTCCATCGTGGCCGGTCGCATCTCACGCAGGCTGACCCTGGGGGCTCAAGCCGCACGGAAGATCGCGGCCGGAGACACCAGCATCAGGATCGCCGACGTCGTCGACGATACGGACCAAGAGGTCGCGGCCTTCGCCTCGGCGGTCGACACAGCCGTGACACGACTGACCGAACGCATCGATTCCGAACAGCGTTTCACCGCGGACCTGGCGCACGAGATGCGGACCCCGTTGACCGGCCTCGTCAACGCCGCCAACCTGCTCGAGGAAGATTCGCGTCCCGCCGAGCTCGTCAAGGATCGGGTGCAGCGCATGCAGGTCCTCGTCGAAGACCTCCTCGAAGTCTCACGCCTCGATGCGGGCCGCGCGAACCCCGAGTTCACCCGTGTCAACATCGACCAAGCGATCCGCTCGCTGCTGGGTACGATGACCGCTTCCGGCGCCTTGTCCGGTCACACCATCGACACTCATCTGGCGGCCCTGAACTCGACGCTGGTCACCGATGTCCGCCGCTTCGAACGCATTATCTCCAACCTGCTGGTCAACGCGATCAAGCACGGCGCGGACCCGATCCGCCTGGAGACGAGCACCCGCAGCATCACCATCACCGATTCCGGCTCCGGCTACCCGCCCGACATCGTCAACACCGGCCCGACCCGCTTCGTCTCCGCCGGTGGCGGCGGCATGGGCCTGGGCCTCGTGATCGCACAGGGACAGGCCCGCCTGCTCGGCATACGCCTGAACTTCAGCAACGATCCAATCACAGGCGGTGCCCGCACCGAAGCGGTCTTCCCAGATCCTGAAGCCCAAAACGAGGCACTCAAGCAGTACCTGGAATCCGCCTAGGACGGTCAGCTGCGCAGGGCGCGGGCGTAGCGCCTGCGGTAGACGTTCTGGGCGAGACGGACGAGGGGTTCGCCGAGGCGCCAGATCCCCAGTCCTGCTCGTGAGAGCGAGCGCAGCACGAGGAAGACTCGGTCATCGGGGGTGTGAATGAGGATGAATGACTCCTCACCGGTGATCGGGTGCCCGGGCTTCGTCCCATAGGTGAATCCGCGACGTGCCTCCGACTCGAAGACCTCGATGACGCGGGCCGGTTCGGGCAGACGGAACGGTCCGAGCCGCACGAAGATCGTGGGTTCCTGTCCGACTTCGACCCGCGGGCGGCCAGAACCTGTCCGCGAAGCGTCCCCTCCGTTGTCCCAGCCATTGTCCCGGCCGTCGCCTTGCGTCTGCGGACCGCTTTTCGGACTCTCGACATCGATGTCGAACCCGCTGCGGATCTTCACTTGCCAGTGCAAGAGTTCTTCCGCGCAGCGGTCGAAGGTGGCACGACCATGACCGATGAAGAAGGCCGCTTCGAAATCCCGGTACCCTGCCGGTCGGTCGACCCACCTGGGTGAGAGCGGCTGAGTCAAAGGTTCGTCGAGGAATCGTGACGGAGTGGCCATGCCTCCAACCTAACCGAATCCCGGACACACCGATGCCAAGTCCGATGCGAACAAGTAAGGTGCCAAGTACCGGCATTCTCTCAATCGAATGTCCGCTAAGAACACGCCTGACACGGCACGTACAACAGTCACGGATCAAAGGAGAACCAGAATGCGCACACTCAATGGAATCGATGAGATCACTTCGCTCGTCGGCACCGAGTTGGGATCGTCCGAGTGGACGACGATCGACCAGGAGGCGATCAACACCTTCGCCGATGTCACCGACGATCACCAGTGGATACACATCGACGAGCAGCGCGCCGCAGACGGCCCCTACGGCTCGACGATCGTCCACGGCTTCTTCACCCTGTCCTTGATCCCGAAGTTCTCGAGCAAGATCTTCACCATCGAAGGCGTGTCCATCCGCGTCAACTACGGGCTGAACAAGGTCCGCTTCGCCCAGCCGGTGCCGGTGGGCTCTCGCCTGCGCGGCACGGTCAGCGTCAACGAGGTCATCCCCGGAGACAAGGGCACCCAGGTCATCCTCAAGCACGTCATCGAGATCGAAGGCGAAGACCGCCCGGCCTGCATCGCCGAGGTGGTCACCCTCCTCGTTGAGTGAGGCTGTGCCACTTTCTCCGGGCCACGGGTTGCGTGTCGAGAAACGCACGCGCGCCTCGTCTTTTGACACTCGACCCGTTTCTCGTTGCCGTGTGCAGAATGCTGTGTGCTGTGCTCAGCTCGGACGGAACTCGTCGAGCATTTGTGCGACGCGGATGTAGCCCAGGTGCGAGTAGGCCTGCGGGTGGTTGCCCAGGTGCATCTCCGCGACCGGGTCATATTCCTCGGCCAGCAGGCCGGTGGGCCCGAGCAGATTGTCCAACTGCCGGAAAAGGTCCCAGGCGTCGTCGATGCGCCCGACCTTGATGAAGGCTTCGATGAGCCAGGTCGTGCAGATGTGGAACCCGCCCTCCAGGCCGGGCAGCCCATCGTCGTAGGTGTAGCGGAAGACCGTCGGCCCGACTCGCAGCTCGCGTTCGATCGCATCCACGGTCGAGACGAAGCGCGGGTCGTCGGCCGGCAGCAGACCGGAGAGTCCCACGAACAAGCACGCCGAGTCGAGGTCGGTCTCTCCGTAGGCAACCGTGAAGGCCCCGACCTCTTGGTTGTACCCGTTCTCAAGCACATCGTGGGCGATCTCCTCACGCAGCTGCCGCCAGGCACCGGGAAGTTCACGATCGAAGCGCTCGGCGATCTGCAGCGCCCGGTCAACCGTGACCCAGCACATCACACGCGTGTAGACGTTGTGCTTCGGTGGCCGCCTGGCCTCCCAGATGCCATGGTCGGCTTCGAACCACCGCTTGCTGACGGCTTCGACCATTTGGCAGGTCAACCTCCAATATGAGTCCGGAAGATCGCCGAGGTGCTCGCTGAGTTCGTTGAGGAGCTCGGTGACCGGACCGAAGACGTCGAGCTGGACCTGGTGTTCGGCCGCGTTTCCAACCCGCACCGGGCGAGATCCCGCATATCCGGGCAGGTGGGCCAGCACCGCCTCGGTGGTCAGAGCGGAACCGTCTACGGCGTAGAGCGGGTGGAGTTGTTCGGGAGAGACTGTGCGCGCCAGGATTCCGGTGAGCCAGGACAGGAAGCCTTCGGCTTCGCCGGTGGACCCCAGCGAGAGAAGCGCACGCACGGTCATCGATCCGTCGCGCAGCCAGGTGTAGCGGTAGTCCCAGTTGCGCACGCCGCCGATGCCCTCAGGCAGGGAGGTCGTCGGTGCGGCGAGCACCCCTCCCGTCGGTTCGTGGCACAGGGCGCGCAGAGTCACCGCCGAGCGGATGACCTCCTCACGATGGTGGCTGGGGATGCTGAGGGTGTCGACCCAGTTGGTCCAGAAGTTCAGAGCGCGTTCGCGCACATGATGTTCTCCGCCAGTGGCCATGTAGCGGGCGTCGCCAGTGCCGGTACCGCAGGCCAGCAAAAGCACGACGACTCCCCCGGGCTGCTCTGAGGGCACGACGACCGCCTCGGCAGTATGGGACTGTCCGGTCTCACTGATCTCGAAGTCGACGCCGGGTGCGATCAGTGAGATGGGTTCGGAGGTGCCTAGGACCTGTACACCGTCATGGGTGCGCACCATCAGCGTCGGCACGGTGGCGTAGTCCAGACGTGGGGCGAAGCGGATACGGGCAGCAGTGTCGCCGGTGAGCACCCGCACGACGATGGTGTCGTCGCTGTTGGCGTCGACAGGAGCGAGGTAGTCGATGCAATTGAGGCCCGGCCACCGGGTTTCCAACAGCGTCGAGTGGGTGATGTAGCGCTGTGTCAGCGGGGCGGTTCCGGCTTCGGTGTCGACGGCGAAGAATCCGGCGGCTTCGGCGCCGAGGATTTCGGAGAACATCGACGAGGAGTGCGGCAGTGGGTGCGGCATCCAGCAGATGCTGCCGAATGGGTCGACCAGTGCCGTGGATTGTCCGTTGCCCAACAGACTGTGCCTGTGGATCGGAGTCGCGCGCCTGCCGAATAGCCAGGATTTGCGCAGCTCGTAGATAGCGGCGAGGACGACGGAGACCTCGGCAGGAGTACTGATGCGGTAGTCCGCGTGTGTATCTGCGGGTTCGCGGCCGACCTTCAGCCCGAGGTCGGCCTCGCCCAATGTTTCGAGGGCAAACTCATCGGCGGTGTCATCGCCGATGAAGACGACGACTTCTGCCCCGGTCTGCTCCCGCAGGCGCTGCAGAGCCGCGGCCTTCGAGGAGGGGACGACCGAGAGGTCGATGACCTGCTTGCCCCGAGTCGGGAAGATCGCGTGAGTCTCGACGAGTTCGCTCACCGCGGCTTCGACCCTCTTGCGCTCGGCCTCATCGAGTCCGCGCAGGTGAACAGCGGCCCCGGTGGTCTTGTGCTCGATGATCGACGTCGGCAACGTCTGGAAGAGGTCTCGACGGAGGCCGTCGAGAGCTGTGCGCTGCCCCGGGTCGAGGGTGTCGATGGCGACCGTGTCGGTCTCTCCCCCGTGGGATCCGAAGAGGTGGACCTCCCGTGGCAGCCGTGACATCGCTGCGAGGTCACGGAGGCTGCGACCGGAGATCACCCCCGCCGAGGTGGAGGGAAGCAGAGCGAGAGCCCGCAGTGAGTCCACCGAGGAATCCAGTGGAAAGGCCTGACCGGGGAGGTCGACGATCGGCGCAATGGTGCCGTCGTAGTCTGTGGCGATGAGGAGTGAGGGCGAGCGTGAGACTTCGAAGAGACGCCGGAAGAGATCCGGGGAGAGTTTGCGGCTGGCCTCAGCCAAGTCACCCAGGAGTCCTGAGGAGCTGACGGAGGCGGCGATCGGAGTCAGTGGGGACAGACTCTCGTAGTCATGCTCGACGGTACTCATCTCACCTCGGTCTTCTCGAGTTCGGCTGGGGGCTTCGGGTGACGCAGGCTGTGCCGGCTGGAGGGCCGGGGTCAATTCTTGTCGTCAGGACTCTCAGATGCGCCGAGAGCGTCAGATTCGTCGGGGACGTCTGGATGATCAGCGTCGGAACCGGCCCCGGAGCTTCCATCGACGTATGGTACTGTGCCGGCCGCGATCTGCTTGGCCTTGCTGATACGTGAGTAGCCACCGATGATGAAGATGACTCCGGCGATGAGCGTAGCCACGCCGGTGAAGCCGAGGATCCACAGCGCACCGAAGTCGTCGCCGAAGATGAGGATCACCCCAAGCAGCAAATGACAGCCCGCCGCGATGAGGAAGTCCGAGGGCATCAGGTGGGACTTGAGCTGTCGGTAATTCCACAGCTCGATAAGGCCGTGGAGCAGTGCCCAGATGCTGATGGCCGCGCGCAGTTCCGCAGGCTGGTCCGCGAGGAACAGGAACACGATCGCGGGAATTGTGATGATCGCCTGGCCAAAGACCGCCGTGCGCACATTCAGCGGCGAACGCAGTCCCTGGTAGACAAGCGCGAGTGCGAACAGGACCAGATAGCTGATGGACAGAATGTCGACGATATCGACACCCATCGACAGATGCTTGGGGCTGGCGGCTTCGCGTGGCCAGAACACCGTCGCGATGCCGAAGGCGACACCGAGGATGCCGCGGACGACCATCGGAGCGCCGAGTGCTTTCGACTCGGAGGTGGCCTGGGGCAGTGCCTCGGGATGCGGTTGCGTGGGCTCGGTGCGCGGTTCGTCGGTACTCATCACACCACCAGTTTAGGTCTCTCGCCTGAGTCTGTCTGGTACCGGGCACCCGGTCGATTTTTCACGTCTTTACGTAATTACGTATTATGTGTATTGTCAAGGCATGAGCACCTCATCGCAGAATGAATCCGGGAGCACAGTCGATGCCCGCCTGGCGGAGCTCGAGCGCAAGGTCGCGAGCCTGGAGGGCGCCGCTGTCGACCCCGCCCCTCCGACGACTGACGATTCCGGCACCCATGCCGAGGACGACACTTTCTGGGCCCTCAACGGCCTCCTCGATCATGCTGGACACGAGGGCGGTGTCGTCTACACCGGGCACACCACTCCCCCGGGCGCCGAGGCACCGGTGTCCTGGCAGATGGGCCTGCCATCGGCAGCGATCAACGACCTCAACTTCGCCGAGGCGGCTCCGGCGCTGGCCGCCCTGGGACATCCCGTCCGACTTGAGCTCCTGCAGGCGATCTACGAAGGCACGACCACAGTGGCTCGGCTCGGCGACGACGACCGATTCGGAACGACCGGTCAGATCTACCACCACATCCATGCCCTCGCCGGAGCCGGCTGGCTCGAGAATTCTCGGCGCGGCCACTGGCGGGTTCCAGGCCAGAAGATCATCCCTCTGCTCACACTCATCCTCATCGGCACGCACTGACACAGACTCTGATACTGCACTAGGACGGAATCATGGACATCGGAACCGACGCCCTGCACGCGAGCGCTTCTCCCTCGCACCCAAGGAGTGCCACACCTCGGAGAGGGATCATCGCCATCATCGCCGCGGTGGTCGCAGCTGCACTGCTCCTGCTCATCACACCGCTTCCGCGCGGATTCCAGGGCGAGCCCACCGGCGACGCGACTCTTGTGAGCGAGGTCGAGAACGTCCTCGGCAGCAAGCACTGGCACCACGTCTCAGCTGCAAAGATCGACGGCGATGACGTTACCTGGGGAGGGGTCGGTGCGGACGAAAACACCGAGTTCGAGATTGGGTCGATCACGAAGACCTTCACAGCCGCGCTCTTCGCCGACGCGATCAATCGTGGAGAAATCGACGAGGACACCCGCCTCGGCGATGTCTGGCCCGACCTCGACGGGGATGTCGCCGAGGTGACGCTGGCCTCAACCGCGATGCAGCGTTCGGGTCTGCCCAGGCTGGGACCGGTAGTGAGCTTCCGTGACGGCCTCGCGAACCTTCTGTCGGGATACCTCCACACCGATCCGTATCGCGGAACTGCGGCAGACCTCATCGACTCACTTCAGGACGTCGACGTGGGTGAGAAGGAGCCGAAGTACTCGAACTTCGCGTTCGGGCTCCTCGGCCAGGCACTCGCGACGGTTACCGGATCCACCTACGGGGATCTCGTCCGCGACCGGATCACCGAGCCGTTGGGAATGGCCAGCACCTACGTTCCCGAATCGCCTGAGGGACTGTCACACGGCTACACGGCCTCTGGGCTATCGGCCGCTCCGTGGACGATGGGTGGAATGTCCCCCGCGGGTGCCATCCGGTCGACGACACACGATTTGAGCATTTGGCTGAAGGCAACGGCGGATGGAACGGCTCCAGGGGCGAAGGCGGCCGCCCCTCGTGAGAACTTTGACGAATCGGACCGCATCGGCTGGGCCTGGCTCACCACGACAGATCGCAGCCCGAATCTCACCTGGCACAACGGCGGTACCGGCGGCTATGGGTCTTACCTCGGCTTTGATGCGAAGACGAGGCAGGGGGTCATCGTCCTCGCCGACTCGGCAATCGGGGTCGACGATGCCGCTGATCTGATTTCCTCCGACAGTCCGGAGGCATACCGGGCACAGTATCCCGGGGCGAGGGCTGGAGACGGGCTATGAGTCTGGAGCTCATCAGTCAGCTTGCCAGCGCTGTCGTCATGGTCTGGGGAGCCCTCGCCGCCATTCGGGCATCCCGATCAGCAACCCGCACGGCTCTCCTGAGCAACCTTCTTCGCAGTGTCGCCTTGCTGCTGCTCGTCCGCCTTATCGCCGACTTCGGCGGATGGTCGTCCTGGTTCATCTACCTCTGGATGTTCTTTGCCAGCGGCTACGTCGTCGCAGGATATCTGGCAACAACAGTTTGGGTGGGCCTTCCCCTGCGTGCAGAGAGCACAAAGGGCAGTCGGACGGAGATGGTCAACCTTGGAGTCTCCGGCGTATTGACACTCGCCGTTTCCGGGGCTCTTGTAATTCCCGGACTCATGCTGAGTTGAGACTCTCGCGCGGAAACGGTGGGCGTACATAACGCACCGAGTGCGTTCAGGTTTGAGGTTCGAGAGAGTCAAGACCCGCTGGCGATCGTCAGCTTCCCGTCAGCTTCCGACACCGCATATTCCGCGAGCGGCTCGGTGGCGGGGCCGCCGAGCACCTCACCCGTCGTGGTTGAGAACTTCGAGGAGTGGCACGGGCACACGATCTCCTTCTCGGTGACGTTGCGAACCTGGCATCCCTGATGGGTGCACACGGAGGAAAACGCGTAGAACTTACCCTCCTTCGGCTGAGTCACCACGTAGGTTTCGTCGACCACGGTTCCGGATCCGACAGGGACGTCGCTGCCGGAAATGCTGGCCGCCGGCGTCTTCGAGTCGCCTGACTCTTCTGAGGTGCACGCCGAAGTCAGGGCTGCCGACGAGCCGACGACCGCGACGGTTCCGGCCACGCCTGCCGATTTGATGATCATGCGCCTGTTCGCTTCCATTGTGCCTCTCGGTGTTCTCCTCATGGGTCAATCACTGCTCTGCAGCAGCGCTGCCCGATGTCGGTTCAGTTGCTCCGCACCCAGAGTAGCGTGAGGACCTGAGCGAAAAACGAGCCAGGGTAGAGCTCGCCTTGACCTCATGTGCGCGCCATGTGTGCGCCTACGCCCTCAGACCCCGGGGGACCCGGGAACTGTCTGGCCCGTATCACCCGTGAATGCTAAGACGGCCATCCGTCAGTCACGAGACAGCCGCGCGAGAAACAATGCATCATGACCATGAATGCGAGAAAGGGGGTCAATGATCAAAATGTGTGTACATAGGATAGGTCTTCAGCTCAGTCAGCAGCAGGCGAAGACCCCGATTGCTGCTTGACAGTGAATGTGACGGGTCCCAGCGTTTCTCCTCCCGGCAGCAGTACCTCCCCACATGGCTCCCCAGCCCGGGTCGCGCCTGCAGAGTCGAAACCAACCCCTGCAGCCGTTGACTCACAGTCCGTGGACTAAGAGTCACTGTTATCGTCGTGGGATGGGAAAATTGAAGAAGGCCGATCTGCCCGATGCTCCTTCGGTGCCCTTCGCCGTCTCAGCAGACCTCACGAGGTATCGACAGCGGTTCGGGATCTTGCGGTTCCTCGTGCTGGTCGGTGTCATCGCCTTCGGATTCTTCTGGCTCGGCGTCGGGACAGCGCTGATATGTATCGTCGTTGCCTCCGCGCTTTTGGCTGCCGGCTTCATCGGTATAAAAAGCAGCCGGATCGTGTTCACCGGGTCAGGTGTCGAGTACCGCAACTGGTATGGCCGAACCGTCAAGCTTGGACGCGACGACATCGAAGGTGTCATCGTGTTCGCGGACTTCTACGATGTGAGTTTCGGACTGATCCCGCGAATCTCGATCGCACGCCTGACATCGAAGTCATCGATCAGCCTGAACGGGCTGTACTGGCCCGCCGACCAACTCATGAGCGGCATCTCCGTCATG
The DNA here is from genome assembly GCF_014897515.1 of Brevibacterium sp. FME17. Taxonomy (NCBI): domain Bacteria; kingdom Bacillati; phylum Actinomycetota; class Actinomycetes; order Micrococcales; family Brevibacteriaceae; genus Brevibacterium; species Brevibacterium sp. FME17. Next base: position 184,986 of record NZ_JABUYD010000006.1, read on the forward strand.
GACGACAACGGGATCAGTGTGAAACAGTGCGACGAGCGGTTGAGCTTTGTCGACGTCGCAAAGAAATTCCCAAAGCATTCCACGTTCCTCGAACGCAATTGGGTGAAGGTCGGGTTCATGATCGGGTTCTTCGGCGTCATAGTGCCGGTTGCCATCGCCTTGATCCACGACGCAATCGTCTAGGGATCCTACTATGTTTGCCAGATGAGCGCCGAGGCTCAGATAAAAAGCCCGGACACCACCCTCGGTGCCTCATTTACTGTTGCCCGCGAAAAGGTGAACCCTCGGCCAGTATGCGGAGTGAACTGTCGATGGCGACTCGAACCGAGGTCACCGCGAAATACGGCAGGCGAGACAAGAATGCTTCGAAGAAGAACAAAAGAGCCGTTCTCAACGAGGTCGTCACAGTAACTGGTTGCACCCGCGACAACTCCCGACGGCGCTTGACTCAAGCTGCGAACACCCGCCAGGGCCCAGCGACAGGTCATTCAGGGCCTCGTAAACCGCGGGCCAGGAAAAATACTCCTAAGACACGGCCAAGGTCGTACAACGTGTATGGGCTATCTCGGGCGGCCAATGCGGCAAGTACCTAGATGCGACGATGCGGATCCTGATTGACCTCCTCAAAAACCACGACGAGTTCGCCCCCGGCCAGGACCGCTACGTCAAGCGCGTGCGTAAGTAGTACCTGGCGAAGAATCCTTTTATGGCCAGGCACTTGAATCCAGCGGTGCTACTTCCACATCAAGCAAGCCGGACGTTGATACTGGAAAGGTCGGGAATCCCGGTGTGACCCAAAGCCTGACTGACCC